>NZ_JAJJIB010000017.1:0-50719 GCF_020905435.1 Microbacterium sp. F2E | reverse complement strand
CCTTGAACTCCTCAGTGAACTTCCTGCGATTCGTAGACATCTCTGCCTGTCGTTCCTTCCTGGTAACGACCGTCTACAAGAAGTGTCACACCCCAATGTCACATTCCGTGTGACGAGCCCTGGCATTCGAACGATCGAGCTCACCGGCGAGACCAACATGTCGAGCGATGCGGTGAAGCAGGCGCAGCTCTGGGTCGCCACCACAGAGAAGTTCGAGGCGCTCTATCGGCGGGCCTCGTTGAAGGACGTCATCGGCCGCATCGGATGCCTCATCATCGACGAAGTCCATCTGGTCGGTGACCCGACCCGCGGCGCGACGCTCGAGTCGATGATCGCGCGGCTCCGCGTTGCGGAAGGACGCACGCGGATCGTCGCGCTCTCGGCGACCGTGTCGAACGCCGACGAACTCGCAGCGTGGTTCCACGCGGACCTCGTGCGCTCGACGTGGCGGCCAACCGTCCTCACGACGCAGCTCGTGCCCTACGACCCGCCGACCCACGGCAAACGCGAGCAGTTCGAGTCCGCGAAAGACGA
Organism: Microbacterium sp. F2E; assembly: GCF_020905435.1. NCBI lineage: Bacteria > Bacillati > Actinomycetota > Actinomycetes > Micrococcales > Microbacteriaceae > Microbacterium > Microbacterium sp. F2E. The sequence goes on along the minus strand of NZ_JAJJIB010000017.1, from coordinate 50,185 downwards.
CACCGTAATCCCGCTGCTGCGGAGTCTCGTCGGAACGGACCCCGGCGCGCGGGACGCCGGGAACGCTGGCGGTTCGAGCGCTGTCGTGTTCTGCGGCAGCAAGGCCGCCGTGATCCGCACCGCGGCGCGCGCAGCCGGCGTCCGCTTCCATGGCGTCGAGCTGGACACGGTGATCGAAGAGTGCTTCCGTCGCGGCGTCGGCATCCACTTTCGCGACGCACCCCGCGCCGGCCGTGCGCTGGACGCGTTCCGCGCCCGCGAGCTCCGCGTCCTCGTCGCCACATCCGGGTTGTCGACGGGTGTCAACACGCCCGCGAAGTTCGTCATCATCCGTGACCTCGAGCTCGGCATGACACCGCTCGAAGTCAGTCAGGCGCAGCAGATGTTCGGGCGGGCGGGCCGCGCCGGGCAGGAGCCCGAGGGCTACGGATTTATGCTCGTCCCACGGGTCGACGAGGGAACGTGGAAGGTCAAGCTCAGTGACGGCTACGCGGCGAACAGTCGCATCGTCACGCAGCTCGGCGACGCCATCCTCGCCGAGCTGCTGCTCGGATCGGTCACCGACCGCGCGAGTGCGCGGTCGTGGTTCGAGCAGACCCTCGCGTTCGCGCAGAATCGGGCTTCCGCCGACCTGGACGACGTCATCGACATGCTCCTCGCGCGCGGCTTCGCGACCGAGGTTGACGCGCATCTCGCGCCGACCGAGATCGGGATGCTGACCTCCCGGCTCATGATCGACGTCGACTCCGCGGGGGAGATGCTCCGGGCCCTCGCCGCGCTGCCGCTGCCGTCCAGCGCCGACGAGGCGGAGGAGCTGGTGCTGCAGACCGTCACCACCGCCGCCGCGGCGCTCCGAGAACGCCCCGTCAACGAGCGCGTCTACACCGGATACGTCGACGAGCTGCTCACCGGATGGTCGCCGCGAGTGCTCGCTCGCACGCGCGACTGGTTCGGAGCACGACTGTGCCTGGCGGCCGCGCAGATCGCCCTCCGATCGCCCGGTCGCGCACGCGACACCCCGCCGGTCGGGGTCTCGATGGCGGAGCTGCGCCGCGCCGTCGAAGACATGCCGCGATACCTCGCGTGGGTCGCCTCGCTCGGCTATGCGGATGCCGCGACCTGGGCACCCGCCGTCGCCGGCGACCTCTCCCGCCGCTTGACCTGGTGGCAGCTGTCGCCTCACCCCGAGCGGGGGACCGGGCGGCTGCTGTGGATGCTCGAGCGCACGCTCGAACCGCAGAACCACCGCACCCGCATGTCCGGTCTGTGGCGGCGGGCGCGCGCGGCGGGGTTCACTTCGCCGGACCGCATCAACGCGCGGCCGCGCGACGTGGATGTGAGCGCGGAGGGCTTCGCCGACATCGTGGGTTCTCGTGCCGACATCACTCTGGAGCCGCTCGTCGACCTCGAGCTGACCTACCGGAGTCCGAACACGCACGCGCGGGTGACCGCCATGACGTCGACCGGGGCCGCGCGCGCCGTGTCGACGACGCGACCCGCCCAGGGGCCGATCGACATCGTCCTCCCGCCACGCTCGACCGGTACCATCGCAGCCGACGTTTTCCTCTACACGCGCGACGGCGACTTCGGATACGCCAACCTGCTCGCCGACGTGCCCGCCAGTGCCGCGTCTGCAAGCCCGATCGACGAAGCTGCCGCGCTGACCGCCGCGCTGCCCGACGTCCACTCCGTCCTCGCGCATCCACGCGGCGTCCGAAGGCTCTTCCAGAGCGAACGGAAGCGGATGCGCGACACCATCCGCGCGCTGATCGCTCCCGACCCTCGTCTCGGCCCGGTCGCTGTCGCTCTCTCGGAGCGTCACACCGAACCGCAGCTCGCGGTCGTCGCCCTCAGGGCAAACCTCCGCGCGCTGCTGCGCGAAGCCAGCCGCACCGACCTGAGATCACCGCATGCCGTTCTGCGTTCACGGGAGGCGTCGGAAGCAGAAGTGCAGATCACACTCGCTGCACTCCTCGCCGCGCTGCACATCGATACCGGCATCGCGATCGCCGACGGCCACCCGCTCGCCCTGGTCACGGTGGATGGCGAGTGGGCACTTGCCGGACCTCGTCATGCCCAGCCTGGTCGCATCGAGCCGCTGATACCGAATTCGCTCCCGCGACAGATCGAGACGGTTCCGGCGCCGCCCTCGAAGGCCGAGGCGGAAACGGCGCCCCGCTGCGCGTGGATGTCGGAGTTCGTGCTGTAGCTGCGATTTACGCGACGGGGAAAGCCTGTGCGAGGCGCGCGTCAATGGCGTCGACGTCGAAGGCGACAATGGGCGCCTCCATCATCCGCTTGATGAGGAGCCGCGGCCAGACGACGTGGACGCCGTCGACCGTGAAGGATCCTCCGAGGAGCGGCCAGTCGGCCTCGAGGAAGCACAGCACGCCTGTGATCGGGATCGTGTCGTCGGTTAGTGCCTCGCGGACGCGGTCGACTTGCGACTTCACGCCGTCGACGAGTTTGGTGCCGTCGCGGCCGCCAACTCGAAGCGACTCCACCCGCGGTCGGAAGAGGCCGCCCGCAACGCGCAGCTCCGGGCGCTTGTCTTTGTATCGCTTCGCGTCGATCACCCAGACACCCGAGGGGCCGATGGCGATGTGGTCGATGTTCGCTTTCGTTCCGCGGATGCGACGGTCGTGCATGACGCGGAAGGTGTCGGGGACGTCGGCGAGCCGTTTCGCCATGAGCTCCTCGCCGACCGCCCCGCGCTCCCACGCCTTCGTGCTTTGCGGATCGTCAGACAGTGCGAGGATCAGCCCGCCGAGCTTCGGATGCTCACCGCGGATCCGCTGCTCACGGGCATCCCGGCGTCGCTCGTAGTCTCGGCGCGCGGACGCACCGGCTTCGCCGCCCACGACTTCGACCGGGGGCGCCTCGACTGCCGGTTTGTCGCACTCCACGCAGCGAATCGCCTTTCGGGCCCGCTCGTAGATGGCCTCGGCACCCGCACTGTGCGCGCGGCCACATAGCCGACAGCTCCCGGCGTAGCGCAGCTTCATGCGTTTGTCGTCGGGACCGAGTTCCAGCGTCACGTGCCTGCTCCGAGCGTCGGTCCCGGGCGCCCGTCTGACCGGCGCCGAAGCTGCAGTTCAGCTTCTTCGATCCATTCGCGGGCGAGGGAGGCGTAGCGGCGACGGTCCTTCTGGTTGAGTCCGGCGAGTTTGGGGAGGAGTTCGAATGTCGTGCGCATGTGCCCGGGAATGTCATCGACAGGTCCGCCGTGGCGATGTGGGCGTCGAGTGTGAGCATGAGCCAGCCTTCGACCTTGAGGTCGGGGTCGACGTAGCGCGTGAGCGCACCGACGTCGAGGAGCAGCCTGGTCCCGAGCTTGGACTCGTAGGGGAAGTACGCGTCGACGTGGACGCCATCGGCGTTGCCGCGCGCCTTCCGCCCGCCACTGCGGAGGTGGTTCTCGCTGTACTCAGTGAGGCGTTCCGCGAGTCTCTGCCGCAGGTTCTGGTCGGTGATGATCAGGTCGATGTCGTGGCTGATCTCGCCGCCGACGCGCGCGTTCGTCGCCCACCCTCCGATGAGGATCGAGGGCTCGAGGTCGTACCCGAGCGAGTCCAGCAGAGCGCGAAGGCGGCCCTCATCGTCTGCCCCGAGAATCGTCATCGCACGTCACTTTCCTGATCCCACTCGCGGTCCCGCAGGAAGCTGTCGCGCAGCGCCTTCCGGAACTCGGATGCCTGCCACCCCGGAGTCGCGAAGAGATCGGCATACGTCTGAGCAAGGCTCGAGTACCCGTTCCAGGTCTTCGCTGCACGCTTGTCCATCGACAGCACGCGTACCTCCTTGCCGGCGGGCAGGTCGGTGACCTTCGCGGATGCGGGGAGGTACACGATGTGCTCGCTGAAGTCCGCCACGGCTCGGCCGTTCAGGATCGCGGTCGCCGCGTCGGCGCCGCCGAGGGCGTAGGGACCCGCGTTGCCGTCGAGGAGAGGGGCGATGCTTTCTCGAGTCGTCCATGCGAGGGTGTCGCGCTCGAGGTTGCGCCATGCGCACAGCATCGTCAGCAGCTTGTCGATGCTGACGACCGCGAGCCCGCCGCGGCTGTACCGATCAATCGTCCCGTTGCTCTCGAGTCGCTCGAGAGCAAGATACGCGGTCGTGCTCGGAACCCCCGCTTCGTAGGCGAGGTCGGCGACATTCCGCCAGGTCCGCTGCCCTTCGAGCGCACGATCGGCGAGCGCGCGCCACACCAGCTCGTTGCCCTTCATCGCTCTTCTCGGTTTCCAGGTATTCCTGCGATCATCGTTACGGGATTACATGTAACCATGATTACAGGAAAATCGGAAGATTGATCCACGTGACGAGAAACGCGAAACTGGGCGTCGTGGTCAAGGTGTGTCCATCTGGTGTCCGGATGGTCGTCACCGAAGAGGAGCAAAGCGGCCACGATCCCTTGAAACAATTGGGATCGCGTCCTTTCGCGAACAGACGCGACGGCGGGAGTCGAACCCGCAACGCGACCGGGTATGAACCGGTGCCCGGGACCGCCCGGATCGCCGCGATGTCCTTCGACGCTAAGCGAGGCTGCGCTCCCGCGCGAGTGCTGTGACGGTTCCTTGCTTCGTGTGTCGCCGCGTGACGACGGGGCATCCACCTGCGGCATCCGCGCGAGAAACCACTCGCTGCGCGAGAAACCACGCGTGCCGTGGGTTTCTCGCGGCGGAAGTGGTTTCTCGGGGGAGGGCGGCGTGCTCAGAGAGCGCGGTCGAACTCGCCCTGACGGGTCGAGACGATGTCCTTGCCGAGCGGCATGAGCGAGATGGGGATCATCTTGAAGTCGGCGATCGCCATCGGGATGCCGATGATCGTGATGCACAGCGCGATGCCGCTCGCGAGGTGCCCGAGAGCCAGCCACCACCCGGCGAAGATCACCCAGATGACGTTGCCGAGGAACGAGCCGACCCCCGCCGTCGGTTTCGAGACGATCGTGCGGCCGAACGGCCAGATGACGTAGCCCGCGGTGCGGAACGAGGCGATCGCCCACGGGATCGTGATGATCGGGATGCATAGCAGCACGCCCGCCGCGACGTACCCGAGGAACAGCCAGAACCCCGCGAACACGATCCAGATGATATTGAGCAGCGTCCTCATCCCCCCATTCTCCCGCCACCCCTCCTGCCCCGCGAACCGCCACGCTTCGTGCGAGCCGCCACGATCCGGACCGCACAGAGCGTGGCGGCTCGCACAGAGCGTGGCGGCTCGGCGTCGGGGGGCATGCTCGGCGGCGGGGGCATGCCCGGCGGCACAGGCGAGGCGGGGATGTCGAGGGGGCGACCTAGACTTGAGAGGCCATGCCTGACCCCATCAAACCCGTCATCGTCGGCGCCGGCACGCCGGCCCCCGGCCGCTCCGACGACGACCTCCTCGCGGGCCTCAACGAGCCGCAGCGCGAGGCCGTCACTTACCGCGGCCCCGCGCTGCTCATCGTCGCGGGCGCCGGCTCGGGCAAGACCAGCGTCCTCACCCGCCGCATCGCGTCGCTGCTGCGCTCGCGCGAGGCGTGGCCGAGCCAGATCCTCGCGATCACCTTCACCAACAAGGCCGCGGGAGAGATGCGCGAGCGCGTGCGCGGCCTCATCGGCGACACCGCGCAGGGCATGGGGATCTCCACCTTCCACTCCGCGTGCGTACGCATCCTCCGCCGCGAGGCCGACCAGTTCGGCTTCACCAAGAACTTCACCATCTACGACTCCGGCGACTCGCGGGCCCTCATCAAGCGACTCGTCAAGGAGCACGAGGCCGACGCGTTCGGCTTCACCCCGGCATCCGTTCAGGGACGCATCTCGAAGCTCAAGAACGAGCTGGCCGACGCCGAGTCGTTCGCTCGCACGGCGAACCTGAGCGACCCCGCCGAGCGCGTCTTCGCGGAGGTGTTCGCCGACTATCAGCGTGCGCTGCAGCGCGCGAACGCGTTCGACTTCGACGATCTCATCGGTCAGACCGTCTACCTGTTCCGCGCGTTCCCGCACGTCGCCGACGTGTATCGCCGGCGCTTCCGGCACATCCTCGTCGACGAGTACCAGGACACCAACCACGCCCAGTACGCCCTGATCCACGAGCTGACCCGCCCCCCGGGATCGGACGGGCAGGCGCACGACTCCGGCATGATGATCTTCGACGCGCGGAGCGGTGGCGCCGGCGGCGAGGAAGCCGCCTCGCTCACCGTGGTCGGCGATTCGGACCAGTCGATCTACGCCTTCCGCGGCGCCGACATCCGCAACATCACCGAGTTCGAACGCGACTATCCGGGTGCGAAGGTCGTGCTGCTCGAGCAGAACTACCGGTCGACGCAGACGATCCTGGATGCCGCGAATGCGGTCATCGGCAACAACTTCGATCGCAAGGACAAGAAGCTCTGGACCGACGTCGGCCCGGGCAGCGCGATCATCGGCTTCACCGGCTACTCGCAGCACGACGAGGCGCAGTTCGTCGCCGACGAGGTCGAGGCCCTGCACCGCGCCGGCACCGCCTACAGCGAGATGGCGGTCTTCTACCGCACCAATTCGCAGTCGCGTGCGCTGGAAGAGATCTTCATCCGCTCGGCGGTGCCCTACAAGATCATGGGCGGCACCAAGTTCTACGAGCGGGCGGAGATCAAGGATGCCATGGCGTACCTCATCGCCGTCGCGAACCCCGCCGACGAACTGAGCGTCCGCCGCATCCTCAACCGCCCGCGCCGCGGGATCGGCGACGTGACCGAGACCTCCATCGCCCGCTACGCGGCCGAGGAGGGCATCACCTTCCGCGACGCGCTGGCGAACGCGTCGGCGCTCGGGGTCGGGCCGAAGATCCAGCAGGCCATCGCCCACCTCGACGCGGTGCTGGCCGAGGCGACCGAGATCATGCTGCCCGCCTCGGGCGAGGTCGCCCCGCCGACGTCCGTGACCGAGGGCCTCAACGTGCTGCTCAACAAGTCGGGATACCTCGACGCGCTCCGCCGCTCGAAAGACCCGCAGGACGAGGCGCGCGTCGAGAACCTCGACGAGCTCGTCGCCGTCACGCGCGAGTTCGCGCGCAACAACCCCGAAGGGACGCTGCTCGACTTCTTGACCGAGGTGGCGCTGGTGTCGGATGCCGACGATCTCGACGACTCGTCGGGATCGGTCTCGCTCATGACGATGCACACCGCGAAGGGCCTCGAGTTCGACGCCGTGTTCGTCACCGGCGTCGAAGAAGACCTGATCCCGCACCGGATCTCCGCGAACGAGCCGGGCGGCCCGCAGGAGGAGCGGCGGCTGTTCTACGTCGCCCTGACCCGCGCGCGCAAGAAGCTGCACGTCTCGCTCGCGATGACCCGTGCGCAGTTCGGCGAGGTGTCTGCGGCCCTCCCGAGCCGCTTCCTGCAGGAGATCCCGCACGAGCTGATCGACTGGCGGCAGTCGCCGGGAGACGTGAACTCGCGCGGCGGAACGCAGTCGCGCGCGCTGAACGGCCGGCCCGGGAGCGGTGCGGGGCGCGGCGGTTTCGGCGGGGGATCGCGTTACGGCGACGACCTCGTGCCGCTGCCGCGGCGCGAGAAGCCCGCCGGCGACATCACGAAGTTCGCCAACCGCATCCCCGCGAAGGTGCGCGACAATGGCGACCTCGAGCTCGCGCCGGGCGACCGCATCCGGCACGACGACTTCGGTGAGGGCCGCGTCGACATGATCACCGGCGAGGGCGCCAAGCGCGTCGCGCACGTGCGGTTCGATTCGGCCGGTCCGAAGAAGCTCCTCATCAAGATCGCGCCGATCGCGAAGCTCTGACGCCCGGCTACGCTCGAAGGCATGGCATTGTTCTCGCGTCGCGACAAGGGCGACCGGTCCACCCCCGCATCCGGCGCTCCCGCTTCCGGCGCTCCGGCCTCCGCTGATTCCGAGGCGGCGCCCGGCCGCGACGACGACGGACGCGTGGATGCCGAGGCATCCGCCGCGGCGCCCGTGTCGGCCGCTCCCGTTCCCGGTTCGCCGGTCGACGCCGATGCGGCGTTCGCCGACGCGGCCCTCGCCGAGGCCGACGCGGAGACCGCCGACGCCCCCGAGACGCCCGCGGAGCCGGTGCCGCACGTCGGCATCTCGGTGAACACGTTCGGGCGCGGCGCCGAGACCGCCCGCCCGCTGGACGAGGTCGTCCGCGAGGCCTCCGCCACGAACGCGTCCGCGTCCGCCGTGACAACCGGGGCCCCGACACCCGCTCCCGCGCCCGCCCGCCCGCGCCCCGCCGCAACGGCGCCCGCGCCGAGCGAGACGATCCCGGGCCTCGTCGACAACGCGCTGCTGCAGGCGGCGCTGGCAGCCCTCCCCGAGTCGCCGCAGGCCGCGCACATCATGAACGTCATGCGCCAGGCGCTGCAGGGTCAGCTCTACCTCCGCGCGCAGGGCGACGCGCAGGCGCTGATCGCCGCCGGCCAGGGGCTGAACCTCGCCGTCACGACCCACGAGGACAAGCGCTACCTGCTGGTGTTCAGCAGCGGCGAGGCCATGCGGCAGAGCGTCGCCGCCGAAGCGGCCGCCGCCACGGCCGACAGCGCGACCTCGGTCGTCGGTCAGGCCGCGCACAACGTGTTCCGCACGGCGATCGACTCGGGCTACGACGGCGTCTACCTCGACCACGCCAACACCGGAGCGCGGCTGGTGCTGCCGATCGAGCTCGTGAAGAAGTCGCTCGAAGACGGCGCCCCGGTGCCGTTCGAGCTGAAGGCGCTGCTGTCGGGCGAGCGCACCGAGGAGACCCCCGCGGCGATCGCCGAGGTCCTCACCCGCGTGCCCGTCTGGGTCGCGGGCGGCACTGACCCATCGGGCGCGATCGGCCTCGCCGAGGCGCGCACCGAGGCGGGGGAGCGTCGCCTCGAGGTCTACAGCCACCCGCTCGAGGTGATCGCGATGGGCCGCGGCGACAGCCCGCTGCCGCTCACGACGGCGCAGCTGGCTACGACCCTGGCATCCGAGCCGGCGCTCACCGGCATCGTGCTCGACCCCGCCGGCCCGTGGATCGAGCTCGACCGCGACGACCTCGCCGCCGTGCTCGCCCTCGCCGACTGAGCCGCGCCGCCGCGCCGTCTCGCCACCGCGCCGTCGCGCCGTCGCGCCGTCTCGGCGCGAGGGGGCTGTCGCCCCGCGCGCCCCGCGCCTAGGGTCGACCCATGGCATCCGAGCGCGTCACCCTCACCGTTCCGGGCCCGGACGGCGACCGCGAGGTGTCGCTGTCGAGCCCCGACCGGGTGATCTGGCCGGCGGTCGGCATCACCAAGCGCGAGCTCGCCGAGTACGTGATCGCCGTCGCCGAGCCGTTCCTGCGCGCGAACGGGCATCGGCCCGTCTCCCTCGAGCGGTTCCCCGACGGCGTCGCCGGCGAGAGCTTCTTCTCCAAGAACCCGCCGCGCGGCGCACCCGATTACGTGCACGAGGTGATGTGCACGTACAACAGCGGCCGGAAGCACCCCCAGGTCGTGCTCGACGAGGCCGCCGCGATCGTCTGGGCGGTGCAGATGAACACCGTCGTCTTCCACCCCTGGGCCTCGCTCGCCGCCGACACCGACGACCCGGTTGAGCTGCGCATCGACCTCGACCCGCAGCCGGGCACCGATTTCGCGGACGCCGCGGCGGTCGCCCCGGCGCTGCGCGAGGTGCTGCGCGAAGCGGGACTGGATGCCTGGCTGAAGACGAGCGGCAATCGAGGCATCCACGTGTTCTGCCCGATCGAACCGACCCACGAGTTCCTCGACGTGCGGCACGCGGTGATCGCCGCGGGCCGTGAGCTGGAACGCCGGATGCCGGACAAGGTCACGATGAACTGGTGGAAGGAGGAGCGCGGCGAACGCATCTTCGTCGACTTCAACCAGGCCAACCGCGACCGCACGATGGCGGGCGCCTACAGCCCGCGCGCGCTGCCGACGGCGACCGTCGCGACCCCGATCACGTGGGAGGAGCTCGCCGCGGGTGTCGATCCGGGAGCGTTCACCGTGCGCACCGTACCGCAGCGGCTCGCGGACCTCGGCGACCCGTGGCGTGACCTGCAGAAGACGCCGGGCCGCATCGACACGCTGCTGGAGTGGTGGCAGCGCGACCTCGACGCGGGCCTCGGCGAGCTGCCGTTCCCGCCGGAGTTCCCCAAGATGCCCGGCGAGCCGCCGCGCGTGCAGCCGAGCCGCGCCAAGAAGGACTGACCGCGGTCAGCTGCCGCTTCCACCGGCCTTCAGCGACGCCGGCTCCCGGCCCTCGATCATCGCATGCTCGTCGGCGCGATGCTTCGGGCGCGCCCAGCGGGCGGGCGTGTTCGGCCCGTCCCACACCTGCACGATGCCCCACGCGACCGCGGTGAGCGGCACGGCGAGCACGGCGCCGAGGATGCCGCCGAGGTACGTGCCCGCCGTCAGCACGATGAGCACGACGAAGGGATGCAGCTTCATCGAGCGCCCCATCAGCACCGGCTGCAGGAAGTTGCCCTCCAGCTGGTTGACGAGCACCACGACGCCGACGACGAGGAGCGCGACGACCCAGCCGTTCGTGACGAGCGCCACGAGCGCGGCGAGCGTGCCCGCGAGGGTCGCCCCGACGAACGGGATGAACGCGAGGAGGAAGGTCAGCACCGCGAGCGGGAAGGCGAGCGGCACCTGCAGGATCAGCAGACCGATGAGGATGCCGATGGCGTCGACCGCGGCGACGGCGGCGATGCCGCGCACGTACGAGCCGAGCGTCGTCACCGACTTGTCGCCCACCCGCATCGCGCGCTCGTAGCTCTTGCCCTCGAACGGCCGCATGAGGAACTCCCACATCTGCGGGCCGTCCTTCAGGAAGAAGAAGAGGATGACCACCATCAGGATGAACCCGGTGATGAAGCTCGCCACCGCGCTCACCCCGGCGATCGCGCCCGAGCCGAACTGCGCGCTCGTGACGAAGTCGCCGAGCGCCGAGAGCCACTCGTCGATCTGCGCCTGATCGATGCTGATCGGCAGCGTCGACACCCACGACATGAGGTCCTGGAACCCGGCCTGCGCCTGCGCATACAGGTCGTCCCACTGGTTGCGCACCGCGTTGACGATGAGCCAGCCCACCGCCGTCAGCGGCAGCACGATCGTCAGCAGGGTGAGGAGCGTCGCGGCGAGCGGCGGCACGCCCTTGCGCCGCAGCCACCGCATGACCGGTGCGAACGCGGATGCCAGGATCAGCGCGAGCAGCAGCGGGATGACGACGACGGTCAGCTGGCCGATCCCGGCCATCACCGCGCCGATGAGGAGGACCGCGAGGAGGATCTGCAGGGCGCGGATCGCGAACGTGCCGAGCCCGTCGGCCCAGAGGCTCCAGGGCTTGCCGGTCGCGGCGGCGCTCACGCGCAGCGGCGAGCCGTTGTCGGACACGCGGACGGAAGTGGGGGCGGAGGCGCGGAACAGTCCCATGCCTCGACGGTAGGGGACGCGGGCCCGTGGCCGCGAAGCCTTGACAGGCGCGCCGCGATCAGGGCCGCGACCACTCACGCTCGGTGAGCACGCGCGCGACCGTCAGCCCGATCGCGAGGGCGACCACGACGAACACCGCCGTGAAGCCGTTCTGGATCGCCGAGAGGGTGTCGCCCGCGATGACGCCGGTGATCGCCCGGTAGGCGGCGGCCCCCGGCACCATGATGAGCACCGCCGGCACCGTGATGGTCACGCGCGCCGCGCGGAGCCGATCGCCGACGAGGAACGCGCCGAAGCCGACCGCGAGGGCCGCGATCGCCGCGGCGAGCGGAGCGGTGGTCCCGGCATCCACCATCGCCAGCCTGCCCGCGTTCGCGATCGTCCCGAGCGTCGCCGCCGTGAGCGCGATCGCGGGCGGAGTGTCGAACAGCACCGCGAAGCCCAGCACGCCGACGAACCCCGCCACGAGCCGCACGATCGAGAGCACCGGCTCGTCGAACAGCGCAGTGGCGGTCTGGGTGACGGTCGCGTGGAAGAGCGACCCGATGCCCCACACCGCGGTGCCGGTCGCGAGCAGCACGAGCGTCGCGTAGACGACACGGGAGATTCCGGCGTCCAGGTCGAGGCGGGCGAGATCGAGCGCCCCGGTGACGAGCGGGAAGCCCGGCACGAGGTAGAGCACGGCGCTCGTCAGCGCGGCGTCGTGCTGCCCGCCCGGGAGACCGACGGCGGCGAGGAGCGCCGCGACGCCGAGGTAGACGAGCAGCGCCGTCATCGCGGAGAGGAAGACGACGAGGAACTCGTTCGTGCGCAGCCGCCCGATGCGCAGCCGCACGAACTGGCCCGCGCCGGCCGCGATGCCGACGGCGACGAACTCCTGCCAGCCGCCGTTGTTGAGCAGCGCGAACGCCGCGCACGCGAGCGCCGCGCCGAGCACTCGCACGATCTCGGGATAGCGGCGTGGGGTCGCCTCGATCGCGTCGAGCCGACGCTGCAGTTCGGCGGCGGGTGTGCCGGGGTGCAGCTCGCCCGTCAGGCGCTTGAGAGCGGTGAGCCGGTCGGCGTCGACGGCCGGGCGGCGGATCTCGGCGACCCGCGTGCGGAACATCTGCCCGCGGCTCGTGGTGGCGACGATGTCGGTCATGCCGACCCGCGTGTGCAGCTTCTCGATGCCGACCGCGTGGGCGGCGCGCTCCATGCTGTCGCGCACGCGCGCCGACGAGCCGCCCGCGCCGAGCATGAGCGCGCCGAGGCGCATGACCGCATCGGTGCGGGCGATGAACTGCACCGGCTCGAGTCGCAGCTCCTGGGTCAGCGTCCACTCGACGTCCGACGGCCGATCGGCGTCGATGCCGGCGTCGGTGTCGTCGCGGGGCGCCGGGACGGCGTCGCACCCGTGCAGGCGCGCGTCGGGCCGGTCCGTGCCCGCGCCGGGCCGGTCGCTGTCGGCGGGCGGCTCGACGGGCTCGGACATGTCTCGATCCTGGCACCGGGTCGGTACGACGCGCACGCCGCGCGGCCGTACTTTTTCACGGCCGGGCGCGCGCTCCGCCGCCGCCGCGCAGGGCTAGCGTCAGACCCAGAAAGAACGGGCATCACCCGCTTTCGCACCTCGGGCCCGCATGGCCGGCCGCCGGAGTCCGGCGCCGATGCGGGCTCGTTGTGCGTGCGGCGTCAGTCGAGCACGTCGGCGAGGTCGTATGCGGGTACGGTCTCGAGCTGCGCGAAGGTGCACGATCGAGGGTCGCGGTCGGGCCGCCACCGCTCGAACTGCACGGTGTGCCGAAAGCGGCTGCCCTCGAGCTGGTCGTAGCGCACCTCGAGCACCCGCTCGGGTCGCAGCCGCACGAAGCTCGTGTCCTTCCCCGCCGCCGTGAACCGGGAGCGCTCGCCGTCGCCGTGCACGGCCGCGCCCGAGGCATCCGTCTCGACGAGCGGAGCGAGCTCGTCGACGAGCGCGAGGCGGCGTGCGGCGCTGAACGCGGAGACCCCGCCGACGTGGTGCAGCCGTCCGTCGTCGCCGTACAGCCCGACGAGCAGCGAGCCGACGCCGGCGCCGCTCTTGTGCACGCGGTAGCCGAGGGCGACGACGTCGGCCGTGCGATGGTGCTTGATCTTCAGCATGGTGCGCCTGCCCGGGGCGTACGGCTCCGCCAGCGGCTTGGCGACGACGCCGTCGAGCCCCGCGCCCTCGAACAGCGCGAGCCAGCGGGCGGCGAGGGCCGGGTCGGTCGTCGTGCGCGTGAGGTGCAGCGAGGCGGCGGCGCCGGGGGAGGGCCGGATGCCTCGCATCAGCTCCTCGAGTTCGCGGCGGCGCACCGCGAACGGTTCCGGCATGAGGTCGCGCTCGCCGCGAGCGAGCAGGTCGAAGGCGACGAACTGCGCCGGGTCGGTGCGGCTGAGCTGCTGCACTCGCGATTCGGCGGGGTGGATGCGCTGCGACAGCGCCTCCCACGAGAGGCGAGCCGGGGCGGCGCCGTCGTCGGTACCGTTGTCCGCTGTGCCGTTCGTCGCCGAGCGGGCGAGGACGATCTCGCCGTCGAGCAGGCAGGGCTCCGGCAGGAGCGCCGCGAGCGCCTCGACGAGCTCGGGGAAGTAGCGCGTCAGCGGCTTCGCGCCCCGCGAGCCGATGATCACGTCGCTGCCGTCCCACGACACGAGCGCACGGAACCCGTCCCACTTCGGCTCGAACGAGAGCCCGCCGGGCGTCTTCGCGGGGTCGGGGATCGCGGGCACGGCCTTGGCCAGCATCGGTGCGGGGATCGCGTATGCCATGCGCTCCATCCTGGCCCGCGCTCCTTGTCTGGGCGAGGGGGTGAGCGCCGCGACGGGCGATCGCAGCATCGGCCGCGACGTGACACTGGGTTTCATCTACACTGGGCTTTAGTCTCATCTCGGGCAATCGCCCGGCCGTCTCAGCGAGGATCCCGCCATGGCCACCGACTACCAGCCGCCCGTCGCCGACTACGCCTTCCTCTATCGCGAGGCGTTCGGCACCGACATCGTCGCGCGCGCGACCGGCGGCGAGCTCACCGCTGACGACGGAGCCGACATCATCGCGGGAGCGGGCGAGTTCGCGGCATCCGTCCTCGCGCCCCTCGAACAGGTCGGCGACCGCGAGGGTGCGCGCCTCGTCGACGGCCAGGTGCATCTGCCCGACGGATTCGCCGAGGCGTACGCCGCCTTCGTCGAGGCCGGCTGGGTCACTGCCGAGGCGCCCGCCTCCGCCGGCGGCGACGGGCTGCCCGGTTCGATCCGCGCGGGCCTCGGCGAGATCTGGAACGCCTCGAACGCGGCGTTCGCGCTGTGCTGGCTGCTGAGCGCGGGACAGATCCACGCCCTGGATGCCGCGGCGTCGGACGAACTGCGCGAGATCTACCTCGCCAAGCTCGTCTCGGGCGAGTGGACCGGCACGATGAACCTCACCGAGCCGGCCGCCGGCACCGACCTCGGCGCGATCCGCACGACCGCGACGCCCCGCGACGACGGGTCGTGGTCGATCAAGGGCCAGAAGATCTTCATCACGTGGGGCGACCACGACGTTGCCGAGAACATCGTGCACCTCGTGCTCGCGCGCACGCCCGGCGCCCCCGAGGGCGCCAAGGGACTGTCGCTGTTCGTCGCGCCGAAGTACCTCGTCAATGCCGATGGCTCGCTCGGCGATCGCAACGGCGTCGAGACCGTCGCGATCGAGCACAAGCTCGGCATCCACGGGTCGCCGACGTGCGTGCTCTCCTACGAGGACGCCACGGGCTACCTCGTCGGCGAGGTCGGCGGCGGGCTTGCCGGCATGTTCGTGATGATGAACTCGGCGCGCATCGGGATGGGCTTCCAGGCGACCGGCATCGCCGACCGCGCCCTCCAGCAGGCCGAGGCATATGCCGCTGACCGCATGCAGGGCCGCGTGCTCGAGCGCGGCGGCGACGCGCCGATCGCGGAGCACCCCGATGTGCGGCGTCTGCTGCTCTCGATCCGCAGCGACGTGTTCGCGATGCGCGCACTCGGGGTATATGTCGGCGACCTGTTCGACCGCGCCGAGGCATCCGAGGACGCCGCCGACCTCGCGTTCGCCGAGTTCTTCGTGCCGATCCTCAAGGGCTGGGCCACCGAAGACGCCGTCGCGCTGACGAGCGACGCGATCCAGGTGCACGGCGGCATGGGCTTCATCGAGGAGACCGGCGCCGCGCAGCACTACCGCGACGCGCGCATCATGACGATCTACGAAGGCACGACGGCGATCCAGTCGAACGACCTCATCGGCCGCAAGGTGATCCGCAACGAGGGCGCCACCGCCGAGACGCTGTTCGCCCAGATCGACGAGACCGTCGCCGCGCTCCGCGGAGTCGGGGCGGGTGGGGCGGGCGAGGTCGCGGCGCGCACCGCCGACCGGCTCGAGCGTGCCGTGGCATCCGCCCGCCGGGCGACCGCCGACGTCGTCGGCTTCGGGTCGTCGCCGCGCGACGCGCACGCCGTCAGCGTGCCGTACCTGATGCTGCTCGGGGTGCTCGCCGGCGGCTGGATGCACGCGCTCGCCGTCGTCGCCGTCGCCGCGCACGAGGCCCCCGCCGCCGAGGACGCCGCGCGCCTCACCCTCGCCGACTTCTACGGTGCGCACCACCTGCCCCGCGTGCACGCCCTCGCCGAGACGGTCGCCTCCGGCGAGACCGCCTGACCCGCCGGCATCCGCCGGCCGCGGCGTGCGCGCCGCCGCGCGAGCGTCGCATGCTACAGTCGGGCATACCGACTGGACGGTATGACGCTCGAGGAGGAGCATAATGGCGGATGCCGGGGCACGGTTCGCGCACACGGTGACGATCGTCACGGGCTCAAGCCGCGGGATCGGACTCGCGATCGCCGTGCGTCTGGTCGCCGAGGGCGGCCGCGTCATCCTCACGGGTCGCCGCCGCGAGCCGCTCGAGGCCGCCGCCGCGCAGCTTGGACCCGCCGCCACGGCGGTCGCGGGCGCGGCGGATGACCCGGTGCATCGCGCCGAGGTGTTCGCGCACGTCGCCCGGACGCACGGCCGGCTTGACCACCTCGTCAACAACACGGGCATCAACCCGGTGTACGGACCGCTCGCGAGCGTCGACGTCGCGGCGGCGCGGAAGATCCTCGAGGTCAACGTCGTCGCGGCGCTGGAGTGGTCGCGCGACGCCGTCGCGGCGGGACTCACCCGCTCGATCGTCAACATCGCCTCGGTCGCCGGGGTCGGCGCGAGCCCCGGCATCGGCATGTACGGCGTCTCGAAGGCGGCGCTCATCAACCTCACGGCGCAGCTCGCGTTCGAGCTCGCGCCGGGCATCCGGGTCAACGCCGTCGCTCCCGCCGTCATCAAGACCGCCTTCGCCCGCGCGCTCTACGAGGGCCACGAGGCCGAGGTGTCGGCCGCGTATCCGCTCGCGCGTCTCGGCGAGCCCGACGACGTCGCGGGTCCGGTCGCCTTCCTCCTGTCCGCCGACGCCGCGTGGGTGACCGGTCAGACCCTGGCGATCGACGGTGGCGCCGGCATCCGTCCGCTGATGTGACGCGTCCGCGCGAAGATGGACGTATGAGAGATTCGCGGGTCGCCGACGACCTCCGGCGCGCCGCCGTCGAGCTGTTCGCCGAGCAGGGCTACGCGACGACGAGCGTGCAGCAGATCGTGGATGCCGCGGGCGTCACGAAGGGCGCCATGTACCACTACTTCGACTCGAAGGACGACCTGCTCTTCGGCATCTACGACTCGCTCCTGACCCTGCAGAAGGCGCACCTCGACGAGATCGTCGCCCGCGGCGGCGATGTGGACGAGATCCTGCGCGCCGCCTGCATCGACGTCGTCAAGACCTCGATCGACCAGCTCCGCGAGGGGGCGGTCTTCTTCCAGAGTCAGCACCTGCTCACCCCCGAACGGGGGCGGGAGGTCGTGCGCCGTCGCCGCGAGTACCACGACGTGTTCGCGGCGCTCCTCGAGCGGGGGCAGCGGGAGGGGCGGTACCGCACCGACGTCCCGCTCGCCGTGCTCGTCGCGCACTTCTTCAGCGACGTGCACTACCTCTCGCACTGGTACTCGTCCGGCGGCCCCGAGAGCAAGGGTCTCGTCGCCGCGCAGCTCACCGAGCTGTACCTCGCGAGCCTGCGCGCCTGAACGGCGGGCGGGCCGGGGGCGGGCGCGGCCGGGCGCGGTCACTCCTTCAGCTGTGCGCGGCCCAGGCTGCTCAGGTGCACTTCGTCGGGTCCGTCGGCGAGGCGCAGCGAGCGGAGGCCGGCGTACATCTCGGCCAGCGGGGTGTCGCTCGACACGCCCGCACCGCCGTGCACCTGGATCGCGCGGTCGAGGATCTGCTGTACGGCGCGCGGCACGGCGATCTTGATCGCCTGGATCTCGGTCATCGCCTTCCGGTTGCCGACGGTGTCCATGAGCCATGCGGTCTTGAGCACGAGCAGGCGCAGCGACTCGAGCGTGATGCGGGCCTCGGCGATCCACTCGCGGATGACGCCCTGGTCGGCGAGCGGGCGCCCGAACGCGTGCCGGTCGCCCGCCCGCTCGATCATCAGGGCGAGCGCGCGCTCGCCGGTGCCGAGCGCCCGCATGCAGTGGTGGATGCGCCCCGGGCCGAGCCGCGCCTGCGCGATCGCGAACCCGTCGCCCTCGCCGCAGATGAGGTTCGCGGCGGGCACGCGCACGTCGTCGAACACGATCTCGGCGTGGCCGCCGTGGTCGCGATCGTCGTAGCCGAACACAGTGAGCGGGCGCACGATCCGCACGCCCGGGGTATCCCGCGGCACGAGGATCATCGACTGCTGGCGGTGCCGGTCGGCATCCGGGTCGGTCTTGCCCATCACGATGAAGATCTTCGCGTCGGGGTTCATGGCCCCGGTCGACCACCACTTGCGGCCGGAGACGACGTAGTCGCGACCGTCGCGACGGATCCGCGTCGCGATGTTCGTCGCGTCGGACGAGGCGACGTCGGGCTCGGTCATGCAGAAGGCAGAACGGATCTCGGCATCCAGCAGCGGGCGCAGCCAGGCATCCTTCTGCTCCGGCGTGCCGAAGTCGTTCAGCACCTCCATGTTGCCGGTGTCGGGGGCCGCGCAGTTGAACGCCGGGGGAGCGAGGCGGGTCGACCAGCCGGTGACCTCGGCGACGGGGGCGTACTGCAGGTTCGTGAGGCCCGCGCCGTGCGCACCGGGGAGGAACAGGTTCCACAGGCCCTCCGCTCGCGCCTCGCGCTGCAGGTCGCGCACGATGGGGCGCACCGTCCATTCCTCCGGAGACTGCGCGAGCTGCGCGTCGAGCACGGGCTCGGCGGGGAGCACGCGCTCGTCGACGAAGCGGCGCGCCTTCGCGATCAGTGCGGTCGTCTGCTCATCGAACGAGAAGTCCATCAGCGTGCCTCCAGTCCTCGGCGGGCGAGCGGCTCGACGAGCCCGCCCATGCGATCGAAGCCCGCGCCGACGGTGTCGCCGGCGCGGAAGCGGTAGTGGATGCCCTCGAGGATGACGGCGAGCTTGTACGCGGCGAACGCGCGATACCAGTTGAGTGCCGGCACGGCGATGCCCGCGCGCGCGGCGTACGCGTCGACCAGTTCGTCGAGGTCGGGGTAGCCGGCGGCGGGGTCGACGGCGCTCGGGACGGCGGCCGAGAGGACCGGGTTGGCGGCGCCGTCAGCGTCTCCGTCGTCGCCCGCGAGGTCGCCGATGGTCCAGTAGAGCGCGAACATGCCGAGGTCGACGAGCGGGTCGCCGAGCGTCGCCATCTCCCAGTCGAGGATCGCCGAGACGTGCGCGTCGTCGCGCCCGCCGACCACGAGCGCGTTGTCGAGACGGTAGTCGCCGTGCACGATCGCCGGGCGGCCGGATGCCGGCACGTCGCCCTCGAGCGCTGCCTGCAGCGCGTCGAGGGTGGGCGTCTCGCGCGAGCGTGACGCGTCGAGCTGCCGCCGCCACGTGCGCAGTTGCCGTTCGAGGTACCCGTCGGGTCGCCCGAAGTCGCCGAGGCCGACGGAGTCGGGATCGACCGCGTGCAGATCGGCGAGGTGCGCGGCGAGCGAGATCCCCAGCCGGTGCAGCGCCGCGGGGGTGAAGCCGGCGTTGTCGGCGGGTCGGGCCAGCACACGCCCGGGCGCGCGCTCCATGACGAAGAACGGGGTGCCGGTGACCTCGCGGGTGTCGGTGTCATCGACGATGTCGACGGCGACCGGCACGGGCACCGCGGAGCCGCCGAGCGCCGAGATGACGCGATGCTCGCGGCGCATGTCGTGGGCGCTGGAGAGCACGTGCCCGAGCGGCGGCCGCCGCAGGATGAGGGGTCGCCGCGTCCCCTCGATCCGGTAGGTGAGGTTGCTGCGTCCACCCTCGATCACGGCCGCCGTAATCCCGCTGCCGTCTGCCCGTCGGGCGGCGGGGGCGTCGGGTTCGGGGTCGGCGTTGGCGTCGTGGTCGGGCTCGGGCGAGAGTTCGGGGTGTACGCGGTCGATCCACGCGGCGAGCCCCGCGACGTCGAGCCCTGGAACGTCGGTCATCGTCGACCCCTCCCGCGACACGTCATGCGCCGCTGGTACCGAGCATACCGAATGGTCGGTATGTCGCCAAGCCGCCGATCCCGCCCGGCATCGCCCCGCCGCGGCGCGGTGGCTACAGCGCGTCGCGGAGGCGGCGGGCGACCTCGGCGGTCGGCATGCGCCGGGGGAACGTCGCGACGACGACGTCGTCGCCTCGGGTGTCCTCGCCGTCGGGGTGCACGCCGAAGCGGTGCATCAGGCGGTCATAGGCATCCGTCAACACCGACTCGGGGATGTCGTCGGTGCCGCGCAGCAGCCGCCGCAACACGTGGTTGTGCACGGCGGTGACGGCGGCCGAGAAGGCGACCGCGTCGATCGGGTCGAGCCCGGGCAGCGCCTGACGCAGGTAGTCGTCGAACAGGCGCTCGTACTGGAACACCGTCACGATCTCGCGCTCGCGCAGCGCCGGCACCTGCCGCACGACGGCGTAGCGGCGGCGGGCGAGCTCGGGGTCGGCCGCGAAGTGGCGGAACACCTCGACGGATGCCGCCGCCGCGGCCGCCCACGGATTCTCGCGCGGGTCGCGCCGCGCGGCCTCGAGGAAGGTGCGCAGCTGCGCGAGGAGCACGTCGTGGTCGCTGAAGACGACGTCGTCCTTGCCGCCGAACTGGCGGAAGAAGGTCGAGCGCGAGACGCCCGCCGCCTGCGCGATCTGCTCGACCGATGTCGCCTCGAACCCCTGGGCGACGAACAGGTCGAGCGCGGCCGAGACGACGGCGTTGCGGGCGGTGGTGGGGGCGACGTCGGTCATGCGCCGAGCCTAGTCGCCGTCCGGCCGCCGGTCGTCGGACCGGTGGGGCGGGTGTGCACTCCGGATGCCCCCGAGACGACACCAGCACCACCGGTCCGACGGTTGAGGACCCGCACCGGGACCCACGCCAAGACCCACGCCGGGACCAGACCCACGCCGGGGCCAGACCGGCGCCGCGCCGGGCCGGTCCCGGGCACTCAGGCGCACGTATTAGGCTGGGGGATTGGTCGATCTCTCGACATCGAGACATCTTCGGCATCGGACACCCCGAAAAAACCACAGACGCCCAGCGGAGGATTGCGCGTGGATCTCTACGAATACCAGGCACGTGACCTGTTCGAGAAGTACGAGGTGCCGGTACTCGCCGGCATCATCGCCGACACCCCTGAGGAGGCGAAGGCGGCGGCCGAGAAGCTCGGCGGTGTCGTCGTCGTCAAGGCCCAGGTCAAGACCGGCGGTCGCGGCAAGGCCGGCGGCGTGAAGGTCGCGAAGACCCCCGACGAGGCCTACGAGGCCGCGAAGGCGATCCTCGGGCTCGACATCAAGGGCCACGTCGTCAAGCGCGTGATGGTCGCCGCCGGTGCGCAGATCGAGAAGGAGTTCTACTTCTCGGTGCTGCTCGACCGGTCGAACCGCTCGTACCTGTCGCTCGCGAGCGTCGAGGGCGGCATGGAGATCGAGGAGCTCGCGGTCGAGCGCCCCGACGCCCTCGCCAAGGTCGAGGTGAACCCGCTCACCGGCATCGACGAGGCGAAGGCCCTCGAGATCGCGAAGGCCGGCGGCTTCGACGACGAGCTCGCGCCCAAGGTCGCCGATGTCTTCGTCAAGCTCTACAACGTCTACACCGGCGAGGGGGCGACCCTCGTCGAGGTGAACCCGCTGATCCAGGATGCCTCGGGCAACATCATCGCCCTCGACGGCAAGGTCACCCTCGACGACAACGCCACCGAGGTGCGCCACCCCGAGCACGAGCTGCTCGAAGACAAGGACGCCGCCGACCCGCTCGAGGCGAAGGCGAAGGCATCCGGCCTCAACTACGTCAAGCTCGACGGCCAGGTGGGCATCATCGGCAACGGTGCGGGCCTCGTGATGTCGACCCTCGACGTCGTCGCCTACGCCGGCGAGAACCACGGCGGCGTCAAGCCCGCCAACTTCCTCGACATCGGCGGCGGCGCCTCGGCGACCGTCATGGCCGCGGGCCTCGACGTGATCCTCGGCGACGAGCAGGTCAAGAGCGTCTTCGTCAACGTCTTCGGCGGCATCACCTCGTGCGTCGCGGTCGCGGAGGGCATCGTCAAGGCCCTCGAGATCCTCGGCGACACCGCCACGAAGCCCCTCGTCGTGCGCCTCGACGGCAACCAGGTCGAGGAGGGCCGCGCGATCCTCGCGGCCGCGAACAACCCCCTCGTCACCCTCGCCGACACGATGGACGCCGGCGCCGACAAGGCCGCCGAGCTGGCGAACGCCTGATCTGCGGCATCCGGATTTCAAGGAACTAGGACTATGTCGATCTATCTCAACAAGGACTCCAAGGTCATCGTCCAGGGCATCACCGGCGGCGAGGGCACCAAGCACACGGCGCTGATGCTGAAGGCGGGCACGAACGTCGTCGGCGGCGTCAACGCGCGCAAGGCGGGCACCACCGTCTCGCACACCGACAAGGACGGCAACGCCGTCGATCTCCCCGTCTTCGCGTCGGTCGCCGAGGCGATCGAGGCGACGGGCGCCGACGTGTCGATCGCCTTCGTGCCGCCCGCGTTCACGAAGGACGCGATGATCGAGGCCATCGACACGGACATTCCGCTCCTCGTCGTCATCACCGAGGGCGTGCCCGTCGGTGACACGGCGGAGGCGTGGGCGTACGCGACCTCGAAGGGCAACAAGACCCGCATCATCGGCCCGAACTGCCCCGGCATCATCACCCCCGGCGAGGCGCTCGTGGGCATCACGCCCGCGAACATCACCGGCAAGGGCCCGATCGGTCTCGTCTCGAAGTCGGGCACGCTGACCTACCAGATGATGTTCGAGCTGCGCGACCTCGGCTTCTCGACCGCGATCGGCATCGGCGGCGACCCGATCATCGGCACGACGCACATCGACGCGCTCGAGGCGTTCGAGGCCGACCCCGACACGAAGGCGATCGTCATGATCGGCGAGATCGGCGGCGACGCCGAGGAGCGCGCAGCCGACTACATCAAG
Organism: Microbacterium sp. F2E; assembly: GCF_020905435.1. Taxonomy (NCBI): domain Bacteria; kingdom Bacillati; phylum Actinomycetota; class Actinomycetes; order Micrococcales; family Microbacteriaceae; genus Microbacterium; species Microbacterium sp. F2E. The sequence continues at coordinate 27,303 of NZ_JAJJIB010000017.1, read as the reverse complement.
GCGCACGTGACGAAGCCCGTCGTCGGCTACGTCGCCGGCTTCACCGCCCCCGAGGGCAAGACGATGGGCCACGCCGGTGCGATCGTCTCGGGCTCTGCGGGCACCGCGCAGGCCAAGAAGGAGGCCCTCGAGGCCGCCGGCGTCAAGGTCGGAAAGACCCCGTCCGAGACCGCCGCGCTCATGCGCGAGGTCATCGCCGCGCTCTAATCGCACGGGGCGGAACAGACCGCACGAGAGGGGCTGGATGCCGAGGCATCCACCCCCTCTCGCCGTTTCTGGCGGCATCTCCGTCCCTGACGGCGCCGCGCCCGCACCGCGCACCAACTCCGCAGAAAACCACCAACTCCGCACCCGAACGCGGTATCGAGTGCGGAGTACGCAGGATCTTGCGGGGTTCGTGCGGCGCGTCGCGGTGAGGGACGGGGGATCCCTTGCCTCGACGAGAGGACGGCTGCGGCGAGCATGAGAAGTGCGGGGATCCAGAGGAGCAAGAACGGCGGCTGGAAGATCGGACTCCGACCTGCTGAGGACGCCGTCCGCGGGCACGTGGGCGCGGAGGAGCCCGACAATGCCGATCGAATCTGCGGCCCGAGGTCGAGGGTTACCACGAGCACCATCGATCACAAAGCAGCTGTCCCGGCCCAGCGATCGATGGCGGTGCGGGATTTCTCCGGGCGCCGGAGCCCTGCGGCGCCTACCCCGCCCTCCTCGTGCCGCGCGACGAACCGCGCGAGTCGCTGCCGGCGGGCCAGAAGGCGCGGACGGCTTCGACGACGCCGTCCCACACGCCGCGAGAGAGCACGACCAGAAATGCGAGCGTCCACGGGACGACCGCCGCGAGCACGATGCCGAGGTACGGTGCGCCGAACGCCACAGCCGCGCCGAGGGTCATCAGGGCGCCGGCGAACGAGATCATCCCGAGATCCCAGCGGGCCGAGAAGATTGAGTCCATGAACTGACCGGGGTACCGCCACGTCGCGACGCTGAGGGCGAGAGCGCCGAGCGCGGGAATCCACAGCAGCCAGAGTGGAGGAGTGAAGATCGGATACGCCGGGCCGGTGCCGAAGATCCCGCCCGCTTCGCCAGGCGGAAGGGTGCCCTGCGCGAAGCCGACGCCGGCGACGATCAGCACGGGTATCGCGAGGATCGCCACGAACGTGATCACGATCCAACCGAAGGCGCCGCGGATCCATTCGGCGGCGATCTCGGGATCTCGGTGGCGTGTCACCGCTCGAGCCTACCGAGCGAGATCATCGCCGCGCTCTGAGCGCGAACACGCGAAGGGGTCGGATGCCGGGCACCCGACCCCTTCGTCGTCTGCGGATCAGTAGGCCGCCGGGCCGCCGTGGCCGCCGTGACCGGCCGCAGGCGCAGCCTGCGCGGGACGGGTCAGTGCGTCGGCGAGTTCCGAATCCACCTGCGTGAATGCGTCGACGACGGTCTGCGCCTCCTTCTGGAGCGAGGCGACCTGCTCGATGAGCTTCTTGCGCCTGTCGTCCCACTTGCCCGCGAAGTCGGTGCTCGCGTCGGCGAGTTCCTCGACGGGGATCGCGGAGGCCAGCTGATCGGCATCCGCCTGCGCGGACTCGAGCCTCTGGACGATCGAGTGCAGATTCGTCGACACCATGTCGACCTGGTCTAGGTCGACCCTCAAGTGCTTCGCCATGTTCTCGTCCTCTCAGTCGGCTGTTCCGATGGCCCGAGCGAGGGCCTCGTAGTCGGCGCGCAGCGTCTCGAATCGTGCGAGGTCGAAGTCGCCGACGATCATGACCACGTCGCGATCCGGCAGACGCCACACCCAGTGGGCGACGACGTTGATCGCGCCGTCCTCGTCGATGACGTGGCGCGTCGCGGTGTGCCCGTCGCCGAGTCGGCCGCCCACGAACGTCTGCCCCTCGACCGGGCGAGCCACGGCGTCGTCCTCGACGCCGAGCAACTCGTCGAGAGACGTCTCGGGAGCGGCCTCGAGTTCGTAGATGCTCGCGATCCCGATCACCTCATGCGGTCGCGCCAGATATGCGAACCGGTGCTCCTCTGGATCGGCGCCGCGAGAGAGGCCGTCGAGCGTCGCGGCGAGCCACTCGCGCATCGGCTCGTCGTAGCCGTATGCGTCCCCCAGGGCGCGCACGAGTGCATCCCTCCACTGTTCGAGGGTCGCGAACTGCTCCCACGGCCAGTCCGTCGGGACGTACACCCACAGATCCCGGTCGAAGTCCACCTGCAGCGTCATGACGACACCTCCCCGTCGGCAGTCGGCCAGGTCAGCGCGTCGAGCATGGTCGTCACGAGGAGCGTCATCGCGTCGGTGATCGGCCGATAGTCCGGGCCCGGCAGCCCCGAGATCGACGCGAACGCGAGCAGATACCGGCCGTCGTGCAGCCACGTGTAGTCGATCGTGCGCAGCAGGACGACCTCGTCGGCGTCGGCATCGACGGGTGCCGCATCGACGATCCTGCAGCGTGCGGCTCCGGCATCCGTCTGCACGCTCTCGCCCGTTTCGGGCAGCGCGGCCGTCCCCCCGGCGGGGTCGAGGAAGCGCAGGGCGATCGCGGTCGACACCGGCACCAGTGCGGGCAGCCCGAGCGGCAGTGCGACCGCGAACGAGCCGGCATCGCGAGCCTCATCGAGCGTCACCACCAGGGAGCGCTCGGCTTCGCGCACGTACGGCGTGACGCTGTCGCGCGGGCCGCGCGCCGCGAGGGGAGCGAGCGTCCGCGCGGCAGTGGGCGCATTGTCATCGAGCACCGGCAGATGCACCCATCCGGGCGGAAGGATGAGGGTCGGCAGCCGCCGTGTGGGGGTGGTGGTCACCGTGGCCGCCGCGCCGGTGAGCCGAACGCCTGACCGACCAGGTCGACGAGACCGCGCACCGCGAACAGTGCGACTGCGACGAGCCACACGAGTGACGCCCACAGCAGTGTCACGGCCTGCGGTCCGCCGAACGCGCCGGCGGCGGCGATCGTCTGCACGAACCCGACGAACGCGAACACGGCGAGGTCTCCGCGGACGCTGAACACGAACGAGTCGAGCTTCGATCGCATCGGGATCGTCCCGACCGAGAGCACGAGGGTGAGGACCGCGGGGATCCACAGCAGCCAGAACGGCGGCTGGAACAGCGGGTACCCCGGCCCGGTGCCGTAGATGCCCCCGGCATCCGACGACGGTATGGTGCCCTGACCGAGTCCGATGACGGCGACGACGATGAACGGCACGATGCCGAAGAGCACCGTGAGCACGATCGCGGCCACGAACGTCCAACCCAGGTAGCCGGGCCAGTCGTCGAGGAAGGCGATGCGGCGAGCCGCAGAGGCCTTGCTGTTTCGGGTGCTCACGAACCGATTCTCCAGGTGGTCGCCCGGTGGAGCGAATCGCCGTCGGCGAGGAAGTCGCGCACGCCGTCCGGAACCACGTCGGTCACCGTTTCGGGGAGGACGTTCATGAGTGTCGGCGCGTACGTGCTGAACAGCTTGTCGGTCTGGCTCGCGACGAGGTTGACCGTGCCGGCGAGGCGGAGCTTCGCCATCTCCTGCTTACCGATGCCGAGCAGGATGTCGTCGAGGGGACCGCCCGCACCGGCCTTGGCGGACTGCACGACCCGCAGGAAGTGCGCGTTGGTGATGCCCTTCGCGCTGTACGCCTCCAGCCAGCGGGGGGCGTTCTTCACGGTCAGCGGGCCGAGCTTGACCGCGACGCGGCCCTTGAGCACGCCGTTGAAGCTGCCCGTCACGACCCGCAGCGCGTTTGGCGAGCCCTGCGCTGCGAGCCGCGCGACGCGCGTGCCCTTCAGCGCCGTCATCACGCCGGCGATCGTGCGGGATGCCGCGGCGCCGACGCCCATGGTCGCGACGGCGAGCAGGTCGACGCCGAACTCGAGCCACGACATCTGACCCGTCGCGGCGAGCACGAGCCCCACCCCGGCGGTGAGCGCCGCCGCCGCGAGGGCGAACGGCGCGAGCACCGGGAACACGAAGCTCAGCAGCGACAGCGCGAGCGTGATCTTGCGCGGCGGCGGCCTGAGCGGACTGGCCGTCGCGCTGGCGACCCAGGGTGAGCAGGTGCCGGTTGATGTCGGCCGCCTCGATCGGGTCGGTCGTGGTCGCGCGCTGCTCGCGGTAGTACTCGATCTGTCGCTCATAGCTGCCTTCGGCGTGCGCGGCATCCGCATGCTCGGAGACGAGCGTCTGCGCCTCGCGCTGCGCGCTCTCGAGGTCGTTCGCGAAGGAGTCGAGTGCGGCGGATGCCTCGTCATACCGGTTCTGCAGCGACGCGGGCCGATCGGCGACCTTGCGCGCGTTCTCGGCGAGCTGCGCTCAGCCGCCGAGCGCCATCTCGATCGGTCCGCGGGCGAAGAAGATCACGAACCCGGCGGCGACGATCCACAGCAGCGGGCTGATGGTCTTCGCGCGGCCGGAGAACGCGTGCAGCAGCACCCAGCTGACGAAGCCCGCGCCGATGCCGTTCGCGATCGAGTAGGTCATGGGCATGACGGTGATCGTGAGGAACACCGGCATGAGCACGCGGAAGTCGGTGAGGTCGATGTTCTTGATCTGCGCCATCATCATCGCTCCGACGATCACGAGCGCCGCCGCGGCGACCTCGGTCGGCACGATCGAGGTGAGCGGGGTGAAGAACATCGCGAGGAGGAACACGAGACCCGTGACGACGTTCGCGAGGCCCGTGCGCGCACCCTCGCCGATGCCGGCGCCCGACTCGATGAACACCGTGTTCGACGACGACGAGGTCGCGCCACCGGCGATCGCGCCGACACCCTCGACGATCAGCGCGGACTTGATGCGCGGGAAGTCGCCCTTCTCGTCGGCGAGGCCGGCTTCTTTCGCGAGGCCGGTCATGGTGCCCATGGCGTCGAAGAAGTTCGAGAAGACGAGGGTGAACACGAGCATGAGCAGCGTGACGAAGCCGACCTTGGCGAAATCGAACGAGAAGTCGACGGCGCCGACGAGGCTGAGGTCGGGCACGCTCACCGGCGATCCGGTGAGCGCCGGGATCGTGAGTCCCCACCCGCCCGGGTGGTCGACGGCCGAGCCGAGGTGCCAGATCGCCTCGGCGATCACGGCGAGCACGGTGCCGACGATCAGGCCGATGAGCATCCCGCCCTTGAGCTTGAGTGCCACGAGCACCGACGTGAGGATCAGCGTGATGACGAACAGCAGGGTGGGAACGGATGCCACCGAGCCGCCGATACCGAGTCCCACGGGCGGCGAGTTCGAGCCGGTCGCGGTGACGAAGCCCGAGTTGATGAACCCGATGAAGGCGATGAACAGTCCGATGCCGACGGTGATCGCGAGCTTCAGCTGCACGGGCACGGCGTCGAAGATCATCTTCCGCAGTCCGGTGGCCGCCAGCAGCACGATGATCACACCGTTGATGACGACGAGGGCCATGGCCTCGGGCCAGGTGACCTCGTGGATGACGCTGAATGCCAGGAACGCGTTGATGCCGAGACCCGCCGCGAACCCGAACGGCAGGCGCGTGACGAGCCCGAACAGGATCGTCATGACACCGGCGGTCAGGGCGGTCACCGCGCCGACGGCGCCGAACGCGAGGGTGTTGCCGGCGATGTCCTCCTTGCCCGACAGGATGATCGGGTTCAGCACCACGATGTAGGCCATCGCCACGAAGGTGACGAGGCCGCCGCGCACCTCGGTGCCCACGGTCGAGCCGCGCCTCGTGATCTCGAAGAAGCGGTCGAGGGCGCCCACTGGCGCCGGTTCGGTGGTGCGGGTCGCCTGCGGGCGCGATTCAGACATGATTCCTCCAGCGAAAACGCTAGTGGATGCCGGGGCGCTCTCCGTCTCCCGCCGCGCGCCCGCACGGCGCGCTCTGCTCGGCTGGGTAGGGTCGAACGCGCATGAATCGCCTTCTCGTCTCTCTCCTGGCCGCCGTCGACGCCCTGGTCGCGGCGGCTGTCGGTGTCGCGGCCGCCCTCGCCCCGCTCACCGTGCTGTGGGTGTTCGGGCTCGGCGGCGGGGCCGACTGGGCGTCGCTCTGGCCGACGTCGGTGCGGCTGTGGCAGCTCGGCCAGCTGGTGCCGCTGCGCATCACCCTCCCGCCGGAGTACCTGAACGCAGTCGGCATCCCCGCCGACGCGGCGACCTTCTGGCTGTCACTGGCGCCGCTCGCCTTCACCGTCTTCACCGCCGTGTTCGCCGCCCGTTCGGGGGCGCGCGCGGCGCGCGCCGGCGCGTGGGTCGTCGGGGTCGTGACGGGCGCGGTCGTCACGGCGGTGATCGCGTGGCTGCTGTGGCGCAGCTCGGGCAACCCCGTCGCGGCGGTCTACGGCTGGCAGGCACTCCTCCTCCCGACCGCCGTGTTCGCGGTGCCCGCCCTCGCCGGGGCGCTCGTCGGGGCGTGGCGGAACGGCGACGACGGTCTCGTCGACGCGGTGCGTCTGCGCGCCGAGCGCGACCCGCGATGGGCCGGTGTGCCCGAGGCCGCCGCGCGCGGCATCGGCATCGCCGCCGGGGGCTTCGTGGGCGCGGGCGCGCTGATCGTCGCTGTGGCGACGGTGCTGCGCGGCGGCCAGGTGATCGCGCTGTTCGAGGCATCCCACGTCGACGTCGCCGGAGGCGCGCTGCTCGCCCTCGCACAGCTCGCATACCTCCCGACACTGATCGTCTGGGGCGGGGCGTTCGTGGCCGGTCCCGGCTTCGCGCTCGGCACCGGCACCGCCGTCTCGCCGGCGGGCACGAACGTCGGGGTCCTCCCCGGCGTGCCCGCACTCGGCATCGTGCCCGAGACCGCGACACCGTGGATGCTCGTGAGCGTGCTGCTCATCGTCGCGGTCGGCTTCGTCGCCGGCGCCGCCGCGCGCGGCCGCCTGCACCGCGCCGGGCAGGTCGTCGACGAGTCCGCTGGACCGCGATTGGCGGCGGGCGCCGCGATCGTCGTGGGCGGGGCGGCTGGAGCGGCGCTGCTCGCGGCCGTCGCCTCCGGCTCGATCGGGCCCGGACGGCTGGCCGAGGTCGGTCCGGCGCCGGGACCCGTCGCGCTCGCCGTGGGACTGGAGCTGCTCGTCGGCGCCGCGATCGCCCTGTTCGGCCCGACGCGCACGGCGGGCGACGGGCGAGACCACGCCGGGTCTTCGGGGCACGCGGGCGCGACCATGGGTCGCGCGACGGCGGCCGACGCGGGGAACGGACGGTCGGCGCGCCCGGCGGCGGTGCTGCCGCACTGGGTGTCCGACGTCTCCGGCGACGGCGACACCGAGCAGTTCGCCCCGTCCGACCTCGACCCGCTCGCCTCGCTTGGCGGTCCCGAGACGCGCGGCGACGAGCGCGCCGGCGGCACGGACGACGGTCGCGGCGACGCCGGCGCACCCGACGCCGACGAGGGCGAGCAACCTCGCGACTGACCCGGCGGGCGCCGCGACCGCGCGCCGGTAGACTGGCCGCGTGCTCACGGTCGCCGTCCTCATCTCGGGCACGGGATCGAACCTGCGCGCCCTGCTCGAAGCCGCCGCGGAGCCCGGATTCCCCGCACGAATCGTCGTCGTCGGCGCCGACCGGCAGGCCGACGGCTTCGCCCACGCCGAGGCGTTCGGCGTGCCGACCGTGCTCGTGCCCTTCCGCGAGTTCGAGACCCGCGAAGAGTGGGGCGACGAGCTGCGCCGGCAGATCGACGTGTGGACGCCCGACCTCGTCGTACTCAGCGGACTCATGCGCCTGCTGCCGGCAGAGCTCGTGGATGCCTGGGCCCCCGCGCTCATCAACACGCACCCCGCGTACCTGCCCGAGTTCCCCGGCGCGCACGGCGTGCGCGACGCGCTCGCGGCGGGCATCGCAGAGACCGGCGCGAGCGTCATCGTCGTCGACAGCGGCGTCGACTCGGGCCCGATCCTCGCCCAGGAGCGCGTGCCGGTGCTCCCCGGCGACACCGAGCACACCCTGCACGAGCGCATCAAACCGGTCGAGCGGCGCCTGCTCATCGAGACGGTCCGCGCCATCGCGACCGGAGAGATCGACCTCGCCGCGTACCGCACCGACGCCGGAGCCGCCGCCGCGGCATCCGACCCCCTCATCCCCTGACCACCTCACGCATCGCGCACCCGAGCACTGGAGTTCCGCATGGCCGGCCCCACCATCGATCCCGCCCTCTACCGCGACCGCGACCTCGTGCCGATCCGGCGCGCGCTGATCTCGGTCAGCGACAAGACCGACGTGCTGCCGCTCGCGCAGGCGCTCGCCGCCGCGGGCGTCGAGCTCGTCTCGACCGGCGGATCGGCGGCGCTCCTGCGCGACGCCGGGCTCGAGGTGAAGGACGTCGCCCAGGTCACCGGGTTCCCCGAGTCGCTCGGCGGTCGGGTCAAGACCCTGCACCCGAGCGTGCACGCGGGCCTGCTCGCCGACCTGCGGCTCGAAGACCACGAGGCCCAGCTGGGCGAGCTCGGCATCCTGCCCTTCGAGCTCGTCGTGGTGAACCTGTATCCGTTCGTCGAGACGGTCGCCTCGGGTGCGACCGGCGACGCCGTCGTCGAGCAGATCGACATCGGCGGACCCGCCATGGTGCGCGCGTCGGCGAAGAACTTCGCGAACGTCGCCATCGTCGTCTCGCCCGAGTCGTACCCCGCGATCATCGACGCGCTCGCGACCGGCGGCACGACCCTCGCGCAGCGCCGCGACCTCGCCGCCCGCGCGTTCGTGCACACCGCCACCTACGACCGGCACGTCGCGACGTGGTTCGCCGAGGAGAGCCTCGCCGACGAGGGCGACCTGCCGCAGCACCTGACGATCAAGGCCGAGCGGCTCGAGACGCTCCGCTACGGCGAGAACTCGCACCAGCGTGCCGCGATCTACACGCGTGTGGGCGGTCACGGCATCGCCCAGGCGACGCAGCTGCAGGGCAAGGAGATGAGCTACAACAACTACGTCGACGCCGACGCCGCACTGCGGGCCGCGTTCGACATGGTCAAGCCCGCCGTCGCGATCATCAAGCATGCGAACCCGTGCGGAATCGCGGTGGCTGCCCCCAATGCCCTCGACCCCATCGCCTCGGCGCACCTGCGCGCCCACGAGTGCGACCCGGTGTCGGCCTTCGGTGGCGTGATCGCGGCGAACCGCACCGTGACGCTCAAGATGGCCGAGAACCTGCGCGACATCTTCACCGAGGTGATCGTCGCGCCCGACTTCGAGCCCGAGGCGCTCGAGGTCTTCAAGCTGAAGAAGAACCTGCGCGTGCTGCGCCTGCCCGACAGCTGGCAGCAGGAGCCGATGGACGTGCGCCTCGTCTCGGGCGGACTGCTGCTGCAGGACGCCGACCGGTTCCCCGCCGAGGTCGAATCGCTCGTCGACGGCTGGCAGCTCGTCACCGGTGAGATGCCCGGCGACGACGAGAAGGGCAACCTCGCCTTCGCGTGGAAGGCGTGCCGCGCCGTCAAGTCGAACGCGATCGTGCTCGCCCAGGCATCCGCCACCGTCGGCATCGGCATGGGCCAGGTCAACCGCGTCGACTCGTGCCGCCTCGCCGTCGAGCGGGCGGGCGACCGCGCCGCGGGGTCGGTCGCGGCATCCGATGCGTTCTTCCCCTTCGCCGACGGGCCGCAGGTGCTGATCGACGCGGGCATCCGTACGATCGTGCAGCCGGGCGGGTCGGTACGCGACCAGGAGGTCATCGACGCGGCGCGCGCCGCCGGCGTGACGATGTTCTTCACCGGCGAGCGGCACTTCTTCCACTGAGGCCCGGGAGGGATCGGGCTGCGGACTGGGCGCCGGGTGGGCGGACCGTCGTGTCCGAAAACCGCGAGCCGGATGCCGGGGCGCATGTCAGGCTGGAGTCATGTCCGCGGCATCCATGACCTTCGACGAGCGCTACCGTGCGATCGACGCGCGAGACGCGCGCTTCGACGGCCAGTTCGTCACCGCCGTGCGCTCGACCGGCATCTACTGCCGTCCGAGCTGCCCGGCGCGCACGCCGAAGCCGGGCAACGTCACCTTCTATCCGACCTCCGCCGCCGCGCACGAGGCCGGGTACCGCGCGTGCAAGCGGTGCCTGCCCGAGGCGGCGCCTGGCTCGCCGGAGTGGAACCTCCGCGGCGATGTCGCGGGCCGGGCGATGCGCCTCATCGCCGACGGCGTCGTCGAGCGCGAGGGCGTTCCGGGGCTCGCCGCCCGGCTCGGCTACTCGCCGCGGCACCTCACCCGGCTGCTCACCTCGGAGCTCGGGGCCGGCCCGCTCGCGCTCGCCCGCGCGCAGCGCGCCCACACGGCGCGCATGCTGCTCGTCGCGACCGATCTGCCGGCATCCGACGTCGCCTTCTCGGCGGGCTTCGCCAGCGTGCGGCAGTTCAACGACACCGTGCGCGAGGTGTTCGGCATGTCGCCGATCGAGCTGCGCGCCCGGCGCCCCGCGGCGGGGCGGGCACACGCCGCCGCCGCGTCCGCCGCCGCCGCGATCGAGCTCGTGCTGCCGGTGCGCGAACCGTTCGACGCCGAAGGGCTGTTCGCGTGGATGGCCGCGCGCGCCGTCGCAGGCGTCGAGACCGCGACCTCCGACTCGTTCGCGCGCACGCTGCGCCTACCGGGCGGCCCGGCGTGGTTCGCGCTGCGCGCCGACGGGCCGGGGCGCGTGCGCCTCGCGGCGCGGCTCACGCACCTGAGCGACCTGCCGGTGCTCGTCGCCCGCGCGCGGCGACTGTTCGACCTCGACGCCGACCCGCTCGCCGTCGATGCGGCGCTGAACGCCCACCCCGAACTCGCCCCGCTCGTCGCCTGCGTGCCGGGCATCCGGGTGCCGGGCGCGGCCGACCCGCACGAGATGCTCATCCGCGCGATGGTCGGCCAGCAGATCACGGTGTCGGCGGCGACGACCGCCCTCGCAGCCCTCACCGACGCGCTGGGGGAGCGTGTCGAGGGGTTCGACGGCCACGACCGGTTGTTCCCGACGATGCAGGCGATCGCCGAGCACGGCGCCGAGGTGCTGCGCGGCCCGGGTGCGCGCATCCGCGCGATCACCGCCGCGGCCGCCGCGCTCGCCGACGGGTCGCTCGTGCTGACGACCGGTGACGACGGCGCGGCGCAGCGCCAGGCCCTGCTCGCCCTGCCGGGCATCGGCCCGTGGACGGCCGACTACGTGCGCATGCGGGTGCTCGGCGACCCCGACGTGACCCTGCCGGGCGACGTGGCCGTGCGCGCGGGAGCGGCGGCGTCGGGCATCCCCGCCGACCCGCGTGGGTTCGACGCCTGGGCGGCGCGCACCGCGCCGTGGCGCAGCTACCTCACGGCCCACCTGTGGCGGGCCGTGCCGCCCCGGCCCGTCGCCATCGGTCGGAGCCGTGGGACGGGTGTCGCCGCGCGCGTCACTCCCGACGACATCAGCCCCATCGATCCGACCGTTGGTGACGCACGGCCGACCCGCCAGCCTCCCCACGCCGCCCGCACCGCCCGCCGCGCCCCCCGACCCACCCCGCAGGAGACCCCGTGACCGCCATCATCCAGACCCTCGCGACGCCCGACGGCCCCTTCACCCTGTTCGTCGACGAGCGTCAGCGCGTGCTGGCGAGCGGCTGGACCGACGACCACGCGGCGATCGTCGCCCGCGTGCGCACCGCCCCCGCGCGGATCGCCGACGGCGAGACGGATGCCGCGGCATCCGTCGCCCGCTACTACGTCGGCGACCTCACCGCGATCGACGACGTCGAGGTCGCCCAGCAGGGCACCGCGCTGCAGCTCGCCGGGTGGGCGGCGCTTCGCCGCATCACGCCGGGCGCCCCGCTCACCTACGCCGAGTTCGCGGCCGCGCTCGGCAGCCCGCGGGCGGTGCGGGCCGCGGCATCCATCTGCGCGCGCAACGCGTCCGCGCTGTTCGTGCCGTGCCACCGGGTGCTGCGCACCGGGGGAGGCCTCGGCGGGTTCGCGTGGGGCACCCAGGTCAAGCGGGCCCTGCTCGACCGCGAGGCGGCCGCGGCGGCGGCGGCCGCCTGACCCGCGGCGACTGACGGTCACTCGGGGCGCCCGACCGGCTGCCCGCAGCGCCCACCCCGGCGACACCCGAGCCGGCGCCGGACGTTCGCTCTTGCACTCAGCGAACTCTCAGGTCTAGGCTGGAGGGCTGTCGCGTCGTGTCGCACCCGTCCGGGTGAGCGCGCGCGACAGTCCCCGCCCACCGATTCCTGGAGGAAGCCATGTCCACGACCATCGTCGAGACGAAGCCCGCCGTCCTCCGCCCGATCGGGAGCGCGGGAGCGGCGCGACGCCTCGGGTGACGCCCTCGCGTTCCTCATCGGCGGCATAGTCCCGCCGCACGCTGCGTTCTCTTCACTGCGTCCTCCCCGCCGGGGTCACGAGTCTCTTCCGCGCTGCTGCGCAGGAGGCCTGTCCCTTCCCTGACCGCCGACCCGCCTCGGCATCCGCGCCACCACCCCACAAGGATCATGACCTCCGCCACCGAGAGACAATCCGCTCTTTCCACTCCCCGGGCGCTCGCCCGGCTCTACCCGTTCGCCAAACCGGTGCTGCCGCGCCTGGCCCTCGGCGCCGCGAGCGCGCTCGTCGCGAGCCTGCTCGCCCTTTCCATCCCGCTCGTGCTCGAAGTGCTCGTGCAGGGGCCGATCGCCTCGGGCGACCTCTCCCAGCTCGCCTGGGGCGCCGCGCTCATCCTCGTGCTGGGCCTGCTCGAAGCGCTCATGGTGTGGTTGCGGCGCTGGTTCGTGCTCGGCCCGTCGACCTCGGTCGAGTACGACATGCGCACGAGCTTCTACGAGCGCCTGCAGCGCCTGCCCGTGGCGTTCCACGACCGCTGGCAGTCGGGCCAGCTGCTCAGCCGCATGATGCAAGACATCAGCATGCTGCGCCGGTGGCTCGCTTTCGGGCTCGTGCTCCTCGTCGTCAACATGCTGACGATCCTCGTCGGCATGGTGCTGCTGTTCCGCTGGCACTGGGCGCTGGGGCTCACGTTCCTCGTCGTGTGCGCACCGCTCTGGTACGCGGGGTACCGGTTCGAGAAGACCTACGGCACCCTCGCCCGGCAGAGCCAGGACCAGGCGGGCGACCTCGCCACGAGCGTCGAGGAGTCGGTGCACGGCATCCGTGTGCTCAAGGCGTTCGGCCGCGGCAAGCACGCCCTCGTGAAGTTCGCCCGGCAGGCCGAGACGCTGCGCGAGACCGAGCTCAGCAAGGCGCGGGCCGTCGGCTGGATCTGGTTCTGGCTGGTGCTGCTGCCCGACCTCGCGTTCGCGCTGTGCCTGGGCGTCGGCATCGTGCTGGCCCAGACCGGACAGCTGCAGGTCGCCGAGCTCGTCGCGTTCTTCGCGATGGCGACGGTGCTGCGCTGGCCGATGGAGTCGATCGGCTTCCTCTTCTCGTTCCTCCTCGACGCGCGCACCGCGACCGACCGCATCTTCGAGGTGTTCGACGAGGAGAACACGATCACCGATCCCGCCGCGCCGAAGACGATCGCCGAGCCGCGCGGAGCGCTCGCCTTCGAGGGCGTGCACTTCCGGTATCAGGATGCCTCGGAATCGGAGCGCGACCTCCTCGACGGCATCGACCTGGTGCTCGAACCGGGCGAGACGATGGCCCTCGTCGGGCTCACCGGCTCGGGCAAGACGACCCTCACGACCCTGCCGGCGCGCCTGTACGACGTCACCGGTGGGCGGGTGACGATCGACGGTGTCGACGTACGCGACCTGACCCTGCACGAGCTGCGCACCCAGGTGGGCATGGCGTTCGAAGACTCGACGCTGTTCTCGCAGACGGTGCGCGAGAACGTGCTGCTCGGGCGCGAAGACCTCGAGCCGGGGAGCGCCGAGGCCGAGCGGGTGCTGCGCGAAGCGCTCGCCGTCGCGCAGGCCGGGTTCGTCGACGACCTGCCCGACGGTGTCGACACGGTCATCGGCGAAGAGGGGCTGTCGCTCTCGGGCGGCCAGCGCCAGCGCCTCGCACTCGCGCGCGCGGTGGCCGCACGCCCCGCCGTGCTCGTGCTCGACGACCCGCTGTCGGCGCTCGACGTCGACACGGAAGCGCTCGTCGAAGACGCCCTCCGCGAGGTGATGGCCGACACGACGACGCTCGTGATCGCCCACCGCCCCTCCACGGTCACGCTCGCCGACCGGGTCGCCCTCCTCGAAGAGGGGCGCGTCACCGCGGTCGGACGGCACAGCGACCTGCTGCGCGAGAGCGAGCACTACCGCCACGTCATCTCGAGCCTCGAAGAGGCCGAGAACGAGGCATCCGACCGCCGGGCATCCGCCGGCGAGACCGACCGCGAACACGCGAACGAGGAGGTGACGCGATGACCACGGCATCGGTCGCCGGCACGACCGGCGAAGACCGCTCCGACTACACGCGCGACGAGTCGCGCGCCATCCGCCGCCGCTCGCTGCGGCTGCTGGGTTCGCTCGTGGCGCCGCTGCGCTGGCAGCTGGTGCTCGCGGGCGCCGTGCTCGTCATCTCGACGGCGCTCCGGGTCGCCGGCCCGGCGCTCATCGCGTACGGCCTCAACACGGCGCTGCCGCGCGTGATCGACTACGGCGACTGGATGCCGACGATCATGATCGTCGCCGTCTACCTCATCTCGGGTGTCGGCGGCGCCGCCCTCATCGGGTGGTACGCGGTGGTCGCCGCGCGCCTCACGCAGGCCGTCATGCTCGATCTGCGCAAGCGCATCTTCGTGCACACGCAGCGGCTGAGTCTGGAGTTCCACGAGTCGTACACGTCGGGCCGGATCATCTCGCGTCAGACGAGCGACCTCGACTCGATCCGGGAGCTCCTCGACGGGGGGCTCAACGAGCTCGTCTCGGGCGTGCTCTACGGCGGGTTCACCCTCGTGGCGCTGCTGCTCATCGACTGGCGATCGGGTCTCGTGCTCGCCGTCGCCGCGGTGCCGCTGTACTTCCTGATGCGCTGGTTCTACGTCAACTCGCAGAAGGCCTACCGCGAGTCGCGGGTCGTGAGCGCCAAGGTGATCGTCAAGTTCGTCGAGACGATGACGGGCATCCGCGCCGTGAAGGCGTTCCGCAAGGAGGAGCGCAACGACGACGAGTTCGGCGACCTGTCGGGCCAGTACCGCGACGTGAACATGCGCTCCCTGCGGCTGTTCGGCACGTTCGAGCCGGGCATGATGGCCGTCTCGGCGTTCGCCGTGGCCGGGGTGCTGCTCTGGGGCGGCGTGCGCGTCGCCGAGGGCACGCTCCTCGTCGGAACCCTGCTGGCCGCCGTGCTGTACGTGCGGAACTTCTTCGCCCCGCTCCAGGAGGTCGCGATGTTCCTCAACTCGTACCAGTCGGCGACGGCGGCGCTCGAGAAGGTCTCCGGCGTCCTCGACGAGGAGCCCACCGTGCCCGATCCGGTCGACCCGGTCGACCTGTGGGAGTCGCGCGGGCACGTCGAGTTCCGCGACGTCGTGTTCGGGTACTCGGGTGATCGCACGATCCTGCCGCACTTCTCGCTCGACATTCCCGCCGGGCAGACCGTCGCCCTCGTCGGCACGACCGGTGCGGGCAAGTCGACGCTCGCGAAGCTCGTGTCGCGGTTCTACGACCCGTCGCGCGGCCAGGTGACGCTCGACGGCGTCGACCTGCGGTCGCTGCACCCGAAGGACCTCCGCCGTGCGATCGTCATGGTCACGCAGGAGGCGTACCTGTTCAGCGGCACGGTCGCCGACAACATCGCCCTCGGCAAGCCCGACGCGACGCTCGACGAGATCAAGGCGGCCGCGCGCGCGGTGGGGGCGGATGCCTTCATCGAGCGCCTGCCCGACGGCTACGGCACCGACGTCAACAAGCGCGGCGGGCGCGTGTCGGCGGGGCAGCGCCAGCTGATCTCGTTCGCGCGGGCGTTCCTGGCCGACCCGGCGGTGCTGATCCTCGACGAGGCGACGGCCTCGCTCGACATCCCCTCGGAGCGGCAGATCCAGCACGCGCTGCAGACGCTCCTCGGGGGGCGGACGGCGATCATCATCGCGCACCGCCTGTCGACGGTCGCGATCGCCGACCGCGTGCTCGTCATGGAGCACGGCGAGATCATCGAGGACGACACCCCCGACGCACTGATCGCGGGCACGGGCAAGTTCGCCCAGCTGCACGCCGCCTGGCGCGAGTCGCTGGTCTGAGGGCGCGCGCCCGCTGTTTTGATGGCGGGCGCGGCTGGCGCAGATTCGGAAAACGTCAACAGAATCGGATGCCTGGGGCACAGGCATCCGATTCTGTTGCGTTTATCCGAATCCAGTGGGGGAGCGCGGGGCCGGGGGTGGCGCAGGCCGAGGTCAGTGCTGCAGGTGGAGCTGCTGGGCGAGGGCCCGCGCGATCGCGGCCTCGACGGCGGGCCAGTTGTAGACGACCTCGGTGTAGGAGAAGCGCAGCACGCGGTAGCCGAGGGCCATGAGCGCGCGGTCGTGCGCGAGGTCGCGGGTGCGCTCTGCCGACGAGGAGTGGAAGGTGAACCCGTCGAGCTGCACCACGAGGCGCTCGCCGATGAGCGTGTCGACGTCGTGCCCGGCGAGCGGAACCTGCTGACGGATCTCGAGCCCCCAGGGGCGCAGCCGGTGCACGAAGATCGTCTCGATGCCCGATCCGGAGCTGCCCGTCGCGATCGCGCAGAGCTCCGCCGCGGTGGCGCTGTGCCAACGCACCCGGGTCAGCTCGCCGAGCGGGATGCGGTGCGTGCGCACGGCCGACTCCCACAGCACGAGCGCGGTCTCGCGCGGCAGGCAGTCGGCGACGTGGCGCAGCGTGTCGACGACCGATTCGACGAGGTCGAACGCGCTCACCGGCACGAGCGGCGCGCGCCAATGCGCCGTGACCTCACCGCGCGGTGAGCGCGACCCGCGCCCGAGGTGCAGGTGCAGGCCGCCCGGGGCGTCAGGCGGCATCCACCACCCGCGATGCCGCGCCGCCGACACGCACGCGAGCCTACCGGTCGCTTCGGCCGCCGCGCACAGGTCGGGGGAGGCCGCGGTCGTCGCGACCCAGTAGCGGCGGACGCGGCGCACGACGCCGGAGGCGACCGCCGAGCGGATCGCCGCGGCGCTCGCCCCGGCATCCAACACCCGCTGCCGGTGGGCGATGCCGCCCGCACCGGTCACGAACCCTGCGATGTCCACTCCGCGAGTCTCGCGCCGCCGCGCGCCGTCGGCGTCACCGTCCGCCCGATCTGTGGACGGATGGCCCGATGTGGCAGTGGGGGAGAAGGCGCCGCCGCCGCCGCGCCCCTGTCAGCAGAATCGCAAAATCGCACCGGATTCGGAATCCTCGCACCGAGGCATCCGATTCTGTCGCGATTCTCCGAATCCGTTGCGGCGCGGTCACGGATCGGCGACGCGCGCGGCGCGAGCCGCCGCAGGCGCGTGGATGCCGGGGTCAGAGCCGGATCTCGGCGACGACCTCGCCGTACTCCGTCTCGTCGACGGGCACGAAGCCGACGCGGGTGAAGAACTGCTCGGGGCCGCCCTGACCCGCCTCGTAGATGACGTCGACGCGGTCCATGCCGCGCGAGCGGGCCTCGTCGAGCAGCTTCTCCACGGCGAAGCGGCCGACGCCGCGGCCCTGGTCGTCGGCATCCACGTTGATGCGCCACAGCACCGAGCGGAACCGGTCTTCGTCGGCGTCATCGTCGAAGTTCGCGCTGACGAATCCGACCACCTCGTCGCCGTCGAGGACGACGCGCTGCCACGCCGTCGCGGGGTTGACCACCGCGCCGGCGACGGCGTAACTGGTCGGGGCGATGAACTGCTCCTGACCGGGTTTCAACGACAGCGCGTTGACCGCGACGATCGTCGTGGCAGACAGTTCCTCGAGGCGCAGCTCGCTCATGACCACAGGTTATCGGGTCGCTGCGGGTGCGGGCATCGTCCATTCGTCGGGAATATGACCGCCCGGCGCGGAGGCGGAGCAGGGCGATTCGCGGCGCGGCTATCGTGAAGCCGTGAGCAGCGGATGGGTGCGCCGCGTGCTGGTCGTCGAAGACCAGGCGGCACTCCGGCTGCTCGTCTGCGAGATGCTCGCGCAGCGCGGCTGGGAGACGGCCGCGGCCGCAGGCCGCGGGGAGCCGCACGACGCGGCATCCCTCCCACCGCCGCCGCGGGAAAGTATCTCGACATCGAGATACTTTCCCGCTGTGCGGTAGGGTGGAAAGCGATCCCGCGACGCTCGATAGAGGAAGATCCCACGTGCCTGAGTCCACCATCATCTACACCCACACCGACGAAGCACCGGCCCTGGCCACCGCCTCCTTCCTCCCGATCGTGAAGGCCTTCGCCGGGCAGGCGGGGGTCGAGATCGACACCCGCGACATCTCGCTCGCCGGCCGCATCCTCGCCGCGTTCCCGCAGGGCCTCACCCCCGAGCAGCAGGTCGGCGACGCGCTCGCCGAGCTCGGCGGGCTCGCGACGCTCCCCGAGGCGAACATCATCAAGCTGCCGAACATCTCGGCATCCATCCCGCAGCTGAAGGCCGCGATCGCCGAGCTCCAGGTGCAGGGCTACGACATCCCCGACTACCCCGACGACGCGTCGACCGTCGAGGAGAAGGACATCCGCGCGCGCTACGACCGCATCAAGGGCTCCGCGGTCAACCCCGTGCTGCGCGAGGGCAACAGCGACCGCCGCGCGCCGCTCGCCGTGAAGAACTACGCGAAGAAGCACCCGCACCGCAACAAGCCGTTCGCGGCGGGCTCGAAGACGCGCGTCGCCACGATGGGCCACGACGACTTCAAGAGCAACGAGAAGAGCTGGATCGCCGCCCACGACGACGTGCTCACGATCCGCCACACCGCCACCGACGGCACCGTCACGGTGCTGAAGGACGGCCTCAAGGTGCTGCCGCGCGAGGTCATCGACGCGACGTTCCTCTCCGCGAAGGCGCTCGACGCGTTCCTCGCCGACACGATCGCGCAGGCGAAGGCCGAGAACGTCCTGTACTCGGTGCACCTCAAGGCGACGATGATGAAGGTCAGCGACCCCATCATCTTCGGCCACGTCGTGCGCGCGTTCTTCGCCGACGTCTTCGACACCTACGGGGCTGAGCTCACCGAGGCAGGCCTGAACGGCAACAACGGCCTCGGCTCGATCCTCTCCGGCCTCGGCGAGGTCGCCGACGGCGACGCCATCTCGGCGCGCATCGCCCAGGACCTCGAGAACGGCCCGCGCCTGTCGTACGTCAACAGCGACAAGGGCATCACGAACCTCCACGTGCCGTCGGACGTCATCGTGGATGCCTCGATGCCCGCGCTCATCCGCAACGGCGGCAAGCTGTGGGGCAAGGACGGCGAGGAGGAGGACACCATCGCGGTGATCCCCGACTCGTCGTACGCCGGTGTCTACCAGGCGGTCATCGAGGACGTCATCGCGAACGGACCGCTCGACCCCGCGACGATCGGCACGGTGCCCAACGTCGGCCTCATGGCTCAGGCCGCCGAGGAGTACGGCAGCCACGACAAGACCTTCGAGATCCCGTCGGACGGCGTCGTCGAGGTGCTCGACTCGGACGGCGCGGTGCTCATCGAGCACCACGTCGAGAAGGGCGATATCTGGCGCGCCACGCAGACCAAGCACATCGCGATCATGGACTGGGTGCGCCTCGCCGTCACCCGGGCCCGTGCGACCGGCGTGCCGGCCGTGTTCTGGCTCGACGTCAACCGCGCCCACGACGCGCAGCTGATCGGCAAGGTGCACCAGGCCCTCGCGACGCTCGACACGGGTGACGTGACGATCGTGATCCTGCCGCCCGACGAGGCGACGCGGTACACGCTCGCGCGTCTCCGCAAGGGCGAGGACACGATCTCGGTCACCGGCAACGTGCTGCGCGACTACCTGACCGACCTCTTCCCGATCCTCGAGGTCGGCACGTCGGCCAAGATGCTCTCGATCGTGCCCCTGCTCGCCGGCGGCGGCCTGTTCGAGACGGGCGCCGGCGGTTCGGCGCCCAAGCACGTGCAGCAGCTGCTCAGCGAGGACTACCTGCGGTGGGACTCGCTGGGCGAGTTCTTCGCGCTCGCGGCCTCGTTCGAGCACCTCGCGGAGTACACCGGCAATGCGAAGGCGAAGATCCTCGCCGACACGCTGGATGCCGCGACGGGCACGTTCCTCGAGAACGACCGCTCGCCGGGGCGCGCCCTCGGGACGATCGACAACCGCGGCAGCCACTTCTACCTGGGCCTGTACTGGGCGCAGGAGCTCGCGCGCCAGACCGCCGACCCCGAGCTCGCGGCGGCCTTCGCGCCGATCGCGCAGCAGCTGACGGATGCCGAGGCCGAGATCGTCGCCGAGCTGAACGCCGTGCAGGGCAGCCCCGTCGACATCGGCGGCTACTACCACCCCGACGAGGCGAAGGTCGCGGCCGTCATGCGCCCGTCGGCGACGCTCAACGCGGTGATCGACGCCCTCTGAGGCCGAGAACGACGAAGCGGCGGATGCCTCGGCATCCGCCGCTTCGTCGTGCGGGGACTGACCTCGACTCGCGGCAGGTCAGCGAGAAGGGTGGCTTACTCGTGGATCCAGACGTCGCCGCCGTTGGGCATCCAGTCGTAGATCTGCTTGGCGCGGTAGTTCGGCATGCCGACGCAGCCGTGGCTGCGCGGGTTGCCGAAGTCGGTGTGCCAGTACACCCCGTGCAGCGCCTCGCCGCCGTAGTAGTACATGATCCACTGGACGTTCGGCACCTCGTAGTTCCAGTAGTCGTCGGTGGCAGAGGACGACGTCATCGTCTGCACGTCGTGGTGCGACTGGACCGTGAAGTGGCCGGTCGTGGTGGGCGATTCGGCGATGCCGCTCGAGATCGGCCACGAGTCGACGACCGCGCCGTTCTCCTTCATGTAGAGCATCTGGTCGCCGAGATCGACCTCGATCATGCGCGCCGAGGTGGCCATCGCGGGCGGGGTGACCTGCACGGGCAGCTCGTAGACGCCGTTGCCCTGGCCGAGCTGCTTCGCGAAGTCGGATGCCACGCCGCTCACATCTCCGAGCGTGCGACCGTCGGCGCCGGGCGTCGTCGTCTCGAGCACGGTGCCCTCGGCATCCGTCACCACCGCGCCGTTGACCGGCGCCCGGTTCACGGCGGCCGCGAGGGCGTCGACGGTGGGCTGGATCTTCGCCGGGTCGGCGGTGACGGTGAAGGCTCCGGATGCGTCGGAGGTCACCGTCAGCCAGCCCGCCGCGGTCGCGGCGTCGACCGGAACGGTGCGCTCGTCGCCCACGTAGAAGCCGACGTTCGCGAGCATGGCGTTCGCCCCGTCGGCGGCCTTCTGCGCCGCGGCGGTGTCGGCGACGGGCTCGACCGAGGTCTCGTCGACCGTGACGGTGGATGCCTGCGCGCCCGACGCGAACGCGTCGTGCAGCTGACGGGTGATCGAGTCGAGGTCGATGCCGGTG
The DNA here is from genome assembly GCF_020905435.1 of Microbacterium sp. F2E. Classification (NCBI taxonomy): domain Bacteria; kingdom Bacillati; phylum Actinomycetota; class Actinomycetes; order Micrococcales; family Microbacteriaceae; genus Microbacterium; species Microbacterium sp. F2E. The sequence goes on along the minus strand of NZ_JAJJIB010000017.1, from coordinate 5,988 downwards.
CCCGCGACGGCCGGCGTCACGACGAACGAGGTGCCGTTGAAGGCGACGGTCGCGGCGGTCGGTTCGGTGTAGGCGGAGGGGAGGGCCTCGCGGAGCGCCGCGGTGGCCTTCTCTTCGTCGAGGGTGATAGGGGTGTCGATCGGCTCGCCGAACCACTGCGTGAGATTCCACATCGGCCGGTCGCCGAAGGCGGAGTCGGCCAGCGCCTGCGCGTCGACGGTCGCGCCGAGGTCGGCGCCGGTGACGGTGGGTCCGCCGTCGCCGAGCGTCAGCGTGGTCTGGGCGAGTCGCTGGTCGATCGCATCGGTCGCGGCGCCGGCCGTCTGCAGCCCCACGGGAACGCCCGCGACGGACGTGCCGGGTGCGATCAGCACGAGCGACGCGGCGACGGCGCCGGCGGCGACGAGCGCGACCGGCACGCCGATCCAGAGCCAGAGGCGCTTCCGCGTCTTCTTGGTGGCGGGCTCGGCCGGTGCCCACTGCACGGTCGGCGCCTGCGCGGTGGTCTCCGGCGCGGACGGCTCCTGCGTGGTGGTCGCCAGCGTGCTCGACGACGGGTCCGACGCGCCTTCGGCGTCGGGCTTCGTTGCCACATCAGTCACGAACAACCCCCCGGTTCAGCGCCCGTGCGGCGCGTCTCGTGCGAGGGAGCGGCTGGTGCGGTTCCACTCCACGCGGGTCCATCATACGCGATCAGGCTGCGCAGAGACCGGGGAAAGCGCGGGTCTCGGCGGATCCGCGGGAGACGCCGTGTGATGTCGGCCGTGTAACGGTTTTGTAAACGCGCTTATCGAATCGGCGGTACGACTTGCGAAAATTGTGTTCGTAAGGTGTACTAACAAACATGGTCACTTCGGACGTGCAGCGCAGCACCGCAGATCCCGGACCCTCCGCGGGAGGGAACGGCGGTCGTACCTTCGGCCCCGGACGCTCCCTGCGCCACGCGGCCAAGGTGCTCCCCGAGCACGCCCGCGCTCACAACCGCTCGCTGGTCTTGCAGACCCTCTTCCACCAGGGCGCCATGAGTCGGGCCGACCTGTCACGCGAGACCGGTCTCACGCGTGTCACGATCTCCGACCTCATCGCCGAGCTCATCGAAGACGGCTACGTCGCCGAGCGTGGCACCCGCGAGGTCACCGGCCCCGGCAAGCCCGGCATCCTCGTCGACCTCGATCGGGAGGGCCACCGCATCATCGGGCTCGATCTCTCGCGCAGTGACCGCTTCTTCGGAGCCGTGCTGACCCTCGACGGGGAGATCGTCGCCCGCCACGAGGCATCCGTGCCCGCCGACCCCGCCGACATCCTCGCCACCGTCATCCGGCTCACCCGCGAGCTCGTCGCCGACGCGCACGCCCCCGTGCTCGGTGTCGGGGTCGGCTCGCCCGGCATCGTCGACGACCACGGCACCGTGCTCACCGCACCGAACCTGCGCTGGACCGACATCGACCTCGAAGGCATCCTGCGCGCGGAGGTGTCGCTGCCGGTCCTCGTCGCCAACGACGCGAACGCGGCCGTGCTCGCCGAGTACACCTTCGGCGGTGCGGGCGACGACGTCATGCTCGTGCGCGTCGGTCGCGGTGTCGGCTCGGGCCTGCTCTCGGGCGGCCAGCCCATGCTCGGCAGCCGCTTCGCGGCCGGCGAGATCGGGCACGTCACCGTCGGCACCGACGGCGGTCCGGTGTGCGTGTGCGGCAAGGTCGGATGCCTCGAAGCGTGGCTGTCCGTCCCGTCGCTCGAACGCGCCCTGGCCGAGGAGGGCGCCGATGCCACCGCCGTCCTCCGCGACGCCGGGGAGCGGCTCGGCATCGCCCTTGCGCCCATCGTCGGCGCTCTCGACCTGTCGGAGATCGTGCTCTCCGGCCCCTCACCACTTCTCGACGGACCCCTCGCTGAGGCGACCGTCGAGACCCTGCGCGCCCGTACGCTCGCCGAGTTCCACGACGGCGTGCGGGTGCGAGTGACGGAGCAAGGCGAGGACATCGTCCTCCGCGGCGCGGCCGTCATGGTCCTGTCCGGACAACTCGGGGTGTCCTGACACCCGTCCAATCCTCTCTGAGCCGTCCGTCTCCGAACCCGCCGTCCGCGAACCCTCCGTCTCCGACAGAAAGGCAGTGTTCCATGGCTGAGATCGTCATCGTCCCCTCTCCGGCGGCCGCCGGCGTCCTCGTCGCCGACGAGATCGTGAAGCTCATCAGCGAGCGTCCCGACGCGGTTCTGGGGCTCGCGACGGGCTCGACGCCGCTGCCCGTCTATGAGGCGCTGCGCCCCCGCGTGGCCGGGCTCGACGTGTCGCACGTGCGCGGCTTCGCGCTCGACGAGTACGTGGGCATCGACCCGAGTCACCCGGAGAGCTACCGTTCGGTCATCACGAAGGAGGTCGTGGAGCCGCTCGGTCTGAACCCCGACCTCATCCAGACCCCGAACGGCGACCTCGCGACCATCTCGCACGCCGGCGAGGACTACGAGCGCGCCATCGCGGCCGCGGGCGGCATCGACCTGCAGATCCTCGGGATCGGCACGTCGGGGCACATCGGCTTCAACGAGCCCGGCTCGTCGTTCGCGTCGCGCACCCGCGTGAAGACACTGATCGAGCAGACCCGTGAGGACAACGCGCGGTTCTTCGATTCGATCGATGACGTGCCCATGCACTGCATCACGCAGGGGCTCGGCACGATCCTCGAGGCGAAGCACCTGTTCCTCCTCGCGTTCGGCGAGGGCAAGGCGGCGGCGGTCGCCGGTGCCGTCGAGGGCCCGGTCACGTCGTCGCTGCCCGGTTCGGCGATCCAGCTGCACCCGCACGTCACGGTCGTCGTCGACGAGGCGGCCGCCTCGCAGCTCGCGCACGCCGACTACTACCGCTACGCGTTCGCCAACAAGCCCGCCTGGCAGGGTCTGTAAGCCGCGTCGCGCTGTCGTTGTGGCATCCAGGTGCCGCGTTCTGTCGTCATACCGGGCGGGTGGCGACCGATCGCGGCACCTGGATGCGTTTCCGGCGCGCGCTGTCCCGCCGTGCCGGTGTCGGCCCGTCGTGCCGGTGTCCGCCGCGATCGCGCTCGGCGCGCGCGGCCTCGCCGTCCCCAACCCGCAGGTCTACCCGCCTCCCGCCTGATCCCGCGCCGGGTGCGGCGAGTGAGGCGTCAACCGTCAGCCGGGTCGGCATCCGGGGCATCCGCGATGCATACCGGCGGAGATCGGCGTGGCTGCGGATGCCTGGGCCCGAGGCATCCGTCGGCGTGCGGATCTCCGCGGTTGTGCAGGGCGTCGCGCAGCGCGCGCGGCTGCCGCGCGACGCGGGAAGGTCAGGGCGTGAAGACCTTGCCGGGGTTCAGGATGCCCTGCGGGTCGAAGACGCGGGTGATCTGGCGCTGCAGCTCCCACTGGTCGTCGCCGAGCTCGTCGGCGAGCCAGCGCCGCTTCAGCACGCCGACGCCGTGCTCGCCGGTGAGCGTTCCGCCCAGGCGCAGCGCGGCGCGGAACAGCTCGTCGGCGGCCTGCCAGATCACTTCGGGCACCGCCGCATCCGCGCCCGCGTCGAACACGAAGTTCGGGTGCAGGTTGCCGTCGCCGGCGTGGCAGACCGTCGGGATGACCAGGTCGTACTCGCGCTCGATGCGCGCGATCTCGTCGAACATCGCCGGGAGCGCGCTGCGCGGCACCGACACGTCTTCGATGAGCGTCGTGCCGAGGGTCTCCATCGCGGGATGCATCGACCGGCGGATCCGCCACAGCAGCTGCGCCTCGGCGTCGTCGCGGGCGAGCCGCACGGCGCCGCCCGCATCGGTCAGCGTCGCGGCGATCGACTCGGCCTCGACCGACGCAGCGGGCCCGTCGGTCTGGATCGTCAGCTGGGCGGCCTCGCCCGGGTCGGGCAGGTCGAGCATCCGGTGCACGGCACGCAGGCACGCGGCATCCATCAGCTCCATGATCGCGGGCTGCACGCCCGATGCGGTCACCGCGGCAGCGGCGGTCGCGGCGGCGCGGACGCTCGGGAAGGATGCCGTGAGCGTGCGCGCGTGGCCGGGCACCAGCCGGCGGAGCTTGAGTGTCGCGCCGACGACGACCCCGAGCGTGCCCTCCGACCCGATCACGAGCGCGGTCAGGTCGAGGCCCGTGACGCCCTTGACGCTCCGATGCCCGAGGTGCAGCAGGCGGCCGTCGGCGAGCACGAGGTCGACGCCGAGCACCGCGTCGCGCACGACGCCGTACTTCGCGCAGAGGAGACCCCCGGCGCCCGTGGCGATGTTGCCGCCGACGGTCGAGATCTCGCGACTCACGGGGTCGGGCGCCCACCACAGGCCGCGGTCGGCGAGCGCACGGTTCAGCTCGGCGTTCAGGATGCCGGGCTCGACGACGGCGAGCAGATCGTCGGGCCGCACCCCGAGGATGCGATCCATCGCGCGCATCGACAGCACGATCTCGCCCGCGCCGGCGTTGGCCCCGCCGGCGAGGCCGGTGCCGGCGCCACGCACGACGACCGGGGTGCCGGTGGCCGTGGCGATCCGCATCGTGGCCTGCACATCGTCGATGGATGCCGCGTGCACGATCGCGATCGGCCGTCCGGGCGCGGCGTGCCCCGACTTGTCGGCTCGCGCGTCGTCGAGGTGGCTAGGGTCGGTGTCGACCCGTTCGGAGAGAGCCTCGCGCAGGAGGCCGACCACGGCGCAGGTCATGCGGTCAGGCGAGGCGTCGCCGGCCGGCGACGAGGCCGGTGGTCACGGCGACGACCGCGAACGCGAGGCCGACCCACGGGCTGCCGCTGGTCCACCACACGATCGTGGCGGCGGCGTAGACGAGCAGCTCCACCAGAGCGCGGACGAACGGATGCACGGCGAAGACGGCGCGCGGCGAGACGAACAGCGCCCACAGCAGGATCGCGATGACGGGGGCGCCGATGCCCGCGACGATGTTCCACGGGAACGGCCAGGCGGTGAACCCCCACACCGCGAGCGTTCCGAAGGCGAACAGTTCGCACAGGAACGCGAGGACGTCGACGGCGTCGAGCGCCGGTCGGGTGCCGGCCGGCGTCGCGGTCGCCGCGGGCTGTGCCGGTGCGGCGGGGCGGACGGGGGGCAGATCGGCCATGAGCCCAGTCTACGCGCGACCGGGCGGGGGCCTGCGGGGGCGGGTACCGTGGGCGCGCGTCAGTCGAACGAGAAGAGCGGCACCTGCGGGCCGACGAGATCACCGGCGATGTAGGCGAGGGAGACGGACCGGTCGAACCATTCGATCAGGCTGCGGGTGAACACGAGCGTGCCGCGGCCGTCGTCGCCGATCGTCGTGGTCGTGAGCGGTGCGTCGCCGACGAACGCCGCGACCGTCGCGCCCGGCTCACTGGTGACCGACACCGTCGCCGTCCCCCATCCCGAACCGACCTCGATGTCGATCTGAGTGACGATCGGCGCCCCCGCGGGCAGCGTCGGCTCAGGTGTCGGCGTCGGCGTCGGCGTGGGAGTCGGTGTCGGAGTCGCCGTGGGTGTGGCCGTGGGAGTGGGCGTGGGGGTGGGGGTCGGAGTGACCGTCGGCGTCGGACTGGGTGTGGGGGATACCGAGGGCGTCGGGACCGGCGCGGGCGTCGCCGGAGGCGCCACCATCGGGGGCGTGGGAGCGGGGGCGGGAGTCGCATCCGGAGCGGCGTCTTCGACGGCGATCGGCTGCGGCACCTCCGCGGGCAGCGACGCGGTGGGGGAGGGCAGCGCGGTCGGAGAGGGACCGGGAGTGGGGACCGCCGGCGCGCCGCCGTCTTGCGGAGTCGTCGATCCGTCGCCGGTCGAGGAGGCATCCGTCGACACGGTCGAGTCGGCGGCGAGCATCGACGGCACGATGAACGCGGCGACCGCGCCGCCGGCGACGAGCACGGCGGCGGCGGCGATCCCGGCGACCGCGCCGACGCCGAGGATGCCTCAGCCGACCGCACCCGCGACCGCCGCACCCGCACCCGCACCCGCGCCCGCGCCCGCCGCCGCACCGCTCGCGCCCGCGCCGCCGGCC
>NZ_JAJJIB010000016.1:0-61321 GCF_020905435.1 Microbacterium sp. F2E | reverse complement strand
CTGGAACCGTTCCGCTGCCCGCCGCAACGACCAGCCCCGATCCACGACGAGGACAGCAAGACGACGACGCCCTTCCGGCGTCAAAGGCGCGTTAGCGTGAGACACGAAGACCTCCGTGGTCAGGATGCGAGTGTGGTAACCCACATCCTGCCCGGAGGTCTTCGCCTACCTCACCCGTTCACAACCTTCCGAGGAAGTACAGCTAGACGGCAGCGGGACCGGGTGCGGGTCGTTTCGCGGCCATCGACGGGCACGTTATTCAGAGTGCCGTGCCAGCGCACGCCGCGCGCGCCGAGCGGAGATTGGCCGCCGCGCGCCGAACAGACCCGGACGATGGGCGAGCGTGCCGTCGAAGTCCCAGAAGACGACCGCCGGCCGCCCGTTCACTCAGCCCTCCGGCTGCGTGAGCTGCAACAGCGAGTCGCGCACCTGGCGACGCATCACCTTGCCGATGAGCGACTTCGGCAGCTCATCGACAATGAAGATGCGGCGCGGCACCTTGTACGGCGTGAGGATGCTGCGGACGAACTCGCGGATCTCCGAGGCATCCCCTTCGCCCGACCCGTCGAGCACCACCGCGGCGACGACCTCTTCACCCGACCGATCGCTCGGCAGCCCCACGACCGCCGCGTCGACCACGTGCGGATGCTGGCGCAGCGCGTTCTCCACCTCGGTCGGCGCCACATTGAAGCCGCCGGTGATGATGAGCTCCTTGATGCGGTCGACGATGCGGACGAAACCGTCGTCGTCGATCTGCACGATGTCACCAGTGCGGAACCACCCATCGGCGAACGCCGCCTCGGTCTCCTCGGGCTTGCCGTAATACCCCTGGAACACCTGCGGCCCCCGCACCACCAGTTCACCGCGCTCGCCCGCAGGCACGTCGCGCGTAGGCTCGTCCGGGTCGACCACGCGGCATTCGGTCCCCGGCAGCGGCAGTCCCACCGTCCCCGGCTTGCGGTTGTCGGCGACCGGGTTCGCCATGAGCACGGGCGAGCACTCCGAGAGGCCGTACCCCTCGACGAGATAGCCGCCCGTCGCCGCCTCGAACGGCACCACCAGCTCGTGCGGCAGCGGCATCGCGCCCGAGATCGCGATCTCGGTGCCCGCGAGCGACACGCCCTCGGCCTGCGCGGCCTTCAGCAGACGGTCCGCGATCGGCGGCACGAGCGGCAGGAATGTCGCCGGATGCTTCTTCGTCACCTCGAGCACCATCGCCGGCTCGAAGCGGGGGAAGAGCACGAGCCGCGCCCCGATCGACATCGCGAACGTGAGACAGAGCGTCAACCCGTACGCGTGGAACATCGGCAGCACGGCGTACACGACGCAGCCGTTGCCGCGCGCGATCGACGGCGTCCAGGCCTGCGCCTGCCGCGCGTTGGCGAGCAGGTTCCGGTGCGTCAGGACGGCGCCCTTGGGCGTCCCGGTCGTGCCGCTCGTGTACTGGATGATGGCGACGTCGTCGGTCTGCGGCTTCGGGTACGACGCCGGCAGCGGCGGCACCTGCAGCAGCTTCTCCCACGCGATCGCGTCGGTCGTGCGCGTCGTCAGATCGGCGCGCGACTGACGCGCCTTCGCGATCGGAAGGTGCAGGGCGAACCGCAGCGACACGGGCATCGCCTTCGTCACATCGACGCTGATGAGGTTCGGCACGGCGAGGTCGGCCGGGAAGTCCTGGACCGTCTGCACGACCTTGCTCCACACGATCGCCGTCTTCGCGCCGTGGTCTTCGAACTGCTTGCGCAGCTCCCGCGGCGTGTAGAGCGGGTTGTGCTCGATGGCGATCGCGCCCAGGCGCAGGATCGCGTAGAACGCGACGATGTGCTGCGGGCAGTTCGGCAGCACGATCGCGACGGTGTCGCCCTTGCTCACCCCGAGTTCCTTCAGCGCCGCCGCGGCGTGCGCGATGGCATCCGACAGCTCGCGGTACGACGTCGTGCGACCGAAGAACTGCAGCGCGGGCGCGTCGGGATAGTCCTTCGCCGACGCCTCGACGATGTCGAGCAGGTTCCCCGTGACGGGGGCGAGGTCGGCGGGCACCCCGTCGGCGTAGCTGCGGATCCAGGGGCGCGGTGGGTCGTACGTGGTCACGTCCGCCAGCCTAACCGCGCGGCCGGTCGCGGTCGGGGAGCCGCACGCGCCGGGGGAGTGGAAGGCGGCCGACTAGAATCGACGGGTGTCTGAAATCACCCCTGATCTCGTGCGCCATCTCGGCGTGCTGGCCCGGATCGCACTGAGCGACGAAGAGTTGGAGCGCCTGACCGGTCAGCTCTCCGCGATCGTCGACAATGTCGCCAAGGTGTCGGAGGTCGCCACCCCCGACGTCCCCGCGACGAGCCACCCGATCCCGCTCGAGAACGTCTTCCGCTCCGACGTCGTCGGTCAGATGCTGACCGTGGAGCAGGTGCTGCAGAACGCGCCGGATGCCACGGAAGACCGTTTCAAGGTCACCGCGATCCTCGGAGAAGAACAGTGAGCGAATCCACCACCGGCGACCTGACCCGTCTGACCGCCGCCGACCTGGCCGCGCGCCTCGCCGCCGGCGAGGTCTCGAGCGTCGAGGCCACCCGGGCGCACCTCGACCGCATCGCCGCCGTCGACGGCGACGTGCACGCCTTCCTGCACGTGAGCGACCACGCGCTCGACGTCGCTGCCGACATCGACCGGCGCCGCGCCGCGGGCGAGCAGCTCGGCGAGCTCGCCGGTGTGCCGCTCGCGATCAAGGACGTGCTCGTCACGACCGACATGCCCTCCACCAGCGGGTCGAAGATCCTCGAAGGCTTCCTCTCGCCCTACGACGCCACCGTCGTCGCGCGCTCGCGCGCCGCGGGGCTCGTGCCCCTCGGCAAGACGAACATGGACGAGTTCGCCATGGGCTCGTCGACCGAGTACTCGGCCTACGGCCCGACCCGCAACCCGTGGGACCTCGACCGCATCCCCGGCGGCTCGGGCGGCGGCTCGGCCGCCGCCGTCGCCGCCTTCGAGGCGCCGATCGCGCTCGGCTCCGACACCGGCGGCTCGATCCGTCAGCCCGCGCACGTCACCGGCACGGTCGGCATGAAGCCGACCTACGGCGGTGTCAGCCGGTACGGCGCCATCGCCCTCGCCTCCTCGCTCGACCAGGTCGGCCCCGTCGCGCGCACCGTGCTCGACGCGGCACTCCTGCACGACGTGATCGGCGGTCACGACCCGCACGACGCCACCTCGCTCGAGGACCGCTGGCCCTCGTTCGCCGCGGCGGCGCGCGAAGGCGCGACCGGAGAGGTGCTCAAGGGCCTCAAGGTCGGCGTCATCCGCGAGCTCCCCGACACCGGCTTCCAGGCCGGCGTGTCGGCGTCGTTCCGCGCCTCGCTCGACGTGCTCGAAGCCCACGGAGCCGAGATCGTCGAGATCAGCGCGCCGCACTTCGAATACGGCGTGGCGGCGTATTACCTGATCCTCCCCGCCGAGGCATCCAGCAACCTCGCCAAGTTCGACTCGGTGCGCTTCGGTCTGCGCGTCGACGTTCCCGGCGGCACCGTCGAAGACGTGATGGCGCGCTCGCGCGAGGTCGGCTTCGGCGACGAGGTGAAGCGCCGCATCATCCTCGGCACCTACGCCCTCTCGGCGGGCTACTACGACGCGTACTACGGCAGCGCGCAGAAGGTGCGCACACTCATCCAGCGCGACCTCGACGCCGCGTTCGCGGAGGTCGACGTGATCGCGACGCCGTCGGCGCCGACCACCGCGTTCCGCCTCGGCGAGAAGGTCGACGACCCGATCCAGATGTACCTCAACGACGTCACGACGATCCCCGTGAACCTCGCCGGCGTGCCGGGCATCTCGATCCCGTCGGGTCTCGCCGATGAAGACGGCCTGCCCGTCGGCATCCAGTTCGTCGCCCCCGCGCGGGAGGATGCCCGCCTGTACCGCGTCGGCGCCGCGCTCGAGACACTGCTCGTCGACTCATGGGGCGGCCCGCTGCTCGACCGCGCGCCCCGGCTGGGAGGGAACCTCTGATGGCGAAGGACGCACTGATGGACTTCGACGAGGCGCTGGAGCGCTACGAGCCCGTGCTCGGCTTCGAGGTGCACGTCGAGCTGAACACCGAGACGAAGATGTTCTCCGCCGCGGCCAATCCCGCCAACGAGCGCAATCACGGCGCCTCGCCCAACACCCTCGTCGCGCCGGTCGACATGGGCCTTCCCGGGTCGCTTCCCGTCGTCAACGAGACGGCCGTGCGCTACTCGATCTCGCTCGGGCTCGCGCTCGGCTGCGAGATCGCGCCGTCGAGCCGGTTCGCGCGCAAGAACTACTTCTACCCCGACCTCGGCAAGAACTACCAGATCAGCCAGTACGACGAGCCGATCGCGTTCGAGGGTCAGGTCGAGGTCGAGCTCGAGGACGGCACCCGGTTCGAGGTGCCCATCGAGCGTGCCCACATGGAGGAGGATGCCGGAAAGCTCACCCACATGGGTGGCGCCACCGGCCGCATCCAGGGCGCCGAGTACTCGCTCGTCGACTACAACCGCGCCGGAGTGCCGCTCGTCGAGATCGTCACGAAGCCGATCTTCGGCGCCGAGCACCGCGCACCCGAGCTCGCCGCCGCGTACGTACGCGCGATCCGCGACATCGTCATCGGCCTCGGCATCTCCGAGGCGCGGATGGAGCGCGGCAACCTCCGCTGCGACGCGAACGTGTCGCTGCGCCCGCGCGCCCTGCCCGGCGAGCCCGCGGCGCCGCTCGGCACCCGCACCGAGACGAAGAACGTCAACTCGATGCGGTCGGTCGAGCGAGCGGTCCGCTACGAGATCCAGCGTCAGGCGGCCATCCTCGCCGCGGGCGGCTCGATCACGCAAGAGACCCGACACTGGCACGAAGACACCGGACGCACCTCGCCCGGCCGTCCGAAGTCGGATGCCGACGACTACCGCTACTTCCCGGAGCCCGACCTGCTGCCCGTCGCGCCGCCCGTCGAGCTCATCGAGAGCCTGCGCGCCGCGCTGCCCGAGCCGCCGGCCGTGCGCCGGCGCCGGCTCAGGGAGAGCTGGGGCTTCGCCGACATCGACTTCCAGGGCGTCGTCAACGCGGGGCTGCTGAACGAGGTCGAGGCGACCGTCGCCGCGGGCGCCGCGCCCGCCGCGGCCCGCAAGTGGTGGATGAGCGAGATCTCGCGCATCGCGAACGCAGAGGGCGTCGACGCGGCATCGCTCGTGTCACCGGCATCCGTCGCCGCGCTTCAGCAGCTCGTCGACGCGGGAACGCTCACCGACAAGCTGGCCCGCCAGGTGCTCGAAGGCGTCATCGCCGGTGAGGGCACCCCGCAGGAGGTCGTCGATGCCCGTGGCCTCGCGGTCGTCTCGGACGACGGGGCGCTCATCGCCGCGATCGACGAGGCCCTCGCCGCGCAGCCGGACGTCCTCGCGAAGATCCGCGACGGCAAGGTGCAGGCCGCAGGCGCGGTCATCGGCGCCGTCATGAAGGCGATGCGCGGGCAGGCGGATGCCGCGCGCGTGCGCGAGCTCGTCCTCGAGCGCGCCGCGCAGTAGCCGCTCGCCCCGCGTCGGCGCCGGCCCCGGTCACCCGGATCGCGCCGGCCGGCCGACCCGGGTGACCCCGGTGTCGGAGGCATCCGCGACAATGGATGCGTGGGACGCGGGGACGGATCGGGGCGGCGGGTGTCGCCCGACGACGCCGACGACACGGGCACGCGCATCCTGCACGTCGACATGGACGCGTTCTACGCATCGGTGGAGGTGCTCGACGACCCCTCGCTGACCGGCAAGGCCGTGATCGTCGGGGGGATGGAGGGCCGTGGCGTCGTCTCGAGCGCGACCTACGAGGCGCGCCGCTTCGGGGTGCGCTCGGCCATGAACGTCGCCCAGGCGCTCCGGCTCTGCCCGCACGCGATCGTCGTGCCGCCGCACTTCGAGCGCTACTCCGCGCTCTCGCGCCAGGTGATGTCGATCTTCCACGACGTCACTCCGCTCGTCGAACCCCTGTCGATCGACGAGGCGTTCCTCGACGTGTCGGGGGCGCGACGCCTCTGGGGTTCGCCGGGGGAGATCGCGCGGATGCTGCGGGCGCGCGTGCGCGCGGAGACGGGTCTCGTCTGCAGCGTCGGCGTCGCCGCCACGAAGCACGTCGCGAAGATCGCCTCGACCCTCTCCAAACCCGACGGACTGCTGATCGTCAGCGAGCCCGAGACGCAGGTCTTCCTCGCGGGGCTTCCCGTCCGGACGTTGTGGGGCGTCGGGCCGAAGGCGGCGGAGGCGCTCGAGGCACGGGGCATCCGTCTCGTCGCCGACATCCTCGCGACTCCCGAGCGGGTCATCGAGCGCGCGCTCGGGCCCGCCGGCGGCGCCCGCATCTGGCAGTTGGCGCACGGCCAGGACCCGCGCGAGGTCGAGACCGAGCGCGTCGAGAAGAGCATCGGTCACGAGGAGACGTTCCTTCACGACATCGCCGACCCGGCGGTGCTGCGCAGTGAACTGCGGCGGCTCGCCGACCGCGTCGCCGCGCGTCTGCGCAGTGGCGGCTGGGAGGCGCGCACGATCGCGCTGAAGCTGCGCTACGCCGACTTCACGACCCTCTCGCGCGCGTCGAGCCTCCCCGAACCCACCGACGTCGGGCAGCGGATCGGCGACGTCGCGATCGGGCTGTTCGACGCGCTCGAGCTCACCCAGCCGGTGCGGCTGATCGGCGTGCGCGCCGAGACGCTGCGCCCGGGTGGTGCCGCGATCGCGGCGCTGTGGGACGACGACGAGGACTGGCGCCGCGTCGACGCGGCGCTCGACGACGCACGCACCCGGTTCGGCGGCGGCGTGGTCACCCGGGCGAGCGTGCTGGGCCCGCGCCGCGACACCGGCGCGCTCCCCACGAACCCGCGCCTGCCACCCGACGCGCCGCCGGCAGGCTAGCGCCGCCGGTGCGCGGCCATCGCACCACCGGCGCGCGTCCAGCCCGGCCCGATCGCGCGGAGGTGCCGTCGCATCCGCGTCGCCGTGCCCGGCCGTCGCGGTCGGGCGGTGCAGGGGCTACGGTGGAGACATGCCCAACCTCGCACTCGAACTCGGCAAGCAGACCGCATCGATCGGCGTCACGAGCGTCTACGGCGAACAGCAGGACGTCGACGGCGTGCGGCTCATCCCCGTCGCACTGACGTGGTCGGGCTTCGGTGCCGGCGAAGAGCCCGGGGGCGGCGGCAGCGGGGGAGGCGGCGGTGGCGTCGCGATCCCCGTCGGCGCCTACATCCGCAAGGGCGACGACCTGCGGTTCGAGCCGAACATCATCTCGCTCGTCGCCGTGGGCATCCCGTTCGTGTGGGTCGCCGGTCGCGCGCTCAGCCGCATCATCCGTGCCCTCAAGAAGCACTGACGGGTTCGACGCCGCGATCGACGAGGCCGCCCGCCGCGTGCGGGAGGCCGCCGACGCGCTCGCGCCCGTCGGTGCCCGCGCGACTTCCGGTGCGCCGACCTTGGTGCTGATCGACGGACAGTCCGGAGCGGGCAAGACCACCCTTGCCGCGCGGCTGCGCGAGCTCTGGGCCGGTCCGGTCGAGGTCGTTGCACTCGACGACGTCTATCCCGGCTGGGATGGCCTGGCTGCCGGCGCCGAGGTGGCGCGCGCGCAGATCCTCGTGCCGTGGAGCGAAGGCCGCGATGCCGCCTGGCGGCGGTGGGACTGGGCGCGGTCGGCGCCCGGCGACGAGCGGCTGACGCGAGCGGATGCCTCGCTGATCATCGAAGGCTCGGGGGTGCTCACCGAGGCATCCGCCGCGTACGCGCCGATCCGGGTGTGGCTGGACTCTCCCGAGGCGGCGCGGCGCGAGCGCGCGCTCACGCGTGATGGGGATGCCTACCGTCCGCACTGGGAGCGCTGGGCGGCGCAGGAGCGGAGCCATCTCGAGCGGGACCATCCGAGGAGCCTCGCCACCCTGATCGTCGACGTGCCCTGATCGTCGACGTGCCCTGATCGTCGACGTGCCCTGATCACCGGTCGCCGGGGCCGAGTGTCGCCCGGCCCGCGGGGTCAGTTCTCGAGTGCCTGCAGCAGACCCTCGAGGCGGAACCCGAGCCAGTCGTAGACGCCGAAGCGGGGGTCATCGGGCCGGTCGCCGTCATCGTCGTCGATGACACCCAGCCGGGTCGCCATCACGAGCCGCACCGAGGTGAGGGTGCGCAGCCACGCCGCCACCGCGAGGTCGTCGAGCTCGACGACGAACGCGGCGTGCGCGTCGGCATCCGTCACCTCGTCGGGCCTCAGCCGCACGCCGTCCCGGCGGAGGGTCTCGAGCACGCGGGCCGCGTCGTCGCGGCGACGGTCGAGGAGGTCGTGCTGCGTGAGCCGGCGGAACTCGCCGGCCGCGGCGTCGTCGTCACGGTACGCGTCGGGGACGAGGCGGGCGACGGCCTCGTCGTCGTCGATCGTGTCGCTGTCGACCGTCTCGGCGATGAGCTCGGCGAACTGGTCGACGAGGTCGGTGAGGTGCGCCGCCTCGAGGATCGACATCTCCATCAGCACCCGGGTCATGCTCCGCCCTCCCGTACCGTGGCCCACAGGCCGTAGTCGTGCATCGCCTGCACGTGCAGCTCCATCTGTTCGCGGGCGCCCTCGGCGACCACCGCGTGACCGACGTGGTGCACGGCGAGCATGAGCTGCTCGGCGCGTTCGCGCGAGTAGCCGAAGTACGTGCGGAAGACGTAGGCGACGTAGCTCATCAAGTTCACCGGGTCGTTCCACACGACGGCCTGCCACGGCCCCGCGGTCGCGGCGCTCTCGTCGAGGCGGATGTCTTCGAGGGGGAGGCTCATGCCCACCCCAGCTCGTGCAGGCGCGCATCGTCGATGCCGTAGAAGTGCGCGATCTCGTGCACGAGCGTCGTGTGCACCTCGTCGCGCAGGTCGTCGACGCTCTCGCAGACCTCCAGGTGCGGCTCGCGGTAGACGATGATGCGATCCGGCAGTTCGCCGACGCCGTAGCGGTCGCGCTCGGTGAGGGCGAGCCCGTCGTAGAGGCCCAGCAGGTCGAGCGAACCGTCCTCGGGGCGGTCCTCGACGACGAACACGACGTTGTCGAGGCCCTCGATCATCGCGTCCGGCAGGCGGTCGAGCTCATCGGTGACGAGCGCGTCGAACGCGTCGGCATCCATCTCGATCATGCGAACCTCCCGGCGGAAGAATCCGCGGGTTCCGTGGGGTGGCTAACGGGACTTGAACCCGCGACCCCCGCGACCACAACGCGGTGCTCTACCAACTGAGCTATAGCCACCATGTGCCTGTTTCCAGGCAACCAGACGATTGTATTACACCTCGGAGGCGTACGATGACACCGCCTCGGCGGCGGCCTCGCGCGCTTCGTCGCTGGTGGGCCCCGGCTCGGGCACGAAGACCGCCTGACGGTAGTACGCGAGCTCGCGGATCGACTCGCGGATGTCGGCGAGTGCCCGGTGCCCGCCGTCTTTCGCGGGGGCGTTGAAGTAGGCACGCGGGTACCAGCGACGCGACAGTTCTTTCACGCTCGACACGTCGACGTTGCGGTAGTGCAGCCATCGGTCGATGCGCGGCATGTACTTCGCGAGGAACATCCGATCGGTGCCGATCGTGTTGCCGGCGAGCGGCGCCTTGCCCTCGGGAACGAAGCGCTGGATGTACTCGAGTGCCTCGAACTCGGCCTCGGCGACGCTCACCCCGTTCGGGATCTCCTCGAGCAGCCCCGACGTCTCGTGCATCTTCGTGACGAATTCGCCCATGTGCGCGAGCGCCGAGTCGTCGGGCCGGATCACGATCTCGAAGCCCGGGTCGAGCACGTTCAGGTCGAAATCGGTCACGACGATCGCGATCTCGACGAGCTCGTCGACCTCGAGATCGAGGCCCGTCATCTCGCAGTCGATCCAGACGAGACGGTCATTCTCAGCGGCACTCACCATGGGAATCATCCTAATGAGGGGTCCCGACGCGGCGGGCGGGGCGCACTACGCTGGAGGGGCGCCTCCGTAGCTCAGTGGAAGAGCGACGGCCTTCTAATCCGTTGGTCGCAGGTTCGAATCCTGCCGGGGGCACCGATCCTGACTCGTTCGTTGCGGGCGCGGCCCGTCGCAGGTCTGGCGCCGGGGACGGGTGCGGCGTAGCGTCGGCGGTGACGAGAGGAGTCACCATGAGCACCGTATCGTCCGCCCTCTGGGTCGCCTACGGGCCGGAGGGCAACGTCGTCGGCACGATCCGACGCGATGACGAGGGCTACACCGCGACCGTCGCCGGAGCCGATGCGAGCGTCGGCACCTACCCGACGATGGAGGTCGCCAAGAGCGCGCTGCACGGGCACCTGCCGCCGGGTTCGGATTGGCCGCGCTTCACGCAGCACTGACCGTCCTGCGGGCGTCGCGCCGGCGCCGCAGGTCGAACAGCGGAAGTGTGCGGTGCACGAGCGGACCGATCCCGAGCGCGAAGAGGATCGTGCCGAGGCCGACGGAGCCGCCGAGCAGCCAGCCGGCGAGCAGAACGGATGCCTCGACGACGAGCCGCGCCGCCCAGATCGGCCAGCCGAAGCGTGCGCGCAGCCCCGTCATGAGGCCGTCACGCGGGCCGGGACCGAAGTCGGCGCCGATGTACAGGCCCGAGGCGACGGCGACGAGCATCATGCCGAGGAGGAACACGAGCACCTGCAGCGCGAACCCGTCGATCGCGGGAAAGACGGCGAGCGTCGCCTGCATGCTCGTGCCGACGAGCAGGATGTTCGCGAGGGTGCCGACGCCCGGCTTCTGACGCAGGGGGATCCACAGCAGCAGAACGAGGAAGCCGACGATGTTCGTGACCCACCCGATCCCGATGCCGGTCTGCAGTGACACCCCTTGCGCGAACACCGTCCACGGATCGAGGCCGATGCCGGCGCGCACCATGATCGCGCACCCGGCCCCGTAGAGGGCGAGTCCGACGAGGAGGTGCACGACCCGTTGCGGCATGGAGACATTCCACCGCAGAATTGGACTTCGCGCACCAGTCCAATCGGACTATCGTGGCCGCATGGATTCCCGGATCACCGCTCGCTCCCTCGCGACCGCACTCGGCGGCTGGCGCGCGCGCGACCCCGCGTACGAGGCGCTCGCCGACGGCATCCGCCTCCTCTGTCTCGACAACCGCATCGCGGCGCGCACGGCGCTTCCGGCCGAGCGCGAGCTCGCCGCCGCCCTCGGGCTCAGCAGGACGACCGTCGCGACGGCCTACCGCAGCCTCCGCGACAGCGGGCACATCGAGAGCCTCCGCGGGTCGGGGAGCGTCACCCTGCCGCAGCCCGGTCGGGAACCGGGGAAGGTCGCCACGGGGGAGGGGGACATCGACCTGCAGCAGGCGAGCCCCGCCGCCTGGCCGGGACTCGTCGGCGTCATGAGCGAGGTCGCTGCGGATGCGGCGACGCTCGTCGCCCGCGCGGGGTACGAGACGCGGGGCGCGCTCGCGCTGCGCGCCGCGATCGCCGACCGCTACACGGCGGCCGGCGTGCCGACGACCCCCGACGAGGTGACGATCACCACGGGGGCGCAATCGGCGATCCACCTGCTGGCGCAGACGCTCCTGCGCCGCGGCGACCGTGCTCTCATCGAGACACCGACCTACCCACACGCCGCCGAGGCGCTGCGCTCTGCGGGGGCGCGGCTCGTGGGTGTGCCGGTGACGACGGATGCCGGGTGGGACCTCGACCGCGCGGCGCAGGCGTACGCGCGCGCCATGCCGCGCATGGCGTATCTCATGCCGAGGTTTCAGAATCCCACCGGCCGCTCGATGACGCTGAGCGAGGAGGCGGTCTTCGCCGACGCCGCACAGCGCGCCGGGACCATCCTCGTCATCGACGAGACGACCGCCGAGCTCGCGATCGACGATGCGCGCGCGAGCGCCACCGGACCGTTCGCCTCGACCGCCGTGGTGCGCGTCGGCTCGCTCGGCAAGACCGTCTGGGGCGGGCTGCGGATCGGGTGGATCCGCGCCGACGCCTCGCTCATCGACCGCCTGGTCGCCGCCCGGCCCTCGCGCGACCTCGGAACGCCCGAGTTCGAGCAGGCCGTCGCCGCGCGAGTGCTCGAGCGGATGCCCGACGTGCTCGCCCAGCGCGCCGCCCTGCTGCGCGACGGGCGCGACGCGCTCGCGGACGCGCTCGCCGAGCGTCTGCCCGACTGGCGCGTTCCGCGCGTGGACGGGGGAGTCGCCATGTGGGTCGAGCTCGACGCGCCGCTCAGCTCGGGACTGGTGCTCGCGGCACGGACGCGCGGGGTGTTCCTCTCGGCGGGTTCGCGGTTCGCCGTCGACGGCGCGCACGATCGGCACCTGCGCATCCCGTTCACCGCCTCCGCGGCCGACCTGCGCCGCGCAGTCACGGTGCTCGCGCAGATCTGGCCAGAGGTGCGCGCTGCGGCCCCCGTGACGAGTGTCGAACCGATGGGCGCGCTCGTCTGACACCCGGCCGCGCGGGTACGTGGGTGCGCGGCTGGCGCGGGTGCGGGTGCGGGGACCGGCGCTGGCGCGTGAGGACGGAGCACGTTCGGCTCGAACGGGCGTCAGCGAGGCGACCGGTGCCGGCCTCAGCGCAGGTACCTCAGGCAGTCGATCGCCTCGTCGGCGCTCCAGAACGCGCCGAGGTGGCGCAGTCGCGCCGACGCCAGGTCGAAGCGTTCAGCGTGGAACCGGATGCCCGTGCTCTGCGCCTCGGCGCGCAGGTGCCCGATCACCCGGCCCGTGCGGTCGAGCACGCGCCATCTTTTGTCGGATACCGCGCGCAGTGTCACGCCGCGCACCCCGACGGCGGGACCGTTCTGTGTCGTGAGAATCATCTGCTGCCTCCTGTATCGAACATAGATACGACCTCCGACATCGCGTTGTCATCGCCTCCTCCCCAATCGCGCAATCTCGCGATCCATCCACATTTCGACGTTCCGGACTCCGCACGCACCCGCGCCGCCGCCAAGCTGAGCGTGCTCCGGCACCCGGATGGGCACGCGGGTGCCGGAGCAGGAGCCGCGGAACGGCCGCGGCCCGGCTCACGAAAGGACGCCCGCCATGTCAGATCTCATCGCCGTCACCGGCAACCTCACCTCATCGCCGCTGCGCCACGCCGTCTCGGGCGGGGTCACCATGGTCACGTTCGGGCTCGCCAGCACCGAGCGTCGCTTCGACAACGGCACGTGGACCGACGTGCACACGAACTTCTACAGCGTCTCGGTCTTCCGCAAGCTCGCCGAGCACGCGTACGCGTCGCTCGAGAAGGGGCAGCGCGTCATCCTGTCGGGCAAGCTCAAGGTGCGCAGCTGGGAGGCGAACGGCAAGTCGGGCACGAGCGTCGACCTCGAAGCGACGAGCATCGGTCCCGACCTGATGTTCGGCGTCGCGACGTTCGTCAAGGACGGACGCGGGGCGCAGTCCGAAGCCCCCGTGGCCGACGATCGGGCGAGCAGCGCGCCCGACGACTGGGCGACGCGTGTGCCCGGCGAGGGCGCGCCCGACGCCGTCGGCGACCACGCCGCCGCGCAGGTCGAGAACCCCCGAGCGCAGAGCGACCACGGCAGCGAAGGCGCCCGGTCGCCCGAGCTCGTCGGCGCGGGCGGGGGCGCGTGGGCGACACCCGGTGCGGAGGAGGAGACCCCGTTCTGAGCGCCGCGCGCGCAGGGGCGCACGGCTCACCCGGAAGCTCTCCCCGTAGACTTCGGAGGTGCGCCGCTCCGCCCCTGTCTCGTCCCGGCTCGCCGCGTTCGGCGCCCTCGCCGTGGCCGGCATGCTCGCGCTCGCCGCCTGCACACCCACGCCGTCGCCCACGCAGACCTCGGCGTCGCCGTCGCCGACCGCCGCGCCGACGCCGACCGGGCCCGTGTTCGTTCCCGAGGGTTCCGCGCAGGACAATCTGCCGCTGTTCGCGCAGGTCGTGAATCAGGTCGCCGCGACCGACGCGCGGGTGCAGGGGCGGGCCTACATCGACGCGCTCGCGGCGGCGGGGTTCCCGAAGGCGCAGATGCAGGTGACGAACGACCTCACCACCGTGGGAAACCCGGCCGATTCGATCCAGTTCTCCGTCGCCTGGGCGGGGGAGTGCCTCGTCGGCCAAGTCGGCCCGTCCACGCCCGCGCCGACGGCCCTCGTCCTCCCGCTCCTGCCCGCCGGCACGTGCCTCATCGGCCAGACGAGACCCATCGACTGGTGAGACCGGGGTGGCGCTCCCGATGCGACCCGCCGCGTAGACTTGGGCCGTTATGGCCGAATACATCTACTCCATGGTCCGTGCCCGCAAAGCGGTCGGCGAGAAGCTGATCCTCGACGATGTCACGATGTCGTTCCTGCCGGGAGCGAAGATCGGCATGGTCGGCCCCAACGGCGCCGGAAAGTCGACGATCCTCAAGATCATGGCGGGTCTCGACACACCCTCCAACGGCGAGGCGAAGCTGACCCCGGGCTTCACCGTCGGCATCCTCATGCAGGAGCCCGAGCTCGACGAGACGAAGACCGTGCTGGAGAACATCCAGGACGGCGTCGCGATCAAGGGCAAGCTCGACCGGTTCAACGAGATCTCCGCGCTCATGGCCGACCCCGACGCCGACTTCGACGCGCTCCTGGCCGAGATGGGCGTGCTGCAGGAGGAGATCGACGCCGCCGACGGCTGGGACCTCGACTCCCAGCTCGAGCAGGCGATGGATGCCCTGCGCACGCCTGCGGGTGACGAGCCGGTCACCAAGCTCTCCGGTGGTGAGCGCCGCCGCGTGGCGCTCGCGAAGCTCCTGCTGCAGAAGCCCGACCTCCTTCTCCTCGACGAGCCCACCAACCACCTCGACGCCGAGAGCGTGCTCTGGCTCGAGCAGCACCTGCAGTCGTACAAGGGCGCGGTCATCGCGATCACCCACGACCGATACTTCCTCGACAACGTCGCCGAGTGGATCGCCGAGGTCGACCGCGGCCGGCTCATCGGCTACGAGGGCAACTACTCCACCTATCTCGAGAAGAAGGCCGAGCGCCTCGACATCCAGGGCAAGAAGGACGCCAAGCTCGCCAAGCGACTGAAGGACGAGCTCGAGTGGGTCCGCTCCTCCGCGAAGGGCCGCCAGACGAAGTCGAAGGCCCGTCTGCAGCGCTACGAGGAGATGGCCGCCGAGGCCGAGCGCACGCGCAAGCTCGACTTCGAGGAGATCCAGATCCCCGCCGGCCCGCGCCTGGGCAGCGTGGTCATCGAGGCGAAGAAGCTGCAGAAGGGCTTCGGCGACCGCTCCCTCATCGACGGGCTCAGCTTCAGCCTGCCGCCGAACGGCATCGTCGGCGTCATCGGCCCGAACGGCGTCGGAAAGACGACCCTGTTCAAGACGATCGTCGGGCTCGAGCCGCTCGACGGCGGCGACCTCAAGGTCGGCGAGACGGTCAAGATCAGCTACGTCGACCAGAGCCGCGCCAACATCGACCCGCAGAAGACGCTCTGGGAGGTCGTCTCCGACGGGCTCGACATCATCACGGTCGGCAAGACCGAGATCCCCTCGCGCGCCTACGTGTCGAAGTTCGGCTTCAAGGGCCCCGACCAGCAGAAGAAGGCCGGCGTGCTCTCCGGTGGTGAGCGCAACCGCCTGAACCTCGCGCTCACCCTGAAGGAGGGCGGCAACCTGCTCCTCCTCGACGAGCCGACCAACGACCTCGACGTCGAGACGCTCTCCTCGCTCGAGAACGCCCTGCTCGAGTTCCCCGGCTGCGCCGTGGTCATCACCCACGACCGGTGGTTCCTCGACCGCATCGCGACGCACATCCTCGCCTACGAGGGCACCGACGAGGAGCCCGACAAGTGGTACTGGTTCGAGGGCAACTTCGAGGCGTACGAGGCGAACAAGATCGAGCGTCTCGGCCCCGACGCCGCGAACCCGCACCGCTCGACGCACCGGAAGCTCACGCGTGACTGAACGGATGCACGTCCCCATCCACCTCCGCTGGGGCGACCTCGACGCGTTCAACCACGTCAACAACGCGACGATGCTGAAGCTGCTCGAAGAAGCGCGCGTGCGCGTCTTCTGGTCGCCGATCGTCGGCGAGGAGGCGCCCGACACCGCGGTGATCGAGGCGGGGCTGGATGCCCGTGAGCTGACCCTCATCGCACGGCAGGAGATCGAGTACCTCGCCCCGGTGCCGTACCGGCGCGACCCGCTCGACGTGCAGATGTGGTTCGGCAAGCTCGGCGGATCGAGCGTCGAGGTCTGCTACGAGGTGTACAGCCCTGCGACCGATGCCGAGCAGAAGCTCTACGCCCGGGCATCCTCTGCCGTCGTGCTCGTCGACGCGGAGACCTTCCGTCCCGTTCGCCTCAGCGAGCAGATGCGCGCGGCGTGGGCGCCCTACGTCGGCGAGCCGATCGCGTTCAGCCGGCGCTGACGCCCGAGCCGTCCGCGTCGGGCACGCGCACCATGATCTCCTGCGCGACCGTGGCGATCAGCTCGCCCTCGCGGGTGAAGATGCGGCCCGTCGCGAGCCCGCGCCCGCCGCGCGCGCTCGGCGACTCCTGCGCATAGAGCAGCCACTCGTCCACGCGCGCACGCCGGTGCCACCACATCGCGTGATCGAGGCTCGCGACCTTGAGACCCGGCTGCGACCAGGCCACGCCGTGTGCGCGCAGCACCGACTCCTGGATCGTGAGGTCGCTCATGTAGGCGAGCACCGCACGGTGCAGCGCGGGATCGTCGCCGATCCCGCGGCGCGTGCGCATCCACACGTCCTGTCGGGGCACGTGCGCCCCGGGCACCCGGTCGTAGATCGCGCCGTCGGCGTGCACGACCTCGATCGGGCTGTCGTCGAGCAGTCGTCGCGAGAGCGGGTGCAGGCGCGAGGCGCCGGAGCGCTCGAGTGCCTCCTCGGGCGAGAGCACGCCCTCCGGCGCGGGAGTCTGGTGCTCGAGGCCGGGGTCTTCGCGCTCGAACGACGAGATCATCGAGAAGATCGGCACCCCGTGCTGGTAAGCCTGCGTGCGGCGCGTCGAGAACGAGCGGCCGTCGTGGATGCGCTCGACGGCGAGCGTGAGCCCCGTGGACGCGTCACCCGGGCGCAGGAAGTAGCCGTGCATCGAGTGCGGCACGCGGTCGTCGTCGGTGGTGCGGTCGGCGGCGATGATCGCCTGCGCGAGCACTTGGCCGCCGAAGATGCGCCCGGTCGGCATGGGCTGCGACACCCCCGTGAAGATGTCTTCGGTGGTGCGCGCCGCGCCCGAGTCGAGGTTCAGCACGTCGAGCATGACGCTGACCGGGTCGGTGATCACGGGGATGGCGGCAGCATCCGAGGCGGTGGGTTCTTCGGGCGAGCCGTGTCGAGCGGCCGGGGCGTGTTCGCGCACGAGGCTCCTGTCATCGCGGGGTGACCGCCGGCCGCCGGGGCGGCGCGGTCGCTTGATAGTTTAGGGCGGATGTCGCAACGCCTGATCTTCCCCGATGCGCCCACCGCGGCGGACGTGCTCACCTTCTCCGCCCGGGCCGCGCGGCTCGGTGACGGCGCAGTCCGGCTGAAGGCGACCGGCGGCACGCTGCTCGCCTCGGCCGCCCCACTCGCGCCGCGGACGCTCCTCGAATCGACGCCCACCGTGCTCGGCATGCGCGCGGTGCGGGTCGACCCCGAACTCGTGTGCGACCTCGTCGTGCCGGCGGAGGGGCTCACGGCCTCGGACGACCCGGCGGCGCTGCAGCTGCCGGATGCCGCGGTCACGGCGACCTGGGCCGGGGTGTCGCCGCCGCGCGCCGGCTGGACCGATGACGGCGCGATCGCCGCGGCGCTCCTCGCCGAGCGCGCCCAGTGGGGCATCGCCGCGGTCGCCGAAGCGGTGCCGAAGGATGCCGGTGACGATGCCGTGCACGCCGTGCGCGCGGCGATCTGGGGCGCCGCCGACGAGCCGCTCGCCGGCCTGCCGCTCGGCGTCGCGTTCGCCGCGTTGGCCCTCGGGTTCATTGCCAGCGAGGAGCAGGCGGTCGTGCGCCGGAACGGCCCCTGGACGCGCGTCAGCCTCGCGCGCGGGCACGTGCTCACCCGCGGCACGGTCCGGTCGGGACTCACCGCCGTCCGCGCCACCGGCGCGAGCTGACTCCGCGGCCCGGTGTGGGCAGCGCCGCCGCCGCCAGCGCACCGCCGTCGTCACCACGCCGCGGCCACCACCGCCGTCAGACAGCGGCCGCCGCCGCGCGCCCGGCGACGCGCCCAGAGAACAGGCATCCGCCGACGAAGGTCCCCTCCAGCGCCCGGTACCCGTGCACGCCGCCACCGCCGAACCCCGCCGCCTCGCCGGCGGCGTACAGACCCGGCACGGGGGAGCCGCCCGCCCCGAGCGCCCGGCCCGACAGATCGGTCTCGATGCCGCCGAGCGACTTGCGGGTGAGCACGTGCAGCTTCACGGCGATGAGCGGCCCCGCGGCCGGATCGAGGATGCGGTGCAGCGCCGCGGTACGGATGAGCTTGTCGCCGCGATACGCCCGTGCCGAGCGCAGCATGGCGACCTGCGCGTCCTTCGTGAAATCGTTGTCCATCTCGCGGTCGCGCGCCTCCACCTCGCGGCGCACGCGGGCGCCGTCGAGCGCGTCGCCGCCGGGCAGGGCGCGCATCCCGTCGATCAGCTCGTCGAGCGTCCGCCGCACGACGAAGTCCGCGCCGTGGTCGAGGAACGCCTGCACGGGCCCCGCCGCCCCCTTGCCGAGCCGTGAGCGCACGAGGAGCGGCAGGTCCTTGCCGGTGAGGTCGGGGTTCTGCTCGCTGCCCGAGAGGGTGAACTCCTTCTCGACGATCTTCTGCGACAGCACGAACCACGAGTGGTCGTGCCCGGTCTGCCGCAGGTGCGCGAGCGTGCCGAGCGTGTCGAAGCCGGGGAAGAGCGGCACGGGCAGGCGCGCGCCCGTGGCATCCAGCCAGATCGACGACGGGCCGGGCAGGATGCGGATGCCGTGGCCCGGCCAGATCGGATCCCAGTTCTGGATGCCTTCGACGTAGTGCCACATGCGGTCGCCGTTGATCAGACGCGCCCCCGCCGCCGCGGTGACGGGCTGCATCGACCCGTCGACGTAGGCGGGGACCCCGGTGATCATGTGCTCCGGCGGAGTGCCGAGTCGCGCCGGCCACTGCCGGCGCACGAGGTCGTGGTTGCCGCCGATGCCGCCGGACGAGACGACGGTGGCCGCCGCCGCGATCTCGAACTCGCCGACCACCTCGCGCGAGCTCGGGGCGCCCCGCACGGCGTCGGAGGCGGCCAGCACGTCGCCGGCGGCGCCCGTGACGGTGCCGTCCGCGGTGGTCAGCGCGGTGACGCGGTGGCGGGGGAGGATCGTCAGGCGCCCCTCCGCCTCGGCCTGCTCCACGGCCGCCTGGAACGGGGCGACGAGGCCCGGTCCGGTGCCCCACGTGATGTGGAAGCGCGGCACCGAGTTGCCGGGGCCCGTCGCGGTGTAGCCGCCGCGCTCCGCCCAGCCCACCACGGGGAAGAACCCGACGCCCTTCTCGCGCAGCCAGGCGCGCTTCTCGCCGTGGGCGAAGTCGAGGTAGGCCTCGGCCCAGCGGCGCGGCCACAGGTCGTCGTCGCGGTCGAATCCGGCCGTGTCGAACCAGTCCTGCCGGGCGAGCTCGATCGAGTCGCGGATGCCCATGCGCCGCTGCTCGGGCGAGTCGATGAAGAAGAGCCCGCCGAACGACCAGAATGCCTGCCCGCCGAGGTTCGTCCGCGGCTCCTGGTCGACGATCACGACGGTCTTGCCGGCGGCGGCGGCCTCGGCGGCGGCGACGAGACCGGCGAGGCCCCAGCCGATCACGAGCACGTCGGCGCGGTGCGCGGCGCGGCTCGCGTTCTGTCGCGAGGCCCGGGGGGATGCGCTGTTGGACGCGCTGTTCGAGGCGGAGCGAGCTGCCATGACGACTCCTTCGTCGCGAGGGGTGGTCCGGGGCTGATCCGAAGAGGCGGTGCGGGGAGGAGCGCGACGGTGCGCTCAGGTGGTCTCGGGGTGGACGGTCAGCGACGGCGACGGTGCCGGGCGTGCGGGGCCGATGCCGCTCGGCTCGACCGTGTTCACCATCGCGAACGCGGCTCGCTCCAGATAGTCCCACAGCGTCGCTTCGTGGAGCGGCGACAGGCCGAGCTCGTCGACGGCGGCGCGCATGTGCGCGAGCCAGCGGTCGCGCGCGTCGGGGTCGATGTGGAAGGGGTTGTGCCGCATCCGCAGCCGCGGGTGGCCGCGCTGCTCGCTGTAGGTCGTCGGGCCGCCCCAGTACTGCTCGAGGAACATCGTGAGGCGGACGGCCGCCGGACCGAGATCGTCCTCGGGGTACATCGGCTTCAGCACCTCGTCGGTGGCGACACCGCGGTAGAAGGCGTCGACGAGCCGCACGAAGGTGTCGTGACCACCGACCTCGTCGTAGAAGCTGCGGGGTGTGGCATCCGTCATGACGATGCTCCTTCCGCGCCGGTGTCGGGCTTCGCGGGAGGCGCGGCGGATGCCTCGGAGGAGGTCGCGGGGGCGTCGTCCTGCGCCGGCGCGTCACCGCTCCCGGGCGAGCCGTCCTTCCGCGGTCGCCAGATCGCGCGGCCGTCGGTGGGCTCGGCCTCGGGCGTGCCGGCCTGGGTCTTCGCCTCCGCCTTCGCCTTCGCGCCGCGCGGTGTCTTCGCGCCGCGCGGAGGCTTCGTGGCGCGCGGGGTCGCCGCCGAGGCGTCGTCCACGGTCGTCACGGGCGTCGGGCGCGTGCGCGGCGGGTTGGCGCCCCGCACCCGCTGGGCGCCCTCGAGCCCGGCGAGGACGACGGTGTTGAGCGACGGGAGCTGGATGCCGAGGTCGTCGACGGCGCGCTTCAGGCGCATCCGCAGCTCGCGGGCCACGTCGTCCTTCGCGTTCGCGCGCGTCTTCATCACGAGACGGATCACGAGCGCGTCGCCGGCGATCGACTCGAGGCCCCAGATCTCGGGCTGCTCGATGATGCGCGTGCGCCACTTCGGGTCCTTCGCGAGCGACTTCGCGGCGCCGAGCATCGTCTCCTCGACCTCGTCGATGTCGACGTCGGCGGGCACGGCGAGGTCGAGGATGACACGCGACCACCCCTGCGACATGTTGCCGATGCGGGTGATCTCGCCGTTGCGCACGTACCAGAGCGTGCCGTTGACGTCGCGCACGTGCGTGACGCGCACGCTCACGTACTCGACGATGCCGGTGGCGAGGCCGAGGTCGACCACATCGCCGATGCCGACCTGATCCTCCGCGACGATGAAGATGCCGTTCAGCACGTCCTTGACGATGTTCTGCGCACCGAAGCCGAGGCCGGCGCCGATCGCCGCCGACAGCAGTGCGAACGAGCCGGCGACGCCGGGGGCGAGCACGTTGATGATCAGGAGCACGGCGATGATCACCAGAGTGACGTTGACGATGTTCTGCAGGATCGACCCGAGGGTGCGCGTCCGCTGCACGAGTCGCATCGCGGCGAGCGGGGAGCGTTCGAGCGCCTGGGTGTCGTCGACGTTCGCCTTGGTCTTCGCGCCCGACACGATGCGTTCGACTCCGCGGTGGATCACCAGGCGCAGCACCCACGAGGCGAGCAGTGCGCCCACGATGATCAGGGCGACGGTGAGGAGGTTCATCCCCGCCTCGCCGAGCCACTTCAGTACGCGCTGCCAGAAATCCGGGTCGGTGATGGCGGGCGTCGTCTCGCCCGAGCCGGAGTCAATGCGCCACATCATCGCTCCGATCCTAACGGCGGTGGCTATGGCGTGGTTGAGTGCCCCTCAGGCGCACCGCGCCCGGGCTCTTCAGCCCGGGCGCGCGCCCGCTCAGGCGTCGCGGGTGCGCAGCGCCACCCAGGCGGCCAGCAGCAGCGCCGCGGGCCACGCCGCGAGGGTGATGATGCCCTGCAGCGCATCGTCGCCGGCGGGCGTCGTCGCCATCTGGGCCGCCGACATGGGCAGGTACTGCCCGGCATCCACGAGCCACTGCCAGCTCTCGCCGGCGAAGACGAACATGTTCGTGACGATCGGCAGCACGAACAGCACGCCGACGGTCGCCGCGATCGCGCCGGCGCCGTTGCGGATCAGGAAGCCGAAGCCCACGCCGATGAGCGCGAACATCGCCATCGCGAAGACGCCCGCCGCGAGCGGAGTCCACGACTGCGCCGGGTCGGACCAGTCGATGCCGGCGCTGCCGAGGATCGGGGCGGTGAGCAGGATCGCGACGAGGTACGTGAGCGCGGTCGCGAGCGCCATCACGACGCCGACGACGATCGCCTTCGCGGCGAGCACGGCGCCGCGATGCGGCTCGGCGGTGAACGTCGAGCGGATCATGCCGGTGGAGTACTCGCCGGTGACCGCGATCGCGCCGAGGATGCCGGCGACGAGCATCGTGAACTGCATCGGCATGACGATGGTCATGACGGGCGACAGGCCGCCGCCGAAGTCGCGGGCGGCCGAGGCCATCATCAGCGAGATCGCGAGCGAGAGCACCACGGTGACGGCGAGCGACCACCAGGTCGAGCGGAGCGTCAGCAGCTTGATCCACTCGCTGCGCACCACCCGGCCGAACGAGAGCCGGTAGGGGGAGGCGGGCCGTGCGGGCGCGGGCGCCGCGGCGCGGGTGCCGGCGGGGGCGGCGGTGGTCATGCGATCTCCTTGGTCTTGTACTGCACCGAGCCCTCGGTGAGGGCGAGGTAGGCCTCTTCGAGCGATCCGGTGCGCGGGGTCAGTTCGTGAAGCGGGATGCCTCGTGCGGCGGCGACATCGCCGATGGCGGCGGCGGGGAGGCCCACGACCCGCAGGGTGCCGTCGCCGGCGTCCTCGACGGCGACGTCGCCGCCCGCGCCGCCGGCATCCCCGGCGCGTGCCGGGTCGATCGTCGCGAGCGCGGCGGCCAGGTCGGCGGGTCGGGGCGTGCGCACGAGCACCTCGTTCGCCGTCCACGCCGCGACGAGCTCTCCGAGCGGCGCGTCGGCGAGCACGCGCCCGCAGCCGAGCACGATCACGTGGTCGGCGGTCTGCGCCATCTCGCTCATGAGGTGGCTGGAGAGGAGCACGGTGCGTCCCTCGCGTGCGAGGTGGCGCACGAACTCGCGCACCCACCGCACCCCTTCGGGGTCGAGGCCGTTCACCGGCTCGTCGAGGATGAGGGTCGACGGGTCGCCGAGGAGGGCGGCGGCGATGCCGAGGCGCTGGCCCATGCCGAGCGAGAACTTGCCGGCGCGCTTGCGGGCCACCGCTTCGAGCCCGGTGAGGGCGATCACCTCGTCGACGCGGCTGTTCGGGATGCCGTGGGTCGCCGCCATCGCCCGCAGGTGCGCACGGGCGGAGCGGCCGGTGTGCACGGCCTTGGCATCGAGCAGCACGCCCACCTCGGTCAGCGGCGTGCGGCTCTGCGCGTAGCGCTGGCCGCCGACGGTGACACTGCCGTCGTTCGGGGCATCCAGGCCCACGATCATCCGCATGGTGGTCGACTTCCCGGCGCCGTTCGGTCCGAGGAAGCCGGTGACGAGCCCCGGTCGCACGGTGAACGAGACGCCGTCGACGGCGGTGGTGGATCCGTATCTCTTGGTGAGGTTCTCGGCGACGATCATGTCTTCGACGCTACGCGAGCGATCCGGGGCCGGCGTCCGGCGGAAGGTGGAGATACGGCGGGCGGGTGTCGTCCGAAAGGATGACACCCGCCCGTGATCGCTCCGGCGTTAGGGCCGGATCACTGCGCGTCGCGCTGCTGCACCGCGAGGGCCCGCTCGACGCCGGCGAGGTTCTCGCGCACGAGGCGGCGAAGCGCCGCGGGGGCGTCGGAGTGCTCGGCGAGCCAGGCCCGGGTCGCGTCGCGCAGGGCGACGTTCGCGAGCGGCGCCGGGTACAGCCCGATGATCAGGTACTCGGCGATGTGGTACGTGCGGCTGTCCCAGATCGGCAGCAGCATGTCGAAGTACGGCGCGACGAACGCCTCGAGCGCGTCGACGCCGGCGGGGTGCACGAACCCGGCCGAGGCGGCGCGCACGACGGTGTTCGGCAGGTCGGCGGTGTCGATGAGCGAGGCCCACGCGGCGCGCTTGGATGCCTCGTCGGGGAGGGCCGCCTTGGCCTGCGCCGCGAACTCGCCGCCCTTCGCCGTGTTGTCGGCGGCGAGGGCAGCGTCGATGTCGGCGGCCGTGACGAGCCCGCCCGCGGCGAGCGAGACCAGCAGCGCCCACGACAGGTCGGCGTCGATCTCGAGTCCGGCGAGGGTCGTGTCGCCGTCCCGGAGCGCGCGCACCTGCTCCCACTGCGCGGGAGTGGCCGCGGCGCTCGCGAAGCCCGTGACGAACTGCAGCTGGCTGTCGCTGCCGGCCTCGGCCGCCTGCGCCAGCGCCCAGAGGCCGTCGGCGACCTTCTCGCGCGTGGCTGTGCGCTTCTCGGGGGCGACGTACGAGTTCGCGGCGAGTTGCAGCTGGCCGAGGGTCGTCCGCACCGTCGTCGACTCGGTCTCGGCGCCGATGTTGCGGAGCACCAGGTCGACGTAGTCGGATGCCGAGGCCTCCGCATCACGCGTCTGATCCCACGCCGCACCCCAGACGAGCGAGCGCGCGAGCGGGTCGGCGATGCCGCCGAGGTGCGCGATCGCCGTCTCGAGCGAGCGGGCGTCGAGACGGATCTTCGCGTAGGCGAGGTCCTCGTCGTTCAGCAGCACGAGGTCGGGCTGGGCGAGGCCGGTGAGCTCGGGGACCTCGGTGAGGTCGCCGTCGACGTCGAGCTCCACGTGGTGCGTGCGCACCAGGGCGTCGCCGTCGAGGCTGTAGAAGCCGACGCCCAGGCGGTGCGGGCGGATCGTCGGGTAGTCGGCGGGCGCCGTCTGCACGATCGCGAAGCGCGTGATCTTCCCCGCGGCATCCGTCTTGATCTCGGGGGCGAGCGTGTTGACGCCCGCCGTCTCGAGCCACTTCTTCGACCAGGTGCCGAGTTCGCGCCCGCTCGTGGCCTCGAGCTCGACGAGCAGGTCGGCGAGCTCGGTGTTGCCGAAGGCGTGCTTCTGGAAGTACGCGCCGACGCCGGCGAAGAACTCGTCGATGCCGACCCAGGAGGTCAGCTGCTTGAGCACCGAACCGCCCTTGGCGTAGGTGATGCCGTCGAAGTTCACCTCGACATCATGGAGGTCGTTGATCTCCGCGACGACCGGGTGCGTCGAGGGCAGCTGGTCCTGGCGGTACGCCCAGGTCTTCTCCATCGCGTTGAAGGTCGTCCACGCGCCGGTCCACTCCGTGGCCTCGGCGGTCGCGATGGTCGAGGCCCACTCGGCGAACGACTCGTTCAGCCAGAGGTCGTTCCACCACTTCATGGTGACGAGGTCGCCGAACCACATGTGCGCGAGCTCGTGCAGGATCGTGACGACGCGGCGCTCCTTGACGGCGTCGGTCACCTTCGAGCGGAAGACGTAGGTCTCGGTGAACGTCACCGCGCCCGCGTTCTCCATCGCGCCCGCGTTGAACTCGGGGACGAACAGCTGGTCGTACTTCGCGAACGGGTACGGGTAGCCGAACTTCTCCTCGTAGTACGCGAACCCCTCGCGGGTCTTGTCGAAGATGTAGTCGGCGTCGAGGTGGTGCCAGAGGCTCTTGCGGCCGTAGACCCCGAGCGGGATGGTGCGGCCGGAGGCGCTCTGCAGCTCCGAGAACGTCGACTCATACGGGCCCGCGACGATCGCGGTGATGTACGAGGAGATGCGCGGGGTGGGCTCGAACGTCCACGTCGCCGCGGCCTCGGCGCCTTCGGCCGGCACGGGCTCGGGCGTAGGGGAGTTGGAGATGACCTTCCACGCCGCGGGCGCGGTGATCGTGAACTGGAAGGTCGCCTTCAGGTCGGGCTGCTCGAACACCGCAAACACGCGGCGCGAGTCGGGCACCTCGAACTGCGAGTAGAGGTACACCTCGCCGTCGACGGGGTCGACGAAGCGATGCAGACCCTCGCCGGTGTTCGTGTAGAGGCAGTCGGCGTCGACGACGAGCTCGTTCTCGGCGGCGAGGCCGTCGAGCGCGATGCGCGAGTCGGCGAAGGCGGCGGCCGGGTCGATCGCCACGCCGTTCAGCGTGATCTCGCGGACGTCCCGCGCGATCAGGTCGATGAAGGTCGACGCGCCCTCGGTGGCGGTGAAGCGCACGACGGTGCGCGAGCGGAACACGTCGGGGCCCGTCGTCAGGTCGAGCTCGACGGCGTAGCTGTCGGTCGAGACGAGCGCGCGGCGGTCCTGCGCTTCGAGGCGGGTGAGGTTCTGTCCAGGCACTGCGTTGCTCCCAAGGGTGAGGGTGGGATGCCGCGGACCGGCGCTGCTGGCGCCGACGGCAACTTGTCAAGCCTACGGCGTCGTGCCGCACCGCTCACGTCTGACGTGATCACGCGCGTGCCCGATCGCCGTGGGCAGGTCGTCGAAGAGGTGCTTGTGGTGGCGGAGGGCGCCGAGCACGCCGACGGTGCGGAAGAGGTCTTCGTGGCGCTCGAGGCCGAGGACGCTCCCTCGGACGCTCCCTAGGATGGGGGCATGCGCATCCACATCGCGACCGATCACGCGGGCCTCGAGTTCTCGACGCAGCTGCAGCATCACCTCGCCGAACGCGGCCACGACGTCGTGGACCACGGTCCGCTCGAGTACGACCCGCTCGACGACTACCCGGCGTTCTGCATCCGTGCCGCCCAAGCCGTCATCGCCGATCAGTCCGCCGGTGTTCCCGCCCTCGGGATCGTGTTCGGTGGTTCCGGCAACGGCGAGCAGATCGCCGCGAACAAGGTGCGGGGCATCCGTGCCGCGCTCGTCTGGAGCCTCGCCACCGCCGAGCTCGCGCGTGAGCACAACGACGCGAACGTCATCTCGATCGGCGCCCGCCAGCACACCGTCGACGAGGCGATCGGCTTCATCGACCGCTTCATCGCCACGCCCTTCTCGGGTGAGGAGCGCCACGCGCGCCGCATCGCACAGCTCGCGGCGTTCGAGACCTACGGCACCCTCGAGCCCGACCCGCGTGCCGGTCTCGGGACGGACGGCGTGGCGGATGCCCCGCACGGCGGCGAGTCCGTCGACGCCTTCGATCCCGAAGCCGGCTGATGCCCGAGGGTCACTCCGTCCACCGGATCGCGCGCCAGTTCGACCGCAACTACGTCGGCCGGGTCGTCGCCGCGTCGAGCCCGCAGGGGCGCTTCGCGGAGGGCGCGGCCCTGCTCGACGGCCGCGAGGCGGTGTCGGTGCGCGCCGTCGGCAAGCAGATGTTCCTCGCGTTCGACGGCGATCTGTGGTTGCGGGTGCACCTCGGCATGTACGGCGCGTGGGACTTCGCGGGGGAGATCCTCGTCGACCCGACCATCGCGTCGGCGAACGGCCGGATGGGCCAGACGA
Source organism: Microbacterium sp. F2E (assembly GCF_020905435.1). Classification (NCBI taxonomy): domain Bacteria; kingdom Bacillati; phylum Actinomycetota; class Actinomycetes; order Micrococcales; family Microbacteriaceae; genus Microbacterium; species Microbacterium sp. F2E. The sequence continues at coordinate 34,026 of NZ_JAJJIB010000016.1, read as the reverse complement.
ACCAGCGCGGCACCGATCTCGTGGATTCGGACCTCGACGGGGACGCTCCCGTGCTCGATGCCGCCGGCGAGAACTCGCTGACCTCCATCGGAGCGCCCCGCCGTGCACGCGTGCACGTGCGGATGAGCGAGCAGACCCGCGGGCTCGACGCACCCGGTGACCACGACGACGCCGACGAGTGGCCGCCGCCCGTCGTCGGACAGGTGCGGCTGCGGCTCATGACCGACATCACCTGCGCCGACCTCCGCGGCCCCACGGCGTGCGAGCTGCAGACCCCCGATGAGGTGCAGGCGACGATCGCGAAGCTCGGGCCCGATCCGCTCGTCGACGACCCGGTCGCGGGCGAGGAGCGCTTCACCGAGGTCGTGCGCCGCAAGCCGACGCCGATCGGGCTGCTGCTGATGGACCAGTCGGTCGTCAGCGGCATCGGCAACGTGTACCGGGCGGAGCTCCTCTACCGCGCGCTCCTCGACCCGCACACCCCCGGCAAGCTGGTTCCCGAAGAGGTCGTCCGCAGCATCTGGCGCGACTGGTCGCGCCTGCTCGTGATCGGCGTCGAGACCGGCCAGATGATGACGATGGACGACCTCGACCCCGAGGCCTACCGCCGTGCCATGGCGCACCGCGACGACCGGCACTGGGTGTACCACCGCGCCGGGCTGCCGTGCCGTGTCTGCGGCACCGAGATCGTGCTCGAAGAGATGGGCGCCCGTAAGCTCTACTGGTGCCCGTCGTGCCAGAAGTAGACGAGTCCGGCGTCGGAACCGCAGGCGCCGTCGGAATCATCGTCAGCTCAGGAGGCGCCGCGTGAGGCAGAATCCCAGTTTCGCCATGACGGATGCCACGGAGATGCGCCGACTCATCCACGCGAACCCCTGGGTCACGATCGTGAGCTCGGGTCCGGACGGCCTCGTCGCCTCCCATTACGCCGTGCTGCTCGATGAGCCCGACGACTCCGCCGGGGGCTCCGGCGACCTCACGATCGTGGGACACGTCGGCAAACCCGACGACGCGATCCACGGGCTGGGGGAGCGTGAGCTGCTGGTCGTCGTGCAGGGGCCGCACGGGTACATCTCGCCCGGCTGGTACGGCGACGTGGCGAGCGTGCCGACGTGGAACTTCGTGTCGGTGCACCTGAGCGGCGTGCCCGAGGTGCTGAGCCCGGAGGAGAACCTGCGCGTGCTCGACCGGCTGGTCGCGCGGTTCGAGCAGAGCCTGCCGCAGCCGCGGCTCATGTGGCAGGCGCCGAACGACGAGGAGTACGTGCGACGCCTCGAACGCGGCACGGTCGGGTTCCGGCTGAGGCCGACCAAGGTCGTCGCCAAGCGCAAGCTCAGCCAGAACAAGTCCGACGAGGTCGTCGTCGACACGATCATCGCCGAACTCGACGCCGGTGCGAGCCCGTACGCCGATCCGCGGCTGCCCGACGAGATGCGCCGCGCCCACGGGGCGCTCCGCGCCGCGCGGGGCGAGCGGTGAGCGGGGCCGGCCGCGGGGAGCGTCCCGCCGTCATCGCGCGGGCGCGCCTGACCGGGGTCGATCGGCTCGACCCGTTCGGCGATGACCTCGTCGACGTGCACCTGTCCGGCGGGCGCATCGTCGACCTCGCCCCCGCCGGCGCGCTGCCCCACCGCGGGATCGTCGTCGACGCCGACGGCGGCTGGGTGATCCCCGGGCTCTGGGACCATCACGTGCACACGGTGCAGTGGGCCCTCGTCGCCCAGCGCCAGCCGCTCCACGAGACGCGGACCGCGCGCGAGGCCGCCGCCCTCATGGGCGCCGCCGCCGTGCTCGAGGGCGACCGCCGCGTGGGCACCGGGTTCCGCGATGCGCTGTGGCCGGATGCCCCGACCCTTGCGCTCCTCGACGAGCACACCGGGTCGGTGCCGACCTACCTCATCAACGCCGACGTGCACAGTGTCTGGATGAACACCGCCGCCTTCCGACGCGAGGGCTACACGATCGAGGAGAGCGGGCTCGTGCGCGAAGAGCCGGCCTTCGAGATCTCGCGCCGCCTCAACGCCGCCGATCCGCTTCTCGGCGACCGGCTGGTGCGGGGCGCCCTCGACCGCGCCGCGACGCGGGGGATCGTCGGCGTCGTCGACCTCGACATGGCGTGGAACGCGGAGGCGTGGGCGCGCCGCCTCGAGGCCGGGTTCGACACCACCCGCATCCGCTTCGGCATCTATCCCGCGCAGCTCGAGCGCGCGCTCGCCGAGGGGCTCGCGACCGGTGACGCGCTCGATCCCGACGGCCTCGTGCGGGTCGGCTCACTGAAGGTGATCACCGACGGCTCGCTCGGCACCCGTACCGCCGCGTGCTCGCACTCCTACCCCGGCGACCCGCACAACCACGGCGTGCTGACGGTGGCGCCGGACGCGCTCGCCGACCTGATGACCCGCGCCACGGGCGGCGGCCTGTCCTGCGCCGTGCACGCCATCGGCGACCTCGCGAACTCGCACGCGCTCGACGCGTTCGCCCTCACCGGCGCGACGGGCACCATCGAGCACGCGCAGCTGGTCGCCCACGCCGACATCCCGCGGTTCGCGCGCCTCGGCGTGGGGGCGAGCGTGCAGCCCGAACATGCGATCGACGACCGCGACATGACCGACACCATCTGGGCCGAGCAGACCGCGATCGCCTATCCGCTGCGCTCTCTCGCCGACGCCGGCGCGAATCTGCTCTTCGGTTCGGATGCGCCCGTCGCCGCCCTCGACCCCTGGGCGGCGATGGCCGCCGCCGTCCATCGCACGCGCGACGGGCGCGAGCCGTGGCATCCCGATCAGGCCGTCGACGCGGCGACGGCGCTCGCCGCGTCGACGGGCGCGGGTTCGCTCGCCCGTGCGACGCTCGTTCCCGGCGACGTCGCAGACCTCGTCGTGGTCGACCGCGACCCGCTGACGGCGGACGAGCCGTCCCTCCGCGCCACCGAGGTGCAGGCGACACTCCTCGCCGGGCGGCTCACCCACGCTCGCTGACCGCGCCGGGGCCGAGGTGCCGGACAAGCCCGTGCACGGCGCGCACCCCCCGCCAGACGCACGGATGCCCCGGGCGTCGGCCCGGGGCATCCGTCAGCTTTCGGCGATCAGCGTCCGCTCACGCGGCGAGGTGCGCGGAGAGGAACCAGCGGTCCTTCTCGAGGCCCGCCTTGATCGCGATGGCGACGTCCTGGCTCGTCAGGTCGGTCTCGGCGAGACCGTCGATCGCGGCCTGCACGTCGGCGATCACGGCATCCATGTCGGCGACGATCGCGGTGATCTCGTCCTGCCACTGCGCGAACCCGGCGGGAACGGTCGTGGCCGGCACCTTCTCGGCGATGGTCGACACGCGCGCGTCGATCGGCAGGCCGAGGGCGACGATGCGCTCCGCGGCGAGGTCGGCGAAGCCCTGCGCGTTGGCGACGACCGAGTCGAGAAGCTCGTGGATCGCGATGAAGTTGCTGCCGCGCACGTTCCAGTGCGCCTGCTTGCCGTTGACCGCGAGGGCCTGCAGGCCGAGCGCCACCGGGGTCAGGAACTGCGCCGTGCTCGCGGATGCCTCGGGGCTCGCGGCGGTCGTCGAGATCGTCTGCGTCTTGCTCATGATGAAGCCTCCATTCGTCGGGGATTCCCCCCATCACCTGTAACGCTACTCAGCACCCGGCATTCCGCAAGCAAGAGAAGGCTCGGCTTACGCCGGTGCGACACGCGCCGAAACGCGCGGCCGCTCGGGCTATCGTCGGAGCCATGACGATCGCCGACGACGCCTCGATCCTCTCCGTTCCCGCCGGGACCCCCCGCCTGCACGAGAGCGCGTTCGTCGCCTCCGGTGCGCGCGTGATCGGCGACGTGACCCTCGCCGAGGGGGCGAGCGTCTGGTACAACGCGGTGGTCCGCGGCGACAGCGCCCCGATCGTCCTCGGTGCGGGGAGCAACCTGCAGGACAACGTCTCGGTGCACGTCGACCGGGGCTCGCCCGTCGTGATCGGCGAGAACGTGTCGGTCGGCCACAACGCGGTCGTGCACGGCTGCACGATCGGCGACGGCTCGCTGATCGGCATGGGGAGCGTCGTGCTCTCCGGCGCCGTCATCGGGGCGGGATGCCTGGTCGCCGGCGGTGCCGTGGTGCTCGAGGGCACGGTCGTCCCCGACGGGTCGCTCGTCGCGGGCGTTCCCGCGAAGGTGCGGCGCGAGCTCACCGACGACGAGCGCGCCGGCATTCTGCGCAACGCCGAGATCTACCGCGCGCACTCGGCCGCGCACGCCCAGGCATCCGACGTGCGCTGAAGCCGCGGCACGCGTGCGTCGGACGCGCGTCGGACGAGGGGGAGGCGGAGGGGCTGACGGGAATCGAACCCGCGTCATTAGTTTGGAAGACTAAGGCTTTACCATTAAGCTACAGCCCCGCATCCGGCGGAGAAGCCGGGGGTGGATGCCGGTGTGCGCGGCATCTCGAAGAGTCTACAAGGTCGGTTCGGCTAGACTGACCACCGGCCGTGAATCGGCGCTCGCTCGCGTGCGCGCCCGGGGCGTAGCTCAGCTTGGTAGAGCGCCCGCTTTGGGAGCGGGAGGCCGCAGGTTCAAATCCTGTCGCCCCGACCACCGGCCCCATAGACCCAGACCCCAGACCCCGGCCGCGCCCTGGCGTGGCCGAACAAGAGGAGAACGAACAGGCATGGTCACCAGCACCGTCGAGAAGCTCAGCCCCACCCGGGTGAAGCTGCACATCTCGGTCACCCCCGACGAGCTCAAGCCCTCGATCGCGCACGCCTACGAGCACATCGCGCAGGACATCCAGATCCCCGGCTTCCGCAAGGGCAAGGTGCCCGCCCCGATCATCGACCAGCGCGTCGGCCGTGGCGCGGTCATCGAGCACGCGGTCAGCGAGGGCCTCGACGGCTTCTACCGTGAGGCCGTCACCGCCAACGAGGTGCGCACCGTCGGTCGCCCCACCGCCGAGGTCATCGAGTGGCCGAACGAGAACGACTTCTCCGGCGACCTCAAGGTCGAGGTCGAGGTCGACGTCCGCCCCGAGTTCGACCTGCCCGAGCTGAAGGACGTCACCGTCGAGATCGAGCCCGTCGCCACCGACGACGCCGCCATCGACGCCGAGCTCGACCGCCTGCGCGGCCGCTTCGGCACGCTGGTGACCGTCGACCGCCCCGCCAAGACGGGCGACTTCGTCGAGCTGAACCTCGTCGCCACCATCGACGGCACCGAGATCGACCGCGCCGAGGGCGTGTCGTACGAGGTCGGCTCGGGCGAGCTGCTGCAGGGCATTGACGAGGCCATCGACTCGCTCACCGCCGGTGAGGACACCACGTTCCGCTCGACGCTCGTCGGCGGCGACCACGCCGGCGACGAGGCCGAGGTCTCGGTGAGCGTCACCGCCGTCAAGGAGCGCGAGCTGCCCGACGCCGACGACGACTTCGCCCAGATGGCGAGCGAGTTCGACACGATCGCCGAGCTGCGCGACAGCCTCGCCGAGCGCCTCGCCGAGCAGTCGGTCTACGTGCAGGGCGCCGCCGCGCGCGACAAGCTCGTCGACGCGCTGATCGCCGCCGTCGAGATCCCGGTGCCGGCCCAACTCGTCGAAGACGAGGTGCACGCGCACCTCGAGGGCGAGGGCCGCCTGGAAGACGACGTGCACCGCGCCGAGGTCACTGAGGCCAGCGAGAAGCAGTTCCGCACCCAGATGATCCTCGACAAGCTCGCCGAGGCGCACGACGTGCAGGTCTCGCAGGACGAGCTGACCCAATACCTCATCCAGTCGGCCGCGCAGTACGGCATGGCCCCGCAGGAGTTCGTCGAGGCGCTGCAGGCCCAGAACCAGCTGCCCGCGCTCGTCGGCGAGGTCGCCCGCAACAAGGCCCTCGCGATCGCGCTCGGCAAGGTCACCGTCGTCGACACCGACGGCAAGCCGGTCGACCTGACGGGCTTCATCGCACCCGAGGACGAGGACGCGCTCGAGGAAGAGGTCGTCGAGGAGGCGCAGGAGATCGCCGACGAGGCCGCCGACGCCGAGGCCGCCGCCGAGAAGGCTCCGGCGAAGAAGGCCCCCGCCAAGAAGGCGCCCGCCAAGAAGGCTCCGGCCAAGAAGGCCGACGCCGAGAAGGCGGATGCCGACGCCGAGAAGGCGGATGCCGACGCCGATGCCGAGAAGTCGGCCGCCAAGAAGCCGGCGGCGCGCAAGCCCGCCGCGAAGAAGGCTCCGGCGAAGAAGGCCGACGCCGAGTGATCTCGAGGCGATAGCCCGAACGGAATCGTTCAGGACGAAGGGTCGGATGCCGAGGCATCCGACCCTTCGTCGTGTCGCCGACACGGCGCTCCGCCGACGGCGAACACGGGCGGAGGGTGCTCTCCGCCTCGGTAGATTCGATGACGTAAGGAAACCCGCACATCAGGAGTATCCATGGCTGAACCACTGCTCGCCACCAGCGTCTTCGACAGGCTGTTGAAGGACCGCATCATCTGGCTCGGGTCGGAGGTGCGCGACGAGAACGCGAACGAGATCTGCGCGAAGATCCTTCTGCTGGCCGCGGAGGATTCCGAGAAGGACATCTACCTCTACGTCAACTCGCCCGGTGGGTCGATCACGGCCGGCATGGCGATCTACGACACGATGCAGTTCGTGCCGAACGACATCGTCACGGTCGGCATCGGCATGGCCGCCTCGATGGGCCAGCTGCTGCTGACCGCCGGCACCAAGGGCAAGCGCTACATCACGCCGAACGCGCGCGTGCTGCTGCACCAGCCGCACGGCGGTTTCGGCGGCACCTCGAGCGACATCCAGACGCAGGCCCAGCTCATCCTCGACATGAAGCGCCGCCTCGCCGAGATCACCGCGGCGCAGACGGGCAAGTCCGTCGAGCAGATCAACGCCGACGGCGACCGGGACCGCTGGTTCACCGCCCAGGAGGCGCTCGACTACGGCTTCGTCGACCACATCCGCGAATCGGCGACCGACGTCGTTGGTGGTGGCGGCACCGAATCCGGCACCCTGCCCGGCACCACCCCCACGAACTGACCGAAGGAGCACAACGAATGAACACCCCCGCCTTCGGCGCCCCGTCGCATTCCCCGAGCGGCATGCAGCTGCCCGGGCTGATGCCGCAGAGCCGGTACATCCTGCCCCAGTTCGAGGAGCGCACCGCCTACGGCTACAAGCGCCAGGACCCGTACAACAAGCTGTTCGAAGACCGCGTGATCTTCCTCGGCGTGCAGGTCGACGACGCGTCCGCCGATGACGTCATGGCCCAGCTGCTCGTGCTCGAGTCGCAGGACCCCGACCGCGACATCATCATGTACATCAACTCGCCCGGCGGCTCGTTCACGGCGATGACGGCGATCTACGACACCATGCAGTACGTGTCGCCGCAGATCCAGACGGTCGTGCTCGGGCAGGCCGCCTCCGCGGCCTCCGTGCTGCTGGCAGCCGGCGCCCCCGGCAAGCGCCTGGCGCTGCCCAACGCGCGCATCCTCATCCACCAGCCCGCCGTCGGCGAGGCCGGTCATGGCCAGGCATCCGACATCGAGATCCAGGCCGCGGAGATCCTCCGGATGCGCACCTGGCTCGAGGAGACCATGGCGCGGCACACCAACCGCACCCAGGAGCAGGTCAATAAGGACATCGACCGCGACAAGATCCTCTCCGCGCACGAGGCGATGGAGTACGGGATCGTCGACCAGGTGCTGACCTCGCGCAAGCGTCAGCCCGCGGCGATCACGTCCTGACGCCTCGCCCGCCACGAAGCCCCGCCGTGCTCCGCATCCGTCGTTGCACCGGCGGGGCTTCGTCGTCCCGTCCACAACCGGTGACTCAATCCGCCGATGTGTCGGCGGCCTCGGTTAGGCTCGAAGTGCATTCTGAGTGGTTCCTGAAGGGGGAGCAACATGGCTCGCATCGGTGAGAGCGCCGACCTGTTCAAATGCTCCTTCTGCGGCAAGAGCCAGAAGCAGGTGCAGCAGCTGATCGCCGGCCCCGGCGTGTACATCTGCGACGAGTGCGTGGAGCTCTGCAACGAGATCATCGAAGAGCGCATGGCCGAGTCGGGGGAGGGCGCGGTTGCCGACTTCGACCTGCCGAAGCCCCGCGAGATCTACGCGTTCCTCGAGGAGTACGTCGTCGGGCAGGATGCCGCGAAGAAGGCCCTCGCCGTCGCGGTCTACAACCACTACAAGCGGGTCCGCGCGCACGGCACCCTGCAGCCCGCCGAGCAGCGCGCCGACGAGGTGGAGATCGCGAAGAGCAACATCCTGCTCCTCGGGCCCACCGGCTGCGGCAAGACGTATCTGGCGCAGACGCTCGCCAAGCGCCTGAATGTGCCGTTCGCCGTCGCGGACGCCACGGCGCTGACCGAGGCGGGCTACGTCGGCGAAGACGTCGAGAACATCCTGCTGAAGCTGCTGCAGGCCGCCGACTTCGACGTGAAGCGTGCCGAGACGGGCATCATCTACATCGACGAGGTCGACAAGATCGCCCGCAAGGCCGAGAACCCCTCGATCACCCGCGACGTGTCCGGCGAGGGCGTGCAGCAGGCGCTGCTGAAGATCCTCGAGGGCACCGTCGCCTCGGTGCCGCCGCAGGGCGGGCGCAAGCACCCGCATCAGGAGTTCATCCAGATCGACACGACGAACGTGCTGTTCATCGTCGCGGGCGCGTTCGCGGGTCTCGAGGACATCATCTCGTCGCGCGTCGGCAATCACGGCGTCGGCTTCGGCGCCCCGCTGCAGGAGAAGGGCAAGGAGCTCGACCTGTTCAGCGAGGTCGAGCCCGAAGACCTGCACAAGTTCGGTCTCATCCCCGAGTTCATCGGCCGCCTGCCCGTCGTCACCGCGGTCGCGCCGCTCGACCAGGAGGCGCTGATCGAGATCCTCACCGGCCCGAAGAACGCGTTCGTGAAGCAGTATCAGCGCATGTTCGAGCTCGACGGCGCCGAGCTCGAGTTCGAGGATGACGCGCTCCGCGCGATCGCCGATCTCGCCGTCGCGCGCAAGACCGGTGCGCGCGGCCTCCGCGCGATCCTCGAAGACGTGCTCGGTCCGATCATGTTCGACATCCCGTCGACCGAAGACGTCGCCAAGGTCATCGTGACCCCCGCCGCCGTCACCGAGGGTGCGCCTCCGACGCTCGTCCTGGAGCGCAAGCGCAAGAGCGCGTGAGCCCACGCCCAGCGACGGCGCGGCGTCCGCGGAGCTCGCCGTAGGTCGGTGGCCACGCCGGCCGCCCGCACCGCCTGCACGTCGACGGGGCGGGCACGCCGAAGGCGAGGCGTCACGCCAGGCCGCGGCGGGCGAGCAGGGGTGCGATCTCGGCATCCCGCCCGCGGAAGTCGCGGTACGCCTCGAGCGGATCCTTCGAGCCGCCGACGCCCAGCAGTCGCTGGCGGAAGCGGTCGCCGTTCGCACGCGCGAGTCCGCCGTTCTCGGTGAACCACTCGACGGTGTCGGCGTCGAGCACCTCGCTCCAGATGTACGAGTAGTACCCGGCGCTGTAACCGCCCGAGAACACGTGCGCGAAGTAGGTCGACGAGTAGCGCGTCGGCACGAGTGGATTATCGAGGCCGATGTCGGCGAGGGCGGATGCCTCGAAGTCCGCGACATCCGTCACCGCCGCCGCCTCCTCGGCGCCCAGCGAGTGCCAGGCCTGGTCGATCCACGCCGCGGCGAGGTACTCGCTCGTCGCGAAGCCCTGGTTGAAAGCCTCCGACGCGTGCAGCTTCTCGGTGACCGCGGCCGGCAGCGGCTCGTCGGTGTCGATGTGGCGGGCGTACGACGCGAGCACCTCGGGCCATAGGATCCACATCTCGTTGACCTGACTCGGGAACTCGACGAAGTCGCGGAAGACGTTCGTGCCCGCGAAGTGCGGGTAGGTCACCGTCGCGAACAGTCCGTGCAGCGCGTGGCCGAACTCGTGGAACAGGGTCGTCACCTCGTCGAGCGTGAGGAGCGTCGGCTGCCCCTCGGCCGGCCGCGGCACGTTGAGGTTGTTGACGACGACCGGCGACGTGCCGCGCAGGGCCGATTGCGAGACGATCGAGTTCATCCACGCGCCGCCCCGCTTGGTGTCGCGCGTGTACAGGTCGAGCAGGTAGAGCCCGAGCGGCGAGCCGTCGGCTTCGCGCACTTCGAACACCCGCACGTCGGGGTGGTAGCCGGGGAGGTCGTCCCGCTCGGTGAACGTGATGCCGTAGAGCTCCGTCGCCGCGCGGAACACACCGTCCTGCAGCACACGCTCGGCCTCGAACCAGGGGCGCAGGGCCGTGCGGTCGAGGTCGTACTCCGCCGCGCGGACGCGCTCGGTGTAGTACGCCCAGTCATGCGCGTCGATCGGGAAGGGTTCGTCCTCGGCATCCACGATCGCCTGCAGCGCCGCCGCCTCGGCGCGGGCGTTTCGGGCAGCCGGTACGGCGAGGCGCCGCAGCAGATCGTGCACGGCCCCCGGCGACCCGGCGGTCTCGTCGCTCGTGACGTAGGCGGCGTGGCTCGGGTAGCCGAGCAGTGCCGCTCGCTCGGCGCGCAGTCGCACGATCTCGCGCAGCACGTCACGGTTGTCGTGCTCGTTGCCGCGCGAACCCCGGCTGCGCGAGGCTTCGAGCAGCCGCCGACGGCTCTCGCGATCGGTCAGGCTCGACAGATACGGATGCCCCGTGAACAGCGTGAGCGTCACGACGTAGCGACCGGGGAGCCCCCGGTCGGCGGCGTTCTGCGCGGCGGCCGACAGCTCGCCGTCCGTGAGGCCGTCGAGCTCGACGGCGTCGTCGAAGACCACCGCAAGGTCGTTCGTGTCGGCGAGGAGGTTCTTCTCGAAGGTGGTGGTGAGCACCGAGAGTCGCTGGTTCAGCTCGGTCAGTCGTTCCTTCTCGGCGTCGTCGAGCCCCGCACCGGCGTGCGTCATCTCGCGGTAGTGCCGTTCGACGAGGTAGCGCTGCTCCGCGTCGAGGTCGAGCTCGTCGAGGCGCTCGTGCAGGGTCGCGATGCGCCAGTACAGGGCGCTATCGAGCTGGACGGCGTCGTTGTGTGCGGCCATCAGCGGAGCGAGATTCTCCTCGATCTGCTGGATGTCGGCGGTCGCATCGGCCGAGGAAACGGTGTAGAAGGTGCGCGCCACGCGCCCGAGCAGGTCGCCCGAGCGCTCCAGCGCGACGACGGTGTTCTCGAACGTGGGCATCGAGCGAACGCGCGTGATGGCGTTGATCTCGCGACGGTGCTCCGCGAACGCCTCCTCGAAAGCGGGCAGGTAGTGCTCCGGTGCGATCTCCCGGTAGTCGGGAAGTCCATAGGGGAGAGTGGCGGGGGACAGCAGGGGATTCGCATCGGCCATGCGGCCAGCCTAGAGGCATCCGCCTTGCAAACGACTAGTTGCAAACAATCAATTGCAAAGAAGCCTTTGCATTGCTACCGTGAAAGTTATGGCAGCAAACGAGCAGACCGAACCGGTGGACGAGGCACAGAACCGCCTGCTCGACGCGGGCGCGCTGAAGGCGCTGGCCCACCCCCTGCGTGTGCGGATCTTCGACATCCTCAGCCAGTATGGCCCGCAGACCGCGAGCTCGCTCGCCGACCAGCTGGGGGAGTCGAGCGGCGCCACGAGCTACCACCTGCGTGCCCTCGCGAAGCACGACCTCATCCGCGAGGTCGACGGACGCGGGACGGCCCGCGAGCGCTGGTGGGAGCGACCGAAGGGGTCGGTGACGATCTCGACTCCCGAGGCGGTCCGCACCCCGTCGGGCCTCGCCGCGTCGCAGATCGTCGTGACCGAGACCTACCGGCAGCGCCACGACCAGCTGATGCGGTTCCTCGCACAGTCGTGGAGCTCCGACGACGCGCTCGAAGAGGCCGCGGAACTGTCCACGGCCAACGCACGCCTCACACGCGAGCAGTTCGAAGACGTCAGAGACCGCATCGCCGCGATCATCACCGAGGCGGTGCGCACGCACCGCGACCAGGAGGGCGACGACGTGCGCCCGTACCTCATCCGACTGGACATGTTCCCGATCGACGGCCCACGAGTGAGAGAAGGCAGCTGATGGCACTCATCGAGAGCACGCGTGCGCGTCTGCATCCGACGCCGGCGGAGCGGCTCGCACTCGCCCTGGCGACCTGGATCTCGGTCGGCGTCGCCGAGCGGATGGCCCGTCGGGCGCAGCGCCTGACCGACGCGTGCACCGCGAGCGACGCGGCGGCACTCGAGGACGTCGCCGCCACCCATCGCGACCGGGAGCACGCCCGCGCCTACCTGCTCGGCATCCGCTGAGGCGCGGTCAGCCGAACTCGTCCTCGTCGTCGTGGCGCACGACGACCGCCCCCGATGCTGTCTGCTCGACGACCATTCCGGTGTCGAGCTCGGCGATGGGGCGCCCTTCGAGGAAGGTCAGCGTCCACCGCGGGCGCGGCTGACCGAGGTCGTCGGTCGGCAGCGCGCGGTCGACGGCGGCGATCTGCGGGCGGAGACTCGCGGGCACGGCCGCGGGCGGCTCGTCGCCGCTCGTCCACCGCGTGCCGAGCTGCATGTCAGGCCTCCGTCTCGACGGGCGCGAGCTCGACGGTGTCGACGGCGAACGCCTCGGCTCCGCCGACAATCTCGAGGCTCTCGATCCGTCCGACGGCCTTGAGGTCGCCCTCGGCGAGCGTGAGGGCCGCGGCCGTGGCATCCGGTGCGCGCAGCACGAGACGTGCCACGGGCGTCTTCTGGGAGGCCTTCGCCTCGGTCTTCGCGCGACGGATGCCGATGAGCGCCTCGCTCGCCGCCTTCAGCACCGCGGGGTCGCCCTCGATGCCGAGCGGCGTGGGCCACGCCGACGTGTGGATCGAGCCGTCTTCGAACCACGACCAGGCTTCTTCGGTCGCGAAGGCGAGGACGGGGGCGAGCAGACGCAGCAGCGACGACAGCGCGAGGCGCAGCGCGAGTGCGGCGGATGCCTGGCCGACGTCGCCCTGGTTGTAGGCGCGCTCCTTGACGAGTTCGAGGTAGTCGTCGCAGAACGTCCAGAAGAACGCCTCGGTGATCTCCAGGGCGCGCGCGTGGTCGTAGTTCTCGAACGCCGCCGTCGCGTCGCGGATCACCTGATCGAGCGTCGCGAGCATCGCGGCATCCAGCGCGTGGGTGACCTGCGCGCCCTCCGGCACCGGGAACGAGAGCACGAACTTCGCGGCGTTGAGGACCTTGATGGCCAGGCGCCGGCCGATCTTCACCTGCGTCGGGTTCTGCGGGTCGAAGGCGGCGTCGGCGCCGAGCCGGCTGGATGCCGCCCAGTACCGCACGGCGTCGGTGCCGTGCTGATCGAGGATGTCGGCGGGCGTGACGACGTTGCCCTTCGACTTCGACATCTTCTTGCGGTCGGGGTCGACGATGAAGCCTGAGATCGCGGCATCCGACCACGGCGCGCGGTCATCCTCGAGGGCGGACCGCACCATCGTCGAGAAGAGCCACGTGCGGATGATGTCCTGGCCCTGCGGGCGGAGGTCGAATGGCGCCACGAGGTTCCAGAGCTCGTCGTCGCGCTGCCAGCCGCCGGCCAGCTGCGGGGTGAGCGACGAGGTCGCCCAGGTGTCGAAGATGTCCTTCTCCCCCTCGAACCCGCCCGGCACGCCGCGCTGCGACTCGTCGAAGCCGGGGGCGGTGTCGGTGGTGGGGTCGACGGGGAGAGCGGCCGCGTCGGCCGTGATCACGCCGCCCTCGATCCGTTCGCCGTTCTCGTCGAGCGGGTACCAGACCGGGATCGGCACGCCGAAGAAGCGCTGACGGCTGATCAGCCAGTCGCCGGTGAGCCCGTTGGTCCAGTTCTCGTAGCGCACGCGCATGAAGTCGGGATGCCAGTCCATGCCGCGCCCGAGCGCGATGAGCTTCTCGCGGAAGGCCGCATCACGGGCGCCGTTGCGGAGGTACCACTGGCGCGTGGAGACGATCTCGAGAGCGCGGTCGCCCTTCTCGTAGAACTTCACCGGGTGGTTGAAGGGCTTCGAGATCTCGAGGAGTTCGCCGGAGGCCTCGAGCAGCTCGACCATCTTCTTCTTCGCGCTGAAGACCGTGAGACCGGCGATCTCGGCGTAGGCCGCGCGTGCGGCATCCGTCTCGAGCGCTTCGGGTGCGTCGGCGAGGATCCGACCGTCCTGACCGAGGATCGTGCGGTTGGGGAGGTCGAGCTCGCGCCACCAGATGATGTCGGTCACGTCGCCGAAGGTGCAGACCATCGCGATGCCCGATCCCTTGTCCTGCTGGGCGAGCGGGTGGGCGAGCACCGGCACCTCGACGTCGAAGATCGGGGTGCGCACCGTCTTGCCGAAGTAGTCCTGGTACCGCTCGTCGCCGGGGTTCGCGACGAGGGCGACGCACGCGGCGAGAAGCTCGGGGCGCGTCGTCTCGATGTGGATGTCGCCCGAGCCGTCGGTCTTGTGGAAGGCGAGGCGGTGGTAGCTCGCCTGCTGCTCGCGGTCTTCGAGCTCGGCCTGCGCGATCGCGGAGCGGAAGTCGATGTCCCACAGGGTCGGCGCCATGGCCTGATAGGCCTCCCCGCGCTCGAGGTTCCGCAGGAACGCGAGCTGGCTCGTGCGGATCGTGTCGTCGGAGATCGTGCGGTAGGTCTGCGTCCAGTCGACCGAGAGGCCGAGCTGGCGGAACACCGACTCGAAGGCCTTCTCGTCTTCGAGGGTCAGCTCCTCGCACAGCTCGATGAAGTTGCGGCGGCTGATCGGCACCTGGTCGGCCGGCTTGAGGCTCTTCGCGTCGCCGTGGAAGGGCGGGGTGAAGTCCGGATCGTAGGGGAGCGACGTGTCGCAGCGCACGCCGTAGAAGTTCTGCACGCGGCGCTCGGTGGGGAGGCCGTTGTCGTCCCAGCCCATCGGGTAGAACACGGTCTTGCCGCGCATGCGCTCGAAGCGCACCTTGACGTCGGTGTGCGTATAGCTGAATACGTGCCCGATGTGCAGCGACCCGGAGGCCGTCGGCGGGGGAGTGTCGACCGAGAAGACCCCCGCGCGACCCTGCGCCTGCGTGGCCGCCTTGGCGGCGTCACGGTCGAACAGGTACGTGCCCTGCGCCGCCCACGCGGCATCCCACTTCTGCTCGAGGCCTTCCAGGGCGGGCTTGTCGGGAATCTGTGCGTCGGCCATGGCTGTCTCCTCGAGCGATATGTGCGGCACTGTGTGAGCGTGCCTGAGTGTGGTTTGTCCGGCCATTCTACGCGGGTCGGATGCTGCGGAGACGACGCGTGGCGCGGAGGCGGATGCTGAGGAGTCGGATGCTGAGGAGATGACGGATGCTGCGGAGTGATTCGGGGCATCCGGTCCTCAGGAACCGGCAGGCTCCTCAGGAACCTCCCGGCTGACGGGCCGGGCTCTGGGGCCATCGCCTCCTCCCCAGATGCCCGATCCGGTGGACTGTCCACCGATGCGCCCGCGCGCGCCGAATCCTTCATCCCGACGCGGCTGTCCTGGCTGCGGCTCCCGATGCTGAGGAGATGACGGATGCTGAGCAGTGATTCCGGGGCATCCGGTCCTCAGGAACCCGCAGGCTCCTCAGGAACCGACCGCCGCCCCCGCGACCACGCCTCGCGCGACACCGCGAAGGCGAGGTGCGGCATGTCGACGCCGCGGTAGTGGGTCGTGAAGGTGCGCCGCACGGTCATGCCGAGCCGGATGGCGACGTTCATGGATGCCACGTTGGTCGAGCGCACCTTGGCGTACAGCTCGTCGATCGGCAGCCCACGGAAGGCCCAGTCGCGGCACGCGCTCGCCGCCTCGACGGCGTACCCCCGGTGCCAGTGGGCGCGCGCGAACAGGTAACCCACCTCGATCACCTCGTCCTCATCGATCCGCTGGCGGGTGATGCCGCACTGCCCGATCATCTCGCCCGTCTCGCGCAGCACGACGGCCCACAGCCCGAAGCCGTCGTCGGCGTACCGCTCCTGCATCCGCCGCAGCCAGGCGAGCGACTCCGCGTCGTCGAACGCGCCCTCGTACGCGATCATCGCCACGGGATCGTGCAGGATCGCCCGGAGCGCCGGCAGATCGGCATCCGTCATCTCGCGGAGGTCCAGTCGCCCGGTGGAGAGGATCACCCGGTCACCCCGATGCCCAGCGCCTCGGCGAACGCGACCGCGTGCAGTTCGGCCTGGCGCGGCTCGAGCCACGCGCCGTCCCGGCAGACGAGCTCGGCGGCCCGCACACCGGTGATCGCGACGTCGACGAGGGTCGCCCCGGTGAGATCGAGGCGCGTCACGGATGCCTCGTCGAGCCGCGACTCGGCGATGCGCCCGTGCGCGTCACTCACCACGTCGCCCGTCGCGCGCAGCCGCACTCCGATCAGGTCGGCGCGGGGCGCGAGATCGGCGTCGCCGTCGAACCGAGCGGGCAGGTCGGGCGCCGTCACGCGCGGAGCGTGCGGGCCGCGCGGGGTCCGGCGCCCGCCGGTGGACCGAGGGGAGGGCATGCCCGCCAGCCTACGTCGCCGGTATGCTGGAGGGACCAGCATCGATCCGGCCATCACCGGGGAGCTCGCGGAAGAACGCATCGGCCCGTCCGACGCCACTAGAACCGCGCGGGGCAGGCCCGTCACAGCCGCAGGAGAGAGGCCCTCGTCGGATCGGGGAGGGCAAGCGGGGTGGTACCGCGGCCCGTGCGACAGCACGGATCGTCCTCGCAGGAAGCATCAGACGCACCTGCTGGAGAGACATGACCTACCCGCGCACCTCCGCCTTCGGACCGGCCGCCGACGCCACGCCCGACACCATCTCGCCGAGCCCGCGCTTCCCCGAGATCGAGGGTGAGGTGCTCGCGTTCTGGGCATCCGACGACACCTTCCGGGCATCGATCGCGCAGCGCGAGGGCGCCGACGAGTGGGTCTTCTACGACGGCCCACCGTTCGCCAACGGGCTTCCGCACTACGGGCATCTGCTGACCGGCTATGCGAAGGACCTCTTCCCGCGGTTCCAGACGATGCGCGGCAAGAAGGTCGACCGCGTCTTCGGCTGGGACACGCACGGCCTGCCGGCCGAGCTCGAGGCGATGAAGCAGCTCGGCATCACCGAGAAGAGCGAGATCGAGCAGATGGGCATCGGCGCCTTCAACGCGAAGGCGAAGGAGTCGGTGCTCGAGTACACCCAGCAGTGGGAGGACTACGTCACCCGCCAGGCGCGCTGGGTCGACTTCGAGCGCGGCTACAAGACCCTCGACACCGGCTACATGGAGTCGGTGCTGTGGGCCTTCAAGAACCTGTGGGACAAGGGCCTCGCCTACGAGGGCTACCGCGTGCTGCCGTACTGCTGGCGCGACGAGACCCCCCTGTCGAACCACGAGCTGCGCATGGACGACGACGTCTACAAGATGCGGCAGGATCCGTCGGTCACGGTCACCTTCCCCCTCGTCGGCGTCAAGGCCGAGTCGCTCGGCCTCACCGGCGTGCGCGCGCTCGCCTGGACGACGACCCCGTGGACCCTCCCGACGAACCTCGCGCTCGCCGTCGGCCCCGACATCGAGTACGTCGTCGTGCCGGGCGGCCCGCTCGGAGCGTCCGACGTGCACGAGAGCGCCGCCGAGGGCGAGGCGCACCGGTACCTTCTGGCCGCCGACCTGCTCGGCAACCACGCGAAGGAGCTCGGCTACGAGGATGCCGCGGCGGCGGCCGCCGCCGTCGAGCGCACGCTCACGGGCGAAGAGCTCCGCGACGTGCACTACGACCGGCTGTTCGACTATTACGCCGACGCCGAGGTCTGGGGCACCGACACCGCGTGGCGCATCCTCGTCGACGACTACGTGACGACCACCGACGGCACTGGCATCGTGCACCAGGCGCCCGCCTACGGTGAGGACGACCAGCGGGTGACCGAGGCCGCCGGCATCCCGCTCATCATGTCGCTCGACGACGGCGGACGCTTCCTGCCGCAGGTGACCGACGTCGCCGGTGAGCTGTGGATGGATGCCAACCGGCCGCTCATCCGGCTGCTGAAGGCCGAGGGGCGACTCCTCCGCGAGGCATCCTACGAGCACTCCTACCCGCACTGCTGGCGCTGCCGGAACCCCCTCATCTACAAGGCCGTCTCGAGCTGGTTCGTGCGCGTCACGGCGATCAAGGACCGCCTGATCGAGCTCAACGAGCAGATCACCTGGGCGCCCGAGAACGTCAAGCACGGCCAGTTCGGCAAGTGGCTCGAGGGCGCGCGCGACTGGTCGATCAGCCGCAACCGGTTCTGGGGCTCGCCGATCCCGGTGTGGAAGAGCGATGACCCGGAGTATCCGCGTGTGGATGCCTACGGCTCGCTCGCCGAGCTCGAGGCCGACTTCGGCCGCCTGCCGGTCAACGAGGCGGGCGAGGTCGACCTCCACCGCCCGTACATCGATGAACTGACCCGTCCGAACCCCGACGACCCGACGGGCCGCTCGACGATGCGCCGCATCGAGGACGTCTTCGATGTCTGGTTCGACTCGGGGTCGATGCCGTTCGCGCAGGTGCACTACCCGTTCGAGAACCGTGAGTGGTTCGACGAGCACGCGCCCGCCGACTTCATCGTCGAGTACATCGGGCAGACCCGCGGCTGGTTCTACGTCATGCACGTGCTCTCCGGCGCGCTGTTCGACCGGCCCGCCTTCACGGGCGTCGCGTGCCACGGCATCGTGCTCGGCAGCGACGGCCTGAAGATGTCGAAGTCGCTGCGGAACTACCCCGACGTGAGCGAGGTGTTCGACCGCGACGGGTCCGACGCCATGCGCTGGTTCCTGATGGCGTCGTCGGTGCTCCGCGGGGGCAACCTCATCGTCACGGAGGAGGGGATCCGCGCGGGCGTGCGCGAGTTCCTGCTGCCGCTGTGGAACGCGTGGTACTTCTTCGCGACCTACGCCAACGCGGCGGGCGGTGAGGGCGGCGAGGGGTATGAGGCACGCTGGCGCACCGACTCGACCGACGTCCTCGACCGGTACATCCTCGCCCTCACCGGCGAGCTCGTCGACGGCGTCGCCGCCGACCTCGAGGCGCTCGATTCGACGACGGCGGCCGCGCGCCTGCGCGACTTCGCCGAGGTGCTCACCAACTGGTACATCCGCCGGTCGCGGGACCGCTTCTGGGTCGGCGTGAAGGCCGGCGACGAGGCATCCACCGAGGCGTTCGACACGCTCTACACCGTGCTCGAGACGCTCACCCGCGTCGCGGCTCCGCTCATCCCGCTCGTCTCCGAGCGCATCTGGCAGGGGCTCACCGGCGGGCGCAGCGTGCACCTGACCGACTGGCCCGACGCGGGCGCGTTCCCGGCGGCGGCCGACATCCGCTCCGCGATGGACGCGGTGCGCGAGGTGTCGAGCGTCGCGAACGGCCTGCGCAAGAAGGAGGGCAAGCGCGTGCGGCTGCCGCTGCCCCGGCTGACGGTGGTCGCCGACGGTGCGGAGCATCTCGAGCGGTTCGAGGAGATCCTGCGCGACGAGCTGAACGTCAAGGAGGTCGCGTTCGCGCCCCTCGGCGAGACGGCGGCTGTCGAATACGGGATCACGCATCGCCTGTCGGTGAACGCCCGCGCGGCCGGTCCGCGCCTCGGCAAGCAGGTGCAGCAGGTCATCGGCGCCGCGCGCGGCGGTGACTGGAGCGAGACCGACGGCGTCGTCACGGCGGGCGGCGTCGCCCTGGAGCCCGGAGAGTACGAGCTCGTGCTCGAGACGACCGGGCGGCCCGAAGGGGAGGCGCTCGCGCTGCTGCCGGGCTCGGGCTTCGTCATCCTCGACACCACGACGACGCCCGAGCTCGAGGCCGAGGGGCTCGCGCGCGACGTGATCCGCGCGGTGCAGGACACCCGCAAAGCCGCCGGTTTCGAGGTGAGCGACCGCATCCGGCTGCAGCTGCTGTTCGCGGCGCAGGAGGATGCCGAGGCGGTCGCCGCGGCGTTCGCCGCCGCCGACGTCGCCGGAGAGACCCTCGCGCTCGACTACGCCGTCGTCGCTCCGGGCGGTGAGCCGCTCGTCGCCGAGGGATCGGTGCTGGCCTCGGCCGATACCATCGACGCGGAGCACACCGCCGTCGTACCGGCGGGAACCTACGCCAACCGCGGCGACCTCACCGTCGCCGTCACGCGGATCGGAGGCGCACAGTGAACGATCGAGCGAGAGCGGATGCCGTCTACGCGGCCCTCCTCGCCCGTCAGGGCGAGCAGTGGGTGCAGCCGCGCGTCGAGCGCACCCGGCGGGTGCTGGAGCTCCTCGGCGACCCGCAGGCGACCTACCGGGTCGTGCACCTCACCGGCACCAACGGCAAGACGTCGACCGCGCGGATCGTCGAGTCGATCGTCCGCGCCCACGGTCTGCGCACGGGCCTGTTCACGAGCCCGCACCTGGAGCGGTTCACCGAGCGGGTCATGATCGACGGCGAGCCGATCGACGACGGGCTCGTCGCGGATGCCTGGGACGAGATCTCGCCGTTCGTCGACCTCGTCGACGCCGAACTCGCCGCCGCGGGCGACGCGCCCCTCACCTTCTTCGAGCTGCTGACGGTGCTCGCTTTCGTGGCCTTCGCCGACGCGCCCGTCGACGTCGCGGTGATCGAGGTCGGGATGGGCGGTTCGTGGGATTCGACCAACACCGCCGACGGCGACGTGGTGGTGTTCGCCCCGATCGACCTCGACCACGCCGACCGCCTCGGGAACACGATCGCCGAGATCGCCACCGTCAAGTCGGGCATCATCAAGCCCGGCGCCGCGGCGGTCTCGGCCGAGCAGAACCCGGCGGCGCTCGAGGTGCTGAAGGCCGCCGCCGACGCCCGCAGCGCCTCGCTCGCGGTGGAGGGCGACGCGTTCGGCCTCACCGCGCAGAGCCTCGCCGTCGGCGGCCAGCAGATCAGCGTGCAGGGTCTCGCCGGCACCTACGACGAGCTGTACCTGCCGCTCTACGGCGCCCACCAGGGCCACAACGCGGCGCTCGCGATCGCCGCGGTCGAATCCCTCATCGGGGGAGCCGAGCAGCCGCTGGCGACCGACGTCGTCGCCGACGGCCTCGCCCAGGTGACTTCGCCCGGCCGGCTGCAGCTGGTCGGAGTGGCGCCCACCGTGCTCGTCGACAGCGCGCACAACCCGCACGGCGCGCGCGCTCTCGTCTCGGCGCTCGAGGACTCGTTCGACTTCGACGAGTGGGGCATCGTGCTCGGCGCGTTCGGCGACAAGGACATCGCCGGCATCGTGTCGACCGTCGTCCCCGCCGCGGCGCACGTGTTCGCGACCGCGCCCGACTCCGACCGCGCCGCCGACCCCGATGCCCTCGCCGACCTGGTCGAAGCGGCCGGGGCGCACGTCACGGTGCACCGCGACCTCGCCGAAGCGGCCGAAGCCGCACGGGAATGGGCCGCGGCATCCGACCGCCGCGCCGTCGTCATCGCCGGCAGCGTCGTGCTCGCCGGGGAGGCCCTCCAGCTCGCGGCCGAAGAGGACTGGAAAGACGGGTGGCAGGCGTGAGCCAGGATGCCTCGGGCGCGGCAGACCCCGCGGGCGCACCGGGTGCGGCTCGCGCGCCTCGGGTGCGTCGGCAGCGCGGAGCGCGCGAGTCACTGGCATCCATCGTGCTCGGCTTCGAGTCGATCATCGTGTTCCTCGGCGGACTCGCCCTCTACGGGCTGAAGGCGCTGCCGGCGGGCATCGAGCAGTGGTGGGGGATCGTGGTCGGGGTGGTGCTGGCGATCCTGCTCATCGCGACCTCGGGGGTGCTGCGCCACGACTGGGGCATCGCACTCGGCTGGTTCTGGCAGCTGCTGATCATCGCGGGCGGGTTCCTCGAGCCGGCGCTCGCGGTCGTCGGGCTCATTTTCGGCGCGATGTACGCGTATGCGACGATCAAGGGCGGCTCTCTCGACCGCCGCAACGCGGCGCGAGCCGCAACGAACGGAGACTGACATGCCCACCGAAGAGACTCTCGTCCTCGTCAAGCCCGATGGCGTCGCCCGCGGCCTCACCGGGGCGATCCTCGCCCGCATCGAGGCGAAGGGGTACGCGCTCGTCGACATCAAGCTCGTCGAGCCCGACCGCGAGGTGCTCGAGCAGCACTACGCCGAGCACGTCGGAAAGCCGTTCTACGAGCCCCTCGTCGAGTTCATGCTGTCGGGTCCGTCGGTCGCGATCCGGCTCGCCGGAAACCGCGTGATCGAGGGCTTCCGCTCGCTCGCCGGCACCACCGACCCCACCACCGCGGCGCCCGGGACGATTCGCGGCGACTTCGGCCGCGACTGGGGCGGCAAGGTGCAGCAGAACCTCGTGCACGGCAGCGACAGCCCCGAATCGGCGGCGCGCGAGCTCGCGATCTGGTTCTGACCGCGGCGCGCGGGGCGCGTCCGGCGCGCCCCGCGCCGTCGCGTCAGAACAGCGCGCTCAGGACGTCGAGGCGCAGCTGGGCGAGGACGCCGACGACCGCGTAGGTGAGGATGGCCATGAGCGGCACCCACGCGCTGAGCGAGGCGCCGACCGCCTTCACCCGCCGCGACGATGAGATCACCCCCGAACGCAGGAGCTGCACCCACACCGCGTAGAACGTCGGGATGGTCACGACCCACGTGACCATGCACCACGGGCACAGGGTGCCGAGCGAGAAGATGCTCTGCCCGATCAGCCAGAGCACGAAGCCGAAGGCGAACGTGATGCCGGCGGCGAAGGCGAGCCAGAACCAGCGCGCGAATCGTGCACCGGCGAGGATCGCCATGCCGACGACGATCGACGCGACCCAGCCGGTGAGGCCGAGGATCGGGTTCGGAAAGCCGAACACGCTGCCCTGCCACGAGTCGAGGTTCTTGGTGCACTGCACGAGCGGGCTGAAGTCGCACGACGCCGGCCCCGCGTCGGGGTTCGCGAGGGCGTGGAATTTCTCGGTCGTGAGCGCGAAGGCGGCGATCCAGCCGATGACTCCGGCGATCACCAGCCACACGGCGAGGACGGTCGGGCGGCTGTCGATGGTGCGCGGCGGCATGCGGCGATTATCGCACCGCGATTCTTTGGCTCCGCCGCATGTGCCGGGCACGGCCGCTCGCGGCGCGCTCTCGATCGCCGAGGCGGTCGTTCACACAATCCCGACGCGAAAGTGCGATAATGATGGCCGACGCCTTCGCGGCCGCGCCGCGCGCCGGGTGTCACCGATGACTTCGGGCGATGAACGCCCAGCGCAGGACGAGCCCCGCCGGAGAGCGGGTGAGACTGCAGACCGTATGAGTTCGCGGTAGCTCCGGACCGGAGCCGCACCGCCAGATTCGCCCGGGACGGCCCGCGGAGCCGCCCGCAAGGAGTTAGCCAGAGATGGCCGATGAGCACAATGACACCACCGAACCCGCCCGCCTCGACCTGGAGCAGCTCGCTCAGCTCCCGCTGACGCCCGAGCAGGAGGCTCCGGATGCCGCCGATGCGGCTCCCGAGTCGGCGCCCGTGGACAGCGACACCGACGCGCAGCTCGATGTCGTCGTCGTCGAGACGGTCGAGATCGCGCCCGACACCGAGGCGGATGCCGCGGCCGACGCCGTCGCCGAAGCCGTCGTGACCGAGGCTCTGGCCGAGATCGTCGCCGAGGCCGTCGTGACCGACGCCGCCGCCGAGATCGTCGCCGAGCCCGTCGTCGCCGAAGCCGTGGCCGAGGCCGCCGCGGCGGAGGCGGTCACCGAGCCCGAGCCCGAGCCCACCGAGTCGGAGCCCGCCGCCCCCGTGACCGCCGTCTCGCTCGGTCTGCTGCCCGCCGAGTTCGTCTCGCAGGTCTCGACCCAGCTGATGTTCTACGCGCCCGAGGTCGTCGCGCTGCCCGCTCGTCCCGGACGGGGCGGCGACGCACAGCGCGACGACTCCGGCGACCAGGGGTCCGAGAGCGGATCGAGCGCCCGGAGGCGCAACCGTCGCCGCGGCGGCGGCGGCCAGGCATCCGACGGCGACGACGCGCCGAGCCAGGGCGAGCGCCCCGGCCGTCAGCCGCGCCAGCGGGCCGTTGAGCTCATCACCGAGCCGCAGCGCATCAAGGGATCGACGCGGCTCGAGGCCAAGAAGCAGCGTCGCCGCGACGGCCGCGAGGCCGGACGCCGGCGCACCGTCGTCACCGAGGCCGAGTTCCTCGCGCGCCGCGAGGCCGTCGACCGCGACATGATCGTCCGCTCGAAGAACGGCCGGATCCAGATCGCCGTGCTCGAGGACAACGTGCTCGTCGAGCACTACGTCGCCCGCAGCCAGGAGTCGTCGCTGATCGGCAACGTCTACCTCGGTCGCGTGCAGAACGTGCTGCCCTCGATGGAGGCCGCCTTCGTCGACATCGGTCGGGGCCGGAACGCCGTGCTGTATTCCGGCGAGGTCGACTGGGACGCCGTCGAGACCGGCAACCAGCCGCGCCGCATCGAGCTCGCGCTCAAGAGCGGCGACCGCGTGCTCGTGCAGGTCACGAAAGACCCGGTCGGGCACAAGGGTGCGCGTCTGACGAGCCAGATCTCGCTCCCCGGCCGCTACCTCGTGTACGTGCCCGGCGGTGCGATGAACGGGATCTCCCGCAAGCTCCCCGACACCGAGCGGGCGCGGCTGAAGCGCATCCTCAAAGAGGTGCTGCCCGAGTCGAGCGGCGTCATCGTGCGCACCGCCGCCGAGGGCGCGACCGAGGATCAGCTGACCCGCGACGTGCAGCGCCTGACGAGCCAGTGGGAGCACATCTCCACGCAGCTCGAGACGGTGCAGGCTCCCGTGCTGCTGCACGCCGAGCCCGACCTTCTCGTCAAGATCGTCCGCGACGTGTTCAACGAGGACTTCTCCAAGATGCTCATCCAGGGGGAGGACGCCTACCAGACGATCACCGCCTACCTCGCCGGCGTCGCGCCCGACCTCCTCGAGCGCGTCGAGAAGTACGACGACGAGCAGGACCCGTTCGACCGGTTCCGCGTCAGCGAGCAGATCGAGAAGGCCCTCGACCGCAAGGTCTGGCTGCCCTCGGGCGGCTCGCTCGTCATCGACCGCACCGAGGCGATGACCGTCGTCGACGTCAACACGGGCAAGTTCGTCGGTACGGGCGGCAACCTCGAAGAGACCGTCACGAAGAACAACCTCGAGGCGGCCGAGGAGATCGTCCGTCAGCTGCGGCTGCGCGACATCGGTGGCATCATCGTCGTCGACTTCATCGACATGGTGCTCGAGTCGAACCGCGACCTCGTGCTGCGCCGACTCATCGAATGCCTGAGCCGCGACCGCACCAAGCACCAGGTCGCCGAGGTCACCTCGCTCGGCCTCGTGCAGATGACCCGCAAGAAGCTCGGCCTCGGTCTCCTCGAGACCTTCAGCGAGCCCTGCGAGGTCTGCGCCGGCCGCGGCGTCATCGTGCACCACGACCCCGTCGTCAAGCACCGCAGCGCCGCACCGTCGAACGGCTCGTCGGGCGGACGCCGTCCGCGGCAGTCGTCGTCGGGCAACGGCAACACCAACGGCAGCAGCGCCCCCGGCGGCACGCACGTCATCACGGAGAGCGCGAAGTCGGCCCTCGCGGCGATCGCGGCCTCGACGATCCACCCGGCGGCGGATGCCGCCGGCGAGACGACGGCGGTGGCCGTCGAGCTCGAGGTGCCCGTCGAGCGGCCCAAGAAGGCCCGCAAGAAGCGCGAGAGCCGCCCCTCCGCGGCGAAGAACGAGCGGTCGGATGCCTCGGCCGCGCCCCGCACCGAGAAGGACCTGCTGCTCGACTCGGTGCTGAGCGCCCTGCCCGAGCCGAAGGCTCCCGGTCAGGGTCGTGGGCGTCGGCGCGTGACGACGGCCGCGCTCAGCGGCACCCCGGTCTCCGCGACGCCCGACCAGCCGCGCGAGGACTGACCACGACGCCAGTCGCGGCCGGTGTCACCGCGGGTGCGGTGGCATCGGGCCGGCCCCCGGCGACGGGTCAGCCCCCGGCGACGGGTCCGCGCCCGGCGCTCCGGCGTTCGCGGGCGGTGATGCGCAGGCCCGAGGCGATCAGGCGGCGCACCAGCTCGTGGCCGCTCACGTGCTCGGCGCCGGCGGCGATGAGCCGGGGGAGCGCGTCTTCGGGAACGTCGTAGTGGTCGAGGTCGAAGGCGCGGGAGGGGATGCCCTGGGCATCCGCGAAGGCGTGCAGTTCGGCGAGATCGCTGTCGCTGACGAGGTGGGCCCAGAGCCGATCATGGGCGGGCCAGCGCGCGTCGTCGATCAGAATGGCCACACCTTCATCGTAGGCATCCGCGACACGCCCGAGCCGGTTTCGCGCTCCTTTTGCCCGTTGGCGCGGCATCCGGTAAAGTAGTCCCTTGGTGCGTCGAGGTTCCGCCTCCGCACCGAGCTTTTCTCGCGGGACTGCCCGTCCGGCAAGACAATCGGAGCCGAGAGCTCCATAGAAGAAACAGGTGTGAAGTGGTTTACGCAGTTGTGCGCGCCGGCGGGCGGCAGGAAAAGGTCGAGGTCGGCACGGTCGTCGTGCTCGACCGCCAGAAGGCGAAGGTCGGCGAGAAGCTCGAGCTTCCCGCCGTGCTGTTCGTCGACGGCGACGCCGTCACGACCGACGCCGACAAGCTCGCGAAGGTGACCGTCACCGCCGAGGTACTCGGCGAGGAGCGCGGTCCGAAGATCGTGATCCAGAAGTTCAAGAACAAGACCGGCTACAAGAAGCGCCAGGGCCACCGTCAGGACCTCACGCGCGTCAAGATCACCGGCATCAAGTAAGCCAGGGGAGAAGACGAGATGGCACACAAAAAGGGCGCGAGCTCTACCCGTAACGGTCGCGACTCCAACGCCCAGCGACTGGGCGTGAAGCGCTTCGGCGGCCAGCAGGTGCTCGCCGGCGAGATCATCGTCCGCCAGCGCGGCACGCACTTCCACCCGGGCGCCAACGTCGGTCGCGGTGGCGACGACACGCTGTTCGCCCTCTCGGCCGGCGCGGTCGAGTTCGGCACGAAGGGCGGCCGCAAGGTCGTCAACATCGTGGCGGGCGCGGAGTAATCCTTCGACAAGCTCAGGAACCCACAGGTTCCCTATAGTGAGGGGCGGGCTGCGGCTCGCCCCTCATTTTTTTCCCGAGGAGGGATCGACATGGTCACGTTCGTCGACCGGGTCACGCTGCACCTGCGTGCCGGCAAGGGCGGCAACGGCTGCGTGTCGGTCCGCCGCGAGAAGTTCAAGCCGCTCGCCGGCCCCGACGGCGGCAACGGCGGGCACGGCGGCGACGTCGTGCTGGTCGCCGACCCGCAGGTGACGACGCTGCTGTCGTTCCACCACTCGCCGCACCGGCACGCCGGCAACGGCGGCTTCGGCATGGGCGACAACCGCTCCGGCTACCACGGCGAGAGCCTCGAGCTGCCCGTGCCCGTGGGCACGGTGGTGAAGGATGCCGACGGCGAGACCCTCGTCGACCTCATCGAGCCGGGCATGCGCTTCGTGGCCGCCCCGGGCGGTCAGGGCGGACTCGGCAACGCCGCGCTCGCGAACCCCAAGCGCAAGGCCCCCGGGTTCGCGCTGCTCGGCACTCCCGGCTGGGAAGGCGACGTCTTCCTCGAGCTCAAGACCGTCGCCGACGTGGCCCTCGTCGGCTTCCCCTCCGCGGGCAAGTCGAGCCTCATCGCCGCGGTGTCGGCGGCGCGCCCGAAGATCGCCGACTATCCGTTCACGACCCTCCACCCGAACCTCGGCGTGGTGCAGGCCGGCGACGTGCGCTTCACCGTCGCCGACGTGCCCGGCCTCATCGAGGGCGCGAGCGAGGGCAAGGGTCTCGGCCTCGAGTTCCTCCGTCACGTCGAGCGCTGCACCGCGCTCGTGCACGTGCTCGACTGCGCCACGCTCGAGCCGGGCCGCGACCCGCTGACCGACCTCGACGTGATCCTCGAAGAGCTCGGCGCATACCCCGTCCCCGAGGGGCAGACGCCGCTGCTCGAACGCCCCCAGCTGGTGGCGCTGAATAAGGTCGACGTGCCCGAGGCGAAGGATCTCGCCGACCTCGTGCGCCCCGAGCTCGAGGCGCGCGGCTACCGCGTGTTCGAGATCTCCACGGTCAGTCACGAGGGCCTCCGTCCGCTGACCTTCGCGCTGGCCGACATCATCGCACGCCACCGCGCCGACCTCGCGGCGGCTCCCGCGCCCGAGCGTGTCGTCATCCGCCCGAAGGGCGCCGAGCGCGAGTTCGAGATCCGGGTCGAGGGCGGCACCTACGGCAATCTGTACCGGATCCTCGGCACGAAGCCCGTGCGCTGGGTGCAGCAGACCGACTTCCAGAACGAGGAGGCCGTCGGCTTCCTCGCCGACCGGCTCGAGAAGCTCGGTGTCGAAGACGAGCTCTTCCGCGTCGGCGCCGTCGCCGGATCGACCGTCGTGATCGGCGAGGGCGACGGGGTCGTCTTCGACTGGCATCCGTCCCTCTCGTCTGCCGCCGAGCTCATGACCGCGCCGCGCGGCACCGATCCACGCCTCGACCTCAACCCGCGCCGCACGACGTCGCAGCGCCGCGAGCGCTACCACGAGCGCATGGATGCCAAGGCGGAGGCCCGCGCCGAGCTCGAGAGCGAGCGCATCGCCGGCGCCGACGCCGACTGGTCGGAGGACGACGAGTCGTGAGCATCGAGGGGCGGGCCCAGCTGCCCGGTGCGCGCCGTGTCGTGGTGAAGGTCGGTTCGTCGTCCATCAGCGGCGAGAACGCCGGCAAGATCCAGCTGATCGTCGAGGCCCTCGCCGACGCGCACGCGCGCGGCACCGAGGTGGTGCTCGTCTCCTCCGGCGCGATCGCGACGGGCATGCCCTATCTCGCGCTCGACGAGCGCCCCGTCGACCTCGCGACGCAGCAGGCCGCCGCCGCGGTGGGGCAGAACGTGCTCATCTACCGCTACCAGGACGCGCTGCGGCCGTTCGCGATCGTCGCCGGCCAGGTGCTTCTGACCGCCGGTGACCTCGAGAACGCGACGCACCGGTCGAACGCCCGCCGCGCCATGGAGCGGCTGCTGGGGCTGCGGATCCTCCCGATCGTCAACGAGAACGACACGGTCGCGACGCACGAGATCCGCTTCGGCGACAACGACCGCCTCGCGGCGCTCGTCGCGGCGCTGATCGGCGCGGACGCGCTCGTGCTCCTGAGCGACATCGAATGCCTCTACACGCGGCCGCCGAGCGAGCCGGGCGCCGAGCCGATCGACACGGTCTCCTTCGGCGACGATCTCGCCGGATTCGAGTTCGGGTCGGTCGTCGTCAACAGCGTCGGCACCGGGGGAGCGGCGACGAAGGTGTCCGCGGCACGCGTGGCCGCCGAAGCGGGGATCGGCGTGCTCGTCACGAGCGCCGACCTCGTCGCCGAAGCCCTCGCCGGAGAGCAGATCGGCACCTGGTTCGCGCCGGATCCGTCGGCCTCGCCGTCGGTGCACACCGGCGCCGTCCGCGCCTGAGCCGCTCGCGGGCGCTCGCTAGACTGACGCCATGACGATCACGGCGACGAGCGCGCAGGAACGCATGACGCGGGCCAAAGAGGCCTCGCGCAGCGTGGGGCTGTTGGATGACGGCGCGAAGGCGCGCGCGCTGAACGCGATCGCCGACGCGCTCGACGCCGCCACGGCCGACGTTGTCGCCGCGAACGCCGACGACCTCGCGCGCGGTCGCGACAGCGGTCTGTCGGAGGGGCTCCTCGACCGGCTGCGGCTCGACGACGCGCGCGTGCACGCCCTGGCATCCGCGGTGCGCGACGTCGCCCTGCTGCCCGATCCGGTCGGGCGTGTCCTCGACGAGCGCACGCTCGCGAACGGCGTCTCGCTGCAGAAGGTGTCGGTGCCGTTCGGCGTCGTCGGCTCGATCTACGAGGCCCGCCCGAACGTCACGGTCGACATCGCCGCCCTGGCGCTGCGCTCGGGCAACGCGGTGGTGCTCCGCGGCGGCACGGCCGCACAGTCGTCGAACGCGGCCCTCGTGGCCGTCATGCGCGCGGCGCTCGAGAGTGTCGGCGTCGACCCCGAAGCGATCCAGACGGTCGACGACTTCGGTCGTGACGGCGCGAACGCCCTCATGCAGGCGCGGGGGCTCGTCGACGTGCTGGTGCCGCGGGGGAGCGCGCAGCTCATCGAGACCGTCGTCACCCAGTCATCCGTCCCGGTCATCGAGACCGGCGCTGGTGTCGTGCACATCGTGCTCGACGCGTCGGCGCCCCTCGAGTGGGCCGAGCAGATCGTCGTCAACGCGAAGGCGCAGCGACCGAGCGTGTGCAACGCCGTCGAGACGGTCCTCGTCGTGCGCGACGCCGCCGATCGGCTGATCCCGCCGGTCGCCGCCGCGCTCGAGAGCGCGGGCGTCACGATCCATGGCGACGAGGCGGTGCGCGCGCTCGTCGCGGGCGCGGTGCCGGCCACCGACGACGACTGGGCGACCGAGCACATGAGCCTCGACCTGTCGATGCGCGTCGTCGACGACCTCGACGAGGCGCTCGCGCACATCCGGCGCTACTCCACCCACCACACCGAGTCGATCGTCACCGCCGACGAGGAGAACGCCGAGCGCTTCCTCGCCGAGGTCGATTCGGCGGTCGTCATGGCGAACGCCTCCACCCGCTTCACCGACGGCGGCGAGTTCGGGTTCGGCGCCGAGGTGGGCATCTCGACCCAGAAGCTGCACGCGCGGGGACCCATGGGGCTGCCCGAGCTGACGAGCACGAAGTGGCTCGCCCGCGGGGCGGGTCAGATCCGCGCGTGAAGCGCCTAAACTTGTCTCACCCGAACCGAACGGAGTCCGCATGACCCTCGCCACGATCCTCGCCCTCGCCGGAGAGGCCGCCGAGCACCACGGCAACGTGCAGGCGGAGACGTTCATCTACGGCGCCGTCGCGTTCGTCGTGTTCCTGGCGCTCGGTCTCGTGACCCTGTCCTACCGCAACGTGGCCAATCGCCACGCCCACAAGGCCGAGGCCTACGCCAAGGCGCACCCCGTCGACCAGGCGCAGGTGGGCCACGGCCACCACTGAGGCCGGCTCGATGGTTTCTGCGCGCGCCCCGCGGATCGGGGTCATGGGTGGCACGTTCGACCCGATCCACCACGGTCACCTCGTGGCCGCGAGCGAGGTGGCGCAGTCGTTCGACCTCGACGAGGTCGTCTTCGTGCCCACCGGCATGCCCTGGCAGAAGACGAAGGTCACCGAGGCCGAGCACCGCTACCTGATGACCGTCATCGCGACCGCGTCGAACCCGCGGTTCACGGTCAGCCGGGTCGACATCGACCGCGACGGCCCGACCTACACGATCGACACGCTCCGCGACCTCAAGGCCGCGCGGCCCGACGCCGAGCTGTTCTTCATCACCGGTGCCGACGCCATCGCGCAGATCCTCGGATGGCGCAATCACGACGAGCTGTGGGAGCTGGCGCACTTCGTCGCCGTCTCGCGACCCGGGCACGTGCTCAGCACCGAGGGGCTGCCGAGTGAGGACGTCAGCCAGCTCGAGGTTCCAGCGCTGGCGATCTCGTCGACCGACTGCCGTGCGCGGGTGCGTGAGGGAAACCCGGTGTGGTACCTCGTTCCCGACGGGGTCGTCCAATACATTGCGAAGCACCACCTTTACCGGAGCGAGGCATGAGCACACCCGAAAAGCCTGAATCGCCCCAGCTGACCCGTCGTCAGCTCCGCGAACTGCGCAATACCGCGTCGAACACGATCATCACTCCCGAAGAGGCCGAAGCCGCGGCTGCTGCGGCGGCCACGGCGGCCACGGCGGCGCCGGTCGCCGCGCCGCTGCCGCGTGCGGCCGAGCCGGTCGTGGTGGTCGAGGAACCGCCCGCCGCCGAAGACGTCGACCTCGAGTCGCGCGCACTCACCCGGCGCGCCGCGCGGCAGCAGGAGCGCCTGCGCACGGCATCCGTGCCCGTCATCGACGGGGAGAGCGACGAGACGGCGGGGGAGGCCTCGGTCGACGAGGCTGCCGCCGTCGAGGACGAGCAGGCGACAGTGGATGCCTCCGCGGAGGCCACGGGCGACGACGCTGCCGCCGTCGAGGACGAGGTCGCTGTCGAGGACGAGGTCGCTGTCGAGGACGATGAGACGCCCGCCGACGAGCCCGCCGATGACGAGGTCGCGGCGGAGGTCGTCGAACTCGAGGTCGTGGACGTCGAGCCGGTCGCCGCCGATGTCGAGGCGGACGAATCGACCGATGACGCCGCCGCCGACGTGGACGCGCCGGTTCCGGACGTGGATTCGGACGACGCCACCGAGGCTGCCGAGGCTCTCGCCGATGCGCAGACCGAGTCGCCCGACGTCGAGACCCTGCTCGCCGGCGACACCGACGAGGCCGAAGCCGAGACGGAAGAGGCCGAGGACGGCGACGAGGAGCGTCGGGCCGTCGTGGCGCCGACCTTCGGATCGGGCCTGCTCGCCGGTGACGGCGTGGAGATCGAACTCCCGGCATCCTTCGACCAGCTGCTCACTCGTGGCAGTGCGGCGACCGGCTCGCTCGCCGCCTCGAACGCGCTCATCCTGTCGCAGACGCCCGACACCGGATCGTTCTCGGCGCCGGTCG
Source organism: Microbacterium sp. F2E (assembly GCF_020905435.1). NCBI lineage: Bacteria > Bacillati > Actinomycetota > Actinomycetes > Micrococcales > Microbacteriaceae > Microbacterium > Microbacterium sp. F2E. Next base: position 1,623 of record NZ_JAJJIB010000016.1, on the reverse strand, counting down.
CGGCGACCGGCGAGGTGCTCATCACGGGCACGTTCAACCTGCCCGAGTCGTTCGGATCGACCGGCACCTCGCACGGGTCCTCCGATGGCAAGGAGATCGACGCCGTGCTCGTCGACGGCGAGCTGCCGGCGTCGTCGTCGCCGACGCCGATCGCCGCGAGCTCGGCGATCAGCACGATCAAGAGCGCGGACGACATCATCAAGCCCCCGGCGCCGGAGAAGGGCGGGCGCCTGATGCTCGCGCTCGTGATCACCGCCGGTGCGCTGGCGCTCGCGCTCACCGGCGCGCTCATCGTGGCGCTCGTGACGGGGGTGTTTCGATGACGGCGAATGCGCGCACGCGCGAGCTGGTCGAGATCGCCGCGGCCGCCGCCGACAGCAAGGGCGCCGCGGATCTCGTCGCCTTCGACGTGTCCGATCCGCTGCCGCTCGTCGACGCCTTCCTGCTCGCCACAGGCAACAGCGAGCGCAACGTCGCCGCGATCGCCGATGCGGTCGAGGAGGCGATGCTCGAGCAGGGCGTCAAGCGTCTGCGACGCGAGGGCAAGGGCGAGGCGCGCTGGATCCTCATCGACTTCGGTGACCTCGTCGTGCACGTCTTCCACGAGCAGGAGCGGGTGTTCTACGGGCTCGAGCGTCTGTGGAAGGACTGCCCGGTGCTGCCGACGGGAGTGCCCGTCGACGCGCCCGAGTGACCGCCCCGGTTCGGAGCACGCCCGCGGATGTAGTAGCATCGAAGGGTTGCCGCGGGAGCGGTGACAACCCAGAGAATGGGCCTGTGGCGCAGCTGGTAGCGCACCTGCATGGCATGCAGGGGGTCAGGGGTTCGAGTCCCCTCAGGTCCACGTAAAGTTGAATGTTCGAACCTTGCCCCGCGTGATCGCGGGGCAAGGTTTTTTCGTTGTGTGGCCTGGTGTTGGTGGCGAGGATCGTGGCGATCGCCTGGGCGGGTGTGTCAGATTAACGGTGGATCTGGCCTGGCGCATTTCAGTTGATTCGGCCTTCGAAGGTGATCGCGAAGGCGTTGAGTGCGGGCTTCCACCTCGTCACCCAGCGTGCCCGACCCCTGCCAGTGGGGTCAAGCGACCGAGTCACGAGGTAGAGGCCAACGCGGCGGCGTCATTCGGGAAGTGCCCACGCGCCCTGACCGCGCGGCGGTAGCGGGCGTTGAGGGACTCGATCGCGTTGGTGCTGCAGATGATGCGGCGGATCTCGACGTCGTAGTCCAGGAACGGGATGAACTCCGTCCAGGCGTTCTCCCAGAGCTTGCGGATCGCGGGATACATCGTGCACCACTTCTCGGCGAACTCCTCGAACCTCGCCTTCGCGGCGGCTTCGGTCGGCGCGGTGTAGACAGGGCGCAGGTCACGGGCGATCTGGTCCCAGTACTTGCGCGACGCGAAGCGGAACGTGTTGCGGATCAGGTGGATAATGCACGTCTGCACGACCGCGAGCTCCCACGTCGTGGTGATCGACTCCGGCAAGCCCTTCAGCCCGTCGCAGACCCTATGCCGATGTCGGCATAGGGTCTGTTATGCCGTGCTCGCGGTTATGCCGATGATGCTCGGGCGGTCCTGGTCAGCGGCGGTGGGCGGGCTGCGGTTGTCGGCATAATCGTGTGATC
>NZ_JAJJIB010000015.1:0-62447 GCF_020905435.1 Microbacterium sp. F2E | reverse complement strand
CTGAACCGGTCGCGCGGGCGCGGGCCGCTATCCGATCGCCGCGCCCGTGCTACCGGATCACTACAACCGCGCTACCCGAAGCCCCGGCTAAACACCTGCGCGCGGGCTGTTCGCATAGCGTCCACTTCCTCGGCCGTGAGCCGTGTTCGAGGTCGTTTCTTTGGTTCCGCCGACGCCCCGATCAGCGGGTCGTCGGCCTCGCCGTCGGGGTCGGCATCCCCGCAGATGCCTTGATTCCACGTGGAAACCAGCCGCTCGACCCGTGGTCGCCTGTTCCCGTAGTGCTCCATTGCGTCCACAGTTCCTCGATATTCTGCCTTTCCTCGCCTCTCTCACGCCGGTGCGGGCGCCGGATTCTGAGGAGGGTGCAGGTTCCTGAGGACGGAACCTCGTGAATTCATCCTCAGCATCCGCCATCTCCTCAGCTTCGTACACACGGCCGGTGGATGCCTGCCCGTTAGGCTGACCGGATGGACCTGCGTGTCGCGGCCTACGCCGTCGTCTTCGATGAAGAGCGGGGCATCCTGCTCGCCCACTGGCGCGAGGGGCGCCGCGCCGCCTGGACCCTCCCCGGCGGCGGACTCGAGGACGGGGAAGACCCGGCCGACGCCGTGCGGCGCGAGGTGCGCGAAGAGACCGGCTTCCGCGTCGAGATCGACGAGCTGCTCGGCATCCATTCTCGCGTGATTCCGGTGCGCCAGCGCATCACTCCCGACGTGGATGCCCCGCTGCACACGCTGCGCATCGTCTACCGCGCCCACGTCACCGGCGGACGGCTGCGCAACGAGGTCGGCGGCTCGACCGACGAGGCCGACTGGTTCGCGCTCGGCGAGCTGCCGGCGGTGCAGCACGTGCAGCTCGTCGACATCGGGATCGAGATGGCCGGGCTCTGAGGCCCGGCCCGCGACCCGCTCAGCGAGCGGCCCCGCTCAGCGCGCCGCGGCCAGCTGCGAGATGTCGGCGACTGTCGCGTCGTAGGCGGCGATCAGCTCGTCGGCGTCGACGAACAGGCTGTAGCCGTGCGCCCCGGCACCCATCGCGATGCGGCGACCGACGATCGACGCGTCGGCGTAGACCGGCCAGTCGGTCGAGCTGCCGATCGGCGTGATCGTGCCCCGCTCGTAGCCGGTCGCCGCGAGCGCCAGCTCGGGCTCCGGCAGGCGCAACTTGTTCACACCGACGAGCGCCCGCAGCTTCGGCCACGAGATCGCCAGGTCGCCGGGGATCAGCGCGAACAGATACGTGTCGTCCGCGCGCTTGACGACGAGCGTCTTCACGATGTCTTCGGGCTGCAGGCCCAGAAGCGACGCGGCCTCCGCCAGGCTCGACGCCTGCGGCCGCTCGCGCAGCTCGATGTCGAGCCCACGGGCGGCCGCGGCGGTGCGAACGCGATCGAGCGGATCAGGCATCCGGGGCGCGCAGCGGGTCGTCGGCCACCCACAGCTCGTCGTCGGCACGCAGGGTCTGCCAGGCGGCGTACAGCACGCCCGCCGCGGCGGCGACACCCAGAAGGATGGCGATCACGCCACCGGCGCCGATGCCCCTGCGCGCGGGAGCCGTGCTCACCGCGAGGTGCTTCGAGGCCTGCTTGCCGTACTTCTCGGCCTTCTTCTGGTACTTGCCGACGTTCAGGGGCGTGAACCCCCGACCGGCCGCGAGGTCGTCGCGCTTCTCTTTCGCGGCATCCCACACCGACAGCGCGGAGCCGATGACGGCGCCGACCGCGGGCACGATCTTGTCGTTGTAGACCTTCTTCGAGGTCTGCACCGACTGGTCGACATACGGCGCCGCGTACTTCTCGTACGTGTGCTGCACCGTCGGCACCACCTGTTCGCGCTTGTAGTTGCCCAACTGGCGGCTGGCCTCACGGGCGACGTTGCCGGCCTGGCCGAGCAGCACCTGCTGCGACTCCCACAGCGTGGTCGCCTGGTCCTGAAGCTTGCGGAGTTCCTTCTTGCGCTTGCGGCTGAGGCTCACGGGGCCCTCCCTGATATCCGGGTCGTTTGTCCCCATCTTGCCAGACCCTACGGGGCACGGAAGGCCTTGACAGGTGGGAGAATGATGAGCATGACGATCCACACCGCCGTAGCGACCATCCACACGAACCACGGCGACATCGTCGTCAACCTCTTCGGAGACCAGGCACCGCGCACCGTGGCGAACTTCGTCGGCCTCGCCGACGGCTCGCAGGCGTGGACCGACCCGGCCACCGGCAAGCCCGGCGAGGGCCCGCTCTACTCCGACGTCATCTTCCACCGCATCATCCCGAACTTCATGATCCAGGGCGGCGACCCGCTCGGTCAGGGCGTCGGCGGCCCCGGCTACAACTTCGACGACGAGATCAGCCCCGAGCTGAACTTCAACGACCCCTACATCCTCGCGATGGCCAACGCGGGCCTGCGCCGCAACGCCATCACCGGCAAGGCCGAGGGCACGAACGGCTCGCAGTTCTTCATCACCACCGACCCGACCCCGTGGCTGCAGGGCAAGCACACCATCTTCGGCGCCGTCGCCGACGACTCCTCCAAGGCCGTCGTCGACGAGATCGCGGCCGTCCGCACCGGCGCCGGTGACCGTCCGGTCGAGCCCGTCGTCATCAGCTCGATCGACATCGCGCAGGTCTGACGCCCTCGACAGGCTGACAGACCGACCCGACCCGTGACCGACACCTCGTTCCAGGCCAATCCGGACAACTTCTGCTACCGGCATCCCGACCGGCAGAGCTTCGTGCTCTGCCAGCGGTGCCTGCGCACCATCTGCCCCGAGTGCCAGACGCAGATGCCGGTCGGCGTGATCTGTCCGGAGTGCCTGGCCGAGCAGCAGAAGCAGCAGCAGGCGACGGTGACGCGGATGCCTCGTCGGCGCGGGTCGTCGCGCGGCGGGGCATCCGCGCGCGTCTCCAGCGGCACGCCGGTCGTGACCTACACGATCATGGGCGTCACCATCTTCTTCTACCTGCTGGGGATGATCCCGGGGTTCGGCGATGCGCTGCGCAGCATGCTGGTGTTCTACCTGCCGCTGACGTACACGCAGCCGTGGCGGCTCGTGACGGTGACGCTCGTGCACCAGGGCATCTGGCATGTCGCGCTGAACATGCTGGCGCTGTGGGCGCTCGGTCGCAGCCTCGAGCCGCTCCTCGGCAGCTGGCGCTTCCTCGCGCTGTACCTGCTGAGCGCGCTCGGCGGCTCGGTGCTCACCGCACTGCTGGCGCCGACGGCGGTCGTCGCCGGCGCATCGGGGGCGGTGTGGGGACTGCTCGGCGCGATGTTCGTCATCGGGCGGCACCTGGGCGCGAACGTCACCGCCATCGCGGTGATCCTCGGTCTGAACCTCGTGATCACGTTCCTGCCGGGGTCGAACATCGCCTGGCAGGCGCACATCGGCGGCGGCCTCGTCGGCGCGCTCATCGGGTTCATCTTCGCCCGCACGCGGGCGGTGCGTCAGCGCCGCACCCAGATCTGGCTGCTCATCGCGGTGGCCGTCGGGCTCCTCGCCCTGCTCGGCGTTCCGCTCCTTGTCTACCGCTAGGACGGCTGGGGAGAGCGCGAGTTATCCACACCTCTCTCCACAGATGGGGATGAATCACACCAGTGTAATTCACACCCTCGGGAGAGGGCTGTGGACAAAGATCAGCGCCAGCGGGTGGTCATCAAGAACCCGATGAACGCGATGCCGAAGCCGATCACGAGGTTCCAGCCGCCGATGCCGGGGATGGGCAGAGCCTGGCCGCTGAGGTAGAAGACGATGACCCAGAGCAGCCCCAGGATCATCAGCCCCAGCATGATGGGCTTGAACCACACCGGGTTGGGGGTCGCTTCACCCTCGCTGCGCCCGATGAGCTGCTCGTCGTCGTTGCCAGAACGTGCCATGCGGTGATTCTACCTGCCAGCCGCGCCCCAGCCGTGCTGTGCGAGAATCCGACTATGGGGGACACTCAGCCGCGCACGCGACGCGTGCACCGCGAAGCCGGGAGTTCCGCCGCGGCCGCGGCACCGCGGCGCCGGGTCTCGATCCTCGGCGTGCTCGGCGAAGTGCTCATCACAGCCGGCGTCGTCGCGCTGCTCTATGTCAGTTGGCAGATGTGGATCGGCGACTGGATCATCGGCGCCGAGAAGCACAAGGAGGCCAGTGCCCTCTCGCAGAGCTGGATGACCCCGAGCCCGGCACCGGCGACACCCGAGGCATCCGACTCCCCCACCCCCGCCCCGAGCGACTCCCCGACGGCGCCGGCCGACCCGGTCATCCCGGTGCAGGATCAGCAGGAGCACGGCACGAAGTTCGGGGTGATGTTCGTGCCGCGATTCGGCCCGGAGTGGCAGTTCACGATCGCGTCGGGCACCTCGCGCACCGACATCCTCGACCAGGGCGAGATCGGCCACTACAACGACACCGCCATGCCCGGCGGGGTGGGCAACACCGTCTACGCTGCGCACCGATGGACCTCGGGCGCCCCCTTCGACCCGATCGACAAGCTCGTCATCGGCGACGCGATCGTCATCCAGACCCCGGACGGCTGGTACACCTACCGGTTCCGCACCCTGGAGTACGTGCAGGACACCCAGGTCGAGGTGCTGCTGCCCGTGCCGCAGCAGGTCGGCGTCGCGGCGAACGGACGCTACCTGACCCTCACCAGCTGCGCCCCCAAGCTCAACATGCTCGAACGGATCATCGCCTACGCCGTGTTCGAGGACTTCACCCCCGCGGCATCCGGACCCCCCGCCTCGCTCGCGGCGCCGACGCAAGGAGCCTCCGCCTGATGTACGCCGCACTCTGGCGCGTTCTGCCCGGCCCCGCGTGGGTGCGCGTGCTGATCCTGCTGATCCTCGTCGCCGCGATCCTGTACGGGCTGTTCTGGTACGTCTTCCCGTGGATCTCGCAGTTCGTCACCCCGCAGGAGTCCACCGTCGGTGGCTGAGCGGGTCGTCGTCGTCGACAACCACGACAGCTTCGTGCACACCCTCGTGGGATACCTGCACGAACTCGGCGCCGAGACGGTGATGATCGAGGCGGATGCCGTCGATGACGCCGACGCCGCCATCGCGGGCTTCGCGGGCGTGCTCGTCTCCCCCGGGCCGGGCACGCCGGAGCGCGCGGGCGCGTCGATCGACATCGTCCGTGCGGCGGCGCGGCGAGGCACACCCCTGCTCGGTGTGTGCCTCGGCCACCAGGCGCTCGCCGTCGCCTTCGGCGCGCGGGTGTCGGAGGCTCCCGAGCTCATGCACGGACTCACGAGCGAGGTGCGCCGCGACGGCGACGACCTGTTCGCGGGGCTGCCCTCCCCCTTCACCGCGACGCGCTACCACTCGCTCGCCGTCGAACCCGCCTCTCTGCGCGGTACGCCACTCGTCGCGACCGCGGCGACGGCCTCGGGCGTCGTCATGGCGCTCGCGCACCGCACGCTGCCGCTTGCGGGCGTGCAGTTCCACCCCGAGGCGGTGCTGACCGAGGGCGGGTACCGGCTGCTCGGCAACTGGCTCGAGCGGGTCGGATGCCCCGGTGCGGCCGCGCGCGGCGCGGCGCTGTCACCGCACCGGCGCCCGTAGCGCGGGCGCGTCGTCTGCGCGGGTCAGCGGCCGGTGCAGACCTTCAGCTCAACGGTGGAGTGGATCGGCACATCGCCGGGCGCGAGCGACTGAGCGGCGACCGTCGGAGCGCCCGGGTTCGCGGGGCATCCGGGATCTTCCACGATCGTCGGAACGAGCTTCAGCGTGTCGGCGGAGAGGGCACGCTGCGCGGCCTCGGCGGTGTAGCCGACGACGTCGACGAGCGTCACCTTTCCGCTCGCGACGACGAGGTTCACCGCGCTGCCGACCGCGATCTCCGAGCCCTCCGCCGGATCGGCCGAGATGACAGTGCCGGCGGTGAGGTCGGGATCGTTGCGGGTCGTGACCGCGCCGAGCGTGAGACCGGCGCTCGTCAGCGCGGTCGTGGCCGCATCGGTGCTGAGCCCGGCGAGGGTGGGCACGGTGCTCATCTTCTGGCCGGTCGACACGTACACCTTCACGAGCTGGCCCGGTGCGACCGTCGTGCCGGCCGCGGGGTCGGTGCGGATGACGTTGCCTTCGGCGATCTGGTCGTTGCTCTCGTCGAAGCGCTCGGTGTCGAGGTCCTGCTCGAACATCAGCTCGTTGGCGCGGTCCCACGTCATCGTGACGACGTCGGGCACGACACGCGCGTTGTCCGGCACGGTGGTCCCGGGGCGGTTGTTCAGCACCCAGAAGAGCACCGAGATGAGCACGACGGCGATCACCGCGATGCCCGCCCAGATCCAGGCGGCCGGAGGGCCGGCCTGCGTGCGCCGCATGGTCGTGTCGGTCGAGAGCTGACGCAGTGAGCGCGCCGTCTCGGCGGCCTGCCGCGGGTTCGCGCCGTACAGCTCGCTCGTCAACGCCCCGACCTGCTTGCGGCTCGGCGTGCGCCCGTCGCGGGTCGCGTCGAGTGCGGCGCGGAACGAGCCCGCATCCTGATACCGCTGATACGGATCCTTGGCGAGAGCGCGCAGCACCACGGCATCCAACGACCGCGGCACGGTGTCGACGATCTCCGACGGTGCGACGGGCGTCTCGCTGACGTGCTGGTACGCCACCGCGACGGGCGACTCCCCACGGAACGGCGGGCGGCCGGTGAGCAGCTCGTAGAGCACGACGCCGGCGGAGTACACGTCGGCGCGCGAGTCGACCGGTTCGCCCTTGGCCTGCTCGGGCGAGAAGTACGCGGCGGTGCCGAGGATCTGCGTCGTCTCGGCGACGGTCGACGACGAGTCGGAGACGGCGCGGGCGATGCCGAAGTCCATCACCTTCACCTGGCCGGCCGAGGTGACCATGACGTTGCCCGGCTTGATGTCGCGGTGGACGACGCCGGCGCGGTGCGAGTACTCGAGGGCCTCGAGGATGCCGTCGGTGTAGTGGATGGCGTCGTCGATCGAGACCGGACCGGCCGCGATGATCTCCTTGAGCGTCTGGCCCGAGACGAGCTCCATGACGATGTACGGCACGGCGCGCGTCGTGCCGTCGGCGTCGGTCTCGACGTCTTCGCCGGCGTCGTAGACGCGCACGATCGTCGGGTGCGACATGCGGGAGGCGGCCTGCGCCTCGAGGCGGAACCGGGTGCGGAACGTCGCGTCGGCGGCCAGATCGCTCTCGAGGATCTTGATCGCGACCTCGCGGCCGAGCGTCAGGTCGCGGCCTCGGTAGACCGACGCCATGCCGCCGCGGCCGATGAGCTCGCCGACCTCATAGCGATCGGACAGCACACGACGTTCTGCAGACACATCTCTCCCTGGACCGGCTCGACAGCCAGCCTAATCGACCGCCCGTTATGGCGCGGTGGTCGGCGTCGACGTGGACTGGCTGGGGATCGGCGCCTGGCCCTCGTTCGACGGGGGGCTCTCGCGGTCGCCGCACTGAGCGGTGTACTTGACGAGGATGAGCGAGCCGGGCTCCGCACCGGGGTCGGCGGTGACCTTGAGGCTCCGCGGGCTCGCCGGCGCCTGGTACGTCGTGCCGCGGTTCGCGTCGAAGGTGCCGTTGATCACCGTGAAGTTGTACGCCGTGACCGACGAGCCCGCGGGGCACGAGAACGCGTCCCACGTGACCGTGAAGGTCTGCGAACCGGCCGGGTCGTTCGTGACGGTCGGCGCGGCAGGCGTCTCCATAGGCGTCTGCTCGTCGTAGAACGTCAGCACGATCTGCTGGTCGAGTCGCACGTTTCCGGCGGTCGGGTTGGTCTGGTAGATCAGGCCCACCTGGTCGGGCGACGGGGCGGCCGTGCCGCGTTCGCAGGTCACGCCGGTCAGCCCGTGGTCGTTCGCGATCTGCAGCGCCTCGTCGCACGTCTTGCCGACGAAGCCGAGGTCGGCGAGTGCGACCGTCGTGGCCGACGGCGTCGGGGAGGGCGGCGCGGTCGTGCGCGTGGGGGCCGCGGTCGCGCTGCTCGAGATCGGCGCGGGGCTCGCGCCCTGGTTCGCGAACAGGGCGAACAGCGTGCCGCCGAGCACGAGCAGCAGAAGCACGATTAGCGCGATCAGCGGCCACGTCCACGGGCTCTGCTTCTTCTTCGGCTTGTCGCCCGCGAGCGCCTCGACCTCGTCGGCGGGGCCGACGACCGTCGTGGTCTCCATGATCCGGGTCGTGCCGTCGTCGCCCGTCGAGGTGAGCAGACGCGTCGCGTCGTCCGATCCCGACCCGGCGATCGCGGGCACGATCGCCACCGCGCCGGCGACGTCGCCGCGGCGAAGCGCCGTGGCCGCACGGGCGACCGCCGAGGCGGTCGCGGGGCGGTCCTCGGGCTTTTTGGCGATCATCGACATCACGAAGTTGCGCACCGGCTCGGCGATCGTCGCCGGCAGTGGCGGCGGCGCGTCGTTGATCTGCGCCATCGCGATCACCACCTGCGACTCGCCGGTGAAGGGACGCTTTCCGGCGAGGCACTCGTAGGCGACGATGCCGAGCGAGTAGATGTCGGTCGCCGGGGATGCCGGGTGGCCCGACGCCTGCTCGGGCGAGAGGTACTGCACGGTGCCCATCACCTGACCGGTCGCGGTCAGCGGCACCTGGTCGGCGATGCGGGCGATGCCGAAGTCGGTGATCTTCACCCGGCCGTCGGGGGTGATCAGGAGATTCCCGGGCTTGATGTCGCGGTGCACGAGGCCCGCCGCGTGCGCGGCCTGCAGGGCCGAGGCGGTCTGGGCGACGATGTCGAGGGTCTTGTCGGTCGACAGCGACCCCTCGCGCTCGAGGATGGTCGACAGCGCCTCACCGGGAACGAGCTCCATCACGAGGAAGGCGGAGCCGTTCTCCTCGCCGTAGTCGAACACGCTCGCGATGCCCTCGTGGTTGACGAGCGCGGCGTGACGCGCCTCGGCGCGGAAGCGCTCGAGGAACCCGGGGTCGCCCATGTACTCGTCTTTGAGGATCTTGATCGCGACCGTACGGCCGATGACGTGGTCGGTCGCCTCCCAGACCTCGCCCATGCCGCCGATCGCGATCCGCGAAACCAGCTCGTAGCGCCCGCCGAAGCTCACACCCTGCGTCGGTCTCATCTGCTCAGCACCGCCTCTATGACTTTCTTCGCGATGGGGGCCGCGATCCCGTTGCTCGTCCCGGACTGCCCGAGCCCTCCGCCGTCCTCGATCATCACCGCGACGGCCACTGTGGGGTCGTCGGCCGGAGCGAAGCCGGTGAACCAGAGGGTGTACGGATCACCGGGACCGTGCTCGGCCGTGCCGGTCTTCCCGGCCACGTCGACGCCCTCTATTCTTGCACCGCTCGCTGCGCCGTTGCTGACATTGGCGATCATGAGGCTCGTCATGGTGGCGGCGTCCTGCTCGCTCAGCGCGCGGCCGAACTCGGTGTTCTCGAAGGTCTGCTGCACGGTCAGGTCGGGCGCCACGACCCGGTCGACCATGCGCGGGTTCATCACGATGCCGTGGTTGGCGATGCCCGCCGACACCATCGCGATCTGCAGCGGCGTCGCCTTCACGTCGAGCTGGCCGTAGCCGGTCTGCGCGGTCTGGTCGTCGGAGAGCGACCCCTCGGGGTAGTTCGAGGCGGAGACGGCGAGCGGGATGTCGAAGCGCGTGTTGAAGCCGTACTTCTTCGCCTCGTCGCGGATCGCGTCGTCGCCGAGGGCGACGGCGAGCTGGGCCATCGGGATGTTGCAGCTGAGGCGGAGCGCCGTCGCGAGCGACACCTGGTCGCCCGGGCCGCACGTGTTGCCGTCGAAATTGTGGATCGCGGTCGAGGTGCCCGGGAGCACGTAGCTCGACGGGTTCGCGAACGTCGAGTCGGGAGTGAACTTGCCCGACGCGAGCGCGGCGGAGGCGACGACGAGCTTGAAGGTCGACCCGGGCGGGTTCAGCGTGTCGATCGTGCGGTTGGCGAGCGGATCGACCGCGGCGTTCAGCAGCTCGTGGTAGGTCGTGTTGACCGCCGCCGAGTCGTGCACCGCGAGGGTGTTCGTGTCATAGCTCGGGCTCGTCACCATCGCGAGAACACGGCCGGTGGACGGCTCGATCGCGACGACGGCGCCCTGGTACGACCCGAGCGCCTCGGTCGCGACGCGCTGCAGCGCGGGGTCGAGAGTCAGCAGCACGTTCGAGCCGCGGGGCGGCTGGCCCGTGATGATCTGGTCGACGCGGGAGAGGAACTGCGAGCTCGCCGTGCCGGACAGCTCCCGGTTCATCGCCTGCTCGATGCCGGTGGCCGACTGCAGCACCGGGTTGATGTAGCCGGTGACGGGGGCCCACATCGGGGCATCCGCGTACTGCCGCTGCCAGCTGTAGATGTCGTCGATGGGCACCGACGAGGCGATGACCTCGTCGCCCGCGATGATCGAGCCGCGCTGCACCTCGAACGAGTCGTACAGCGTGCGGCGGTTCTCGGGGTTCTCGGCGAGGGTCTGCGCCTGCACCACCTGGATCCAGCTGGTGGCACCGAACAGGCCGAAGAACATCACCACCATGATGATGCTGAGGCGCTTGAGCTCGCGAGTCATCCGATCACCACCCGGGGCCGGGAGCGCACCGCGTCGGAGATGCGCAGCAGCAGCGCGACGATGATCCAGTTCGCGATGAGCGACGAGCCGCCCGCGGCGAGGAACGGGGTGGTGAGTCCGGTGAGCGGGATGAGCCCCGTCACGCCGCCGACCATGATGAACACCTGCAGCGCGAGGGTGAACGACAGGCCTGTGGCGAGCAGCTTGCCGAAGTCATCCTGCCCCGCCATGCCGATGCGGATGCCGCGGCTCGTGAACACCATGTAGAGGCAGAGGATCGCGAACACCCCGATGAGCCCGAGCTCTTCGCCGAGGCTCGGGAAGATGTAGTCGCTCTGCGAGAGCGGGGTGAGGCCCGGCCGGCCGTGGCCGAGACCCGTGCCGATGAGGCCGCCGTGGGCGAGGCCGAAGATGCCGCTGGCGAGCTGATAGCTCGAGTCGTTGATCGTGTCGGGGTCGAACGGGTGCAGCCAGTTCGTGAACCGCGCCTGCACGTAGGGCAGCACGGTGGTCGCGAGGGCGACGCCGATCGCGACGAGGGTGAGGCCGATCACGACCCAGCTCGTCTTGCCGGTGGCGACGTAGAGCATCGCGACGAACATGCCGAAGATGAGCATCCCGGTGCCGAGGTCGCGCTGCAGCACGATGATCGCCATGGCGCCGGCCCAGAGCAGCAGGAGCGGCCCGAGCTCGCGGGCGCGCGGCCACGTGATGCCGAGGAACCGGGTGCCGACCGAGGTCAGCGACTCGCGGGTGCGCACGAGGTAGCCGGCGAAGAAGATCGCGAGGCAGATCTTGGCGAGCTCGCCCGGCTGGAACGAGAAGATGCCGCCGATGGAGATCCAGACGTCCGCGCCCGCGTCGGTGCCGAGGCCCGGGATGAACGGCAGCAGCAGCAGCACGATGCCGGCCAGGCCGAATACGTACGTGTAGCGCAGCAGCACGCGGTAGTTGCGCAGCAGCACCACGATCGCGACGGCCGCGCCGATCGCGATCACGAGCCACACCAGCTGGCGGGTCGACAGCGCCGCCCAGCCGGTGTCGCCGTCTTCGATGTCGATGCGGTAGATCATCGCGAGGCCGAGACCCGACAGCACCGTCGCGATCGGTACGACGAACGGATCGGCCTGCGGCGCGCGGTAGCGCAGCACGATGTGCAGCCCGAGCACGAGCACGGTGAGCCCGCCGCAGTAGTAGAGGAACGTCCAGTCGATGTGTCCGGTGGCCCCGAGCTGCACGAGGGCGACGGCCGCGCCATTGATGAGAAACGCGAACAGCAGCAGCCCGAGCTCGCGGTTGCGCTGGGTCTGCGGCATCCGGATTCTGCGCAGCGCCTTCACGACGGTCGTGTCGGTCGTGACCGCCCCGGCGGTGGCGGTCACGGGGCATCCTCCAGCGTTCGGCGCATCGTCTCGACGATCGCCTCGGCGTCGGCGAGGGAGCGCGCCGAGATCGTCTGCTGCACGGCGAGGCGCTGATAGAACGGCAGGTCGACGAGCTCGATGCCGGTGTCCTCATAGGGCGATGACAGCGAGATGGGGCCGAGGTCCTGTTGGATGCCACGGAAGATGACGACCGTGTCGTCGTCGGCGCCCACGAAGTAGCGCGACTGGGTCCACGAGTAGGCGCCGAGCGTCGCCGCGGCGAGCACCGCGAGGATCACGGCGAGACCGACGATCCACCAGACCCGCCGGCGACGGGCGCGGCGGCGGTCTTCTTCGATGAGCTCTTCGAGGAACTCGGCGGCCGGCTCGAAGTGGGTGGGCTCGTTCGCGGCCTGGCGGCCGGGGTGCAGCCAGCTGGTGCGGCCGGGGCGGGCGGCGGGCACCTCGACGCCGCGGGGGTTCGAGGCCGACCCGACGATCGTGCCGGCGCCGCTGAACATCGGGTGGCTGCCGCCAACGTCGACGATCACGACCGTGACGTTGTCGGGCGCGCCCGCGTCGAGCGCCTGCTTGAGCAGCAGGTCGGCGGTGCGCCCGGGGGGCAGGCCCTGGCCGAGGGTCTTCGAGATGTGCGCGTCGTCGACGACGCCGCACAGGCCATCGGAGCACAGCAGCCAGCGGTCGCCCGGCTGGGTCGGCATGATGAACGTGTCGATCTGCGGATCGGGATCCATGTCGCCGAGCACGCGCATGAGCACCGAGCGGCGCGGGTGGTAGCGGGCCTCCTCCGGGGTGATGCGGCCCGAGTCGACGAGGCGCTGCACGAAGGTGTGGTCGGTCGTGATCTGGGTGAGCGCGTCGTCGCGGTACAGGTAGATGCGCGAGTCGCCGATGTGGGCGATGACCGCGTAGTCGTCGACCATGACGAGGGCGCTGACGGTGGTGCCCATGCCGGCGAGCTCGGGGCGCTCGGAGACTGTGTCGATGAGCACGGTCGCCGTCGCCGAGATCGCCTGCTGCAGGGCGACCTCCGCCTCGGTGGGCGTGGCGAAGGGGTGGTCGAGGTCTTTCAGCCGGTGCACGGCGATGCTCGAGGCGACGTCGCCGCCGGCGTGGCCGCCCATGCCGTCGGCGACGACGAACAGGTTCGAGCCGGCGTACCCCGAATCCTGGTTGTTGGAGCGCACCTTCCCGGTATGGGAGATGGCGGCGCTCGACCCCTCGAAGACCATGACCGCGTCCGCTTACTTCCGCAGCTCGAACGTCGTCGCGCCGACCTTGATCGGGGCGCCGATCCGCACGGGCACGGGCGTCGCGACGCGCGCCCCGTCGTGCCAGGTGCCGTTGGTCGAGTCGAGATCCTGCAGCATCCACTGCTCGCCCCACAGGAGGAGTCGGGCGTGGTGGCTGGACGTGTAGTCGTCGCGGATGACGAGGCCCGATTCGCTGGAGCGGCCGATCGTGAGCGGCTCGCCGGTGAGGGGGAGCTCGAGGCCCGCCTTCGGGCCGCTTGTGATGACGATGCGGCTGACGCTGTCGCGGGTGGCCTGCTGCGGGCCGGCCGGGCGGGTGTCGCCGCGGGTGTCGTTCCGCGCGGGTGCGTCGGCGGATCGTGAGGGTCGCGGGGTGACCGGGGCGGTCGCGGCGCTCGCCCCGGCGGGCGCGGGGGCGGGTGTCGCGGCGGCTGGGGCGGGGTCGGCGAGCTTTCGCACCTTCACGCCGAACAGGTCGGCGCGCAGCGAGTAGACGACGGCGAAGACGAAGAACCAGAGCAGGATCAGGAAGCCGACCTGCAGCAGCAGCAGGGTCAGTTCGCTCACGACAGCCCGCCGATCCCGAACGCGCGCGTGGCGTCGGCGGCCGAGGTCGTCGGCCGCGGCGGGCTCGCCTGCGCGATGACGCGGAAGGTGATGTCGGTGCGGCCGATCGTGATGATGCCGTCGGGCGGAAGCGGGGCCTCGGTGATCTTGCGCCCGTCGAGCTGCGTGCCGTTGGTGGAGCCCAGGTCGCGCACCATGGCGCGCTCGCCGTCCCACAGGATCTCGACGTGCCGGCGACTCGTTCCCGCGTCGGCGATCGTGATGTCGGCGTCGCTGCCGCGGCCGATGACCGTGCGGCTCGCGACGAGTGGATGCCTCGTTCCCGCGATCTCGACGACGCCGCGCCAGGAGACGGTTCCGGCGGCGGTCTGCGACAGCACGCGCAGGGTGCCGGTGGGCAGCTGCTCGTCGGCGGAGAGGGTGATCGTCACGGGCCCGGCGAAGCTGAAGCCCTGCGCAGCGGCGTGCTTCTCGACGAGGGTGTGCAGCTCGGTGTCGAGGGTGCTGCCGATCGAGCGCATCCGCTCGGCGTCGGCGGGCGACATGCGCACCTCGAACGCGTTCGGGGCGAGGATGCGGTCGCGGCTGACGACGGCGGCCTTGGCATCCAATTCGGTGCGCAGCGCCGCCGCGATCTCGACCGGTTGGATGCCGCTGCGGAAGGACTTGGCGAACGCGCTGTTCACAGCGCGCTCGAGTCCCTTCTCGAAGCTGTCAAGTAGTCCCACGGGGCTCCTCAGGCTGGCGACCGGTGCGTACATGCTAGTTGCAGAGTCTGAGTGGACGCGCCAAACAGCCGGGAGACGGGTTCGATGCGCCCTCGGCGACGTGATATTCTCGGGAAGTTGGGTCGATGCCTGCATCGACACGCGCGAGTGGCGGAATAGGTAGACGCGCTGGCTTCAGGTGCCAGTGCCCGCAAGGGCGTGGGGGTTCAAGTCCCCCCTCGCGCACCACAGGTCCTGAGTCGCGACATCGTCGATGAACGAGTCGCGGCTCAGGACGAGAACATCGCCCGTGATCCGCGCGTTCACTCCGATGACGCGCGGCTCGATCAGCCTGGGCGCGCTCAGGCCAGGCCGTGCAGGTAGCGCAGCATCCGTTCGGCGCCGTCGGCGTCGCGCTCCGCGATGCACGTGCGCAGCTCCTGATATCCGTCGGCAGGCGCGATCGGGCATCCGCTGAACGGCTGCCAGCCCCGCAGATTCCGCTCGATCGCGAGCGCGGCCTCATGGATGAACCCGATGAACACCGAGTTTCCGGTGCCCCGCGTCACCTGCTGGAACATCGTCGTGGATGCCTCGAACAGCGACAGCCCGTCTTCGCGCCGGGCGGCTGCGACCACGGCATCCGCCGCTTCGACGATCGCGGCGAGCTGATCGTCGCTGCACCGCTGCAGCGCGATGCGCAGGGCGTTGCCCATGAAGTAGGCGGTGAACTCGCCGGTCTCTTCGCGCAGCCGATCGCTCGGCTCCGACACCCGCGTGTACCGGCCGACGGCCACCTCGACCAGGCCGAAGCGCTCCAAGCGCTGCAGCGCCTCGCGTACCGGCGTGCGGGAGACCCCGAGCTGTTCGGCGAGCTCGACGTCGCGCAGCCGCGCTCCGGCCGGAAGCGTGCCGTCGAGAATAGCCGCCCCGATGCGCGCGTAGACCTCGTCGCTGAGGATCGTGCCGCCGTTCAGGCGGATCGGGTCAAGCGTTGCTCTCATCGCCCGACAGTTTACGAGTGCCGGAGCTGAAACGCCGTGTCGCCGGCCGTGCAATCCGGTCGCGATATGGCGCGATTCCTGCACGATCTCTGGGCGGATTCCCATCCACAGGACCTCCTGACCGCCCCGATATATCAGTAGTCTGGGCCCTGTCACGCTGAGCGTGACCTATCCGGGGGGATCCGTCGACGCCCGGGCGACGCGCCAAGCGCGATGCGCCCGGGCGTCGAATGGTTTCCGGGCGTGGCGAGCGGGTCGAACGCGAGGGGATGTTGCAACGTTTGTGTCACCTTAGACAAAAGGATGATGCGGAAAGTGCCTCCCGCGGCTAGGTTTGTCGGTGTCGGCGCACTCGCGTCGTCATCGCACGTCAGTAAGGCAGTTCATGGCAACGCAGGGCACCGTCAAGTGGTTCAACTCGGAGAAGGGCTTCGGGTTCATCGCTCCCGATGAGGGCGGCGCAGACGTCTTCGCTCACTACTCCGCCATCGAGTCGAGCGGCTACCGCTCCCTCGAGGAAAACCAGCGCGTCGAGTTCGAGATCGCCCAGGGCCCCAAGGGCCTGCAGGCGGAGAACATCCGACCCCTCTGATCTTGTGACGGCTCGCGCCAGCGCGAGCTCTCAACGATCGCTGAAGGCGTCGTGGTCCACCCGGACCGCGGCGCCTTTCGCGTACCCGGCGCCCGGGGCTGGTGCCGGGGCCTGGGCCTGGGCCGGGCCTGGGGGCGAGCTTCTCAGTCCTCGATGAGGAGCAGCGCGCGCAGCTCTTCGGGGGTGTCGACGGCCGCGGCCGCACCCTCGCTCTCGTGCGGCCAGCTGAAGCCCCAGCGCACGAAGATCACCGGAACGCCCTGCGTCGCCCCGCCCTCGACATCGTGGTGGCGATCACCGATCAGGACCGGGCGCGAGGTGTCGGCGCCGGCGGCCTGCAGCCGCCGCAGCGCCTCGGCCACGATGTCGGACTTCGAGGCCAACGTCTTCTCGTCGGGCGTCGCCCCGACCACGGCCTGCAGATGCGGCGCGAGGTCGAAGTGATCGACGAGCGCCGACACCTGGTTCTCGGGCTTCGAGCTCGCCGTCGCCTGCGCGACGCCGGCCGCATCGAGATCGGAGATCAGCTCGCCGATGCCCGGGTACAGCTTCGCGCCGGTCGTGTATCCGTCGGCCTTGCCGATCATCCGGTAGTAGGCCACCGCCTCCGAGGCCTCGTCGGGGGTCATGCCGACGTTCGTCTGAAACGACTCGAACATCGGCGGCCCGATCCAGTGCACGAGCTCCTCACGGGTCGCGGCCGGCTTGCCGAAGTGCTCGAGCGCGATCGCGAGGCGGCGCAGGATTCCCTCCGAGGCATCCACCACCGTGCCGTCGACATCCCACAGCACACAGGTCCAGGGCGATCGCAACGTCATGGCATCCAGCCTATCCAGCCCCGCGGTGCCCGGATCAGAACAGGCGCGGGGCACCCGACTCGGTGCCCTTCATGCCCTCGTAGTCGAGGGTGACGCACCGGATGCCACGGTCGCCGGCCAGCACCTTCGCCTGCGGCTTGATCTCCTGCGCGGCGAAGACGCCGGCCACCGGCGCGAGGTGCGGGTCGCGGTTGAGCAGCTCGAGGTAGCGGGTCAGCTGCTCGACGCCGTCGATGTCGCCGCGCCGCTTCACCTCGACGGCGATCGTGCCGCCGTCGGGGTTTCGCAGCAGCAGGTCGACGGGGCCGATCGCGGTCGGGAACTCCCTCCTGACGAGGGTCGCGTGCGGATCGATGACATCCACCTGCTCGGCCAGCAGCCGCTGCAGATCGGCCTCGACGCCGTCCTTCTGCAGCCCCGGGTCGATGCCGAGCTCGTGCGCCGAGTCGTGCAGCACCTCGTAGATGCGCACCAGCAGGGCATCCCCCGTCTTCGCGTGCGTCACGCGCCAGTGCTCGATGACGCCGGCCGAGGCCGACTCGGCGTCGGGCTGCTCGACGGTCAGCGTGCACGGCGGGCTCATCCAGTTGAGCGGCGCGTGCTGGATGTCGCGGTGGAACGCGACCGTGCCGTCGGCCTTGATCATGATGAGCCGCGTCGCGAGGGGGAGGTGAGTGTTCAGCCGCCCGGAGTAGTCGACGGAGCAGTGGGCAACGATGAGACGCACCCGACAAGTCTCGCAGTTCCCCGGCCCGGCTTTGCCGCGCGGGGGCGGGTTGCGGTGGGACTCGCGGCGACCGGGCGTGCCGTTTGCAGGATCAGACCACACGACACGCCGGGCGAGCCGGGTTCTGGGGACCGCGGCGGCGTGAAACTCCTGCAAACGGCACGGGCGGGGGCGGGCACGGGCGGCATGGGCGCGGGCGCGGGAGCGGGCGAGCCGCCGGGCCGCGACCCGCTCCGGGTCAGTGGTGGCCGGTGCCGACCTTCGACCCGGCGATCGGCTTGGCGGCGCCGGAGGTGAGGCCGCTCATCGCGATGAGGGCGACGATGATCCAGAGGGTGTTGAGGATGCCGATCTGGTGGCTGATCCAGCCGAGCACGGGCGGGCCGCAGAGGAACGCGACGTAGCCGATGGTCGCCGCCGCCGAGACGGATGCCGCGGCCTTGGTGGGATCGTCCGCCGCGGCCGACATGCCGAGCGGGAACCCGAGCGAGGCGCCGGCGCCCCACAGGGCGACGCCGACGAACGCGATCGGCAGGTTCGGCGCGAGGATGAAGATCACGAGGCCGATCCCGGCGGCGATCGAGAGGGCGCGCAGCGTCCACACCCGGCCGATCCGGTCGACCAGCGGTCCGCCGATCGCGCGGAACACCGTCATCGACACCGAGAACACCGTGAGGAAGATCGCGCCCGTCGCCTCGGTCTCGCCGTGGCCGTCGACGACGGCGATCGTCAGCCAGTCGTTGGCGCTGCCCTCGGCGAAGGCCATGCCGAGGATGATCGCGCCGATCGCGTAGGTGCGCGGGTCGCGCCACACCTCGAGCGCCGCGTGCATCCGCTCGCGACGCGGCGGCACGGCGCCGACCGCCTTCTCGGCGATCCGCTCGGAGGCCGGAACGAAGCGCAGAGCGACGCCCGTGATCACGAACCACACGACGGCGACGACGCCGAGGTGCCACGTGACCCCGACGCCCCACGCCGCCATCGCGACGCCGATGCCGGCGCCGGCGACCGTGCCGAGGCTGAAGAACGCGTGGAAGAGCGGCATCAGGGTGCGGCCGAAGGCCTGCTCGACCGAGGCGGCCTCGACGTTGATCATCACGTCGGTGGCTCCGAACGACAGCCCCATCAGGGCGAGCCCGACGACCGCGACCGGGTACGACCCCAGCGCGTCGACCCCGAGCGCGGCGACGAACAGGCCGATCGCGACGCCGACGAGGGTGACCGAGAGCCCGCGCCGCGCACCCCAGCGCGCGACGATGACGTTCGCCGACATGACGCCGATGAGCGAGCCCGCCCCCATCGCGAACAGCAGCACGCCGACCTCGAAGTCGTCGATGCCGAGATTCTGCTTGACCGCCGGCAGCCGCGACGCCCACGAGGCGAAGGTGAGCCCGCACAGGAGGAACAGCGTGAAGATCGCCGTGCGCCAGTGCACCAGCTGCGGGCGGCCGAGGGTGGAGGAAGCGGTCACCGACACAGTCTACCGAATCGATTCGACCCCCGGCGTGTGGGCGGGTTACCATTCAAGGGTGACGAGCCGACGCGCCACCATCTCCGACGTCGCGCGCGAGGCCGCGGTCTCGGCCTCGACGGCATCCGTGGTGTTCAGCGGAAAGACCCCCGTCTCGGATGCCACCCGCCAGCGCGTGCTCGACGCGGCGGCCTCGCTCGGCTATACCGGGCCCGACCCCCGCGCGGCATCCCTCCGGCGCGGACGCAGCGGCATCGTCGGCGTCGTGGTCGGCTCGAGCCTCAACCACCTGTTCCTCGACCCCGTGCAACGGCTCATGATGGACGGCCTCGCCGAGGCGGTCGCGCCGTTCGGCGCCGGTCTCTTGCTGCTGCGCTCATCGCCCGAGATCGAGAACGCGCCGACTCTGCTCACCGTGCCGGTGGATGCCGCGGTGCTGATCGGCTGCGATGCGCCGCTGCGCGCCTCGCTCGAGACCGCACACCTGCGCGGGCTGCCGATCGTCGTGATCGAGGGCGACGCGGGCGACGACGTGCCCCGCATCCTGCTCGACAACCGCGAGGCGCAGCGCACCGCCGCCGCGCACCTGCGGGGCCTCGGCCACACCGACGTGGCGATCGTCACCCTGCGCTCGAGCGCGGCGGTCGCGGGCGGATGGATCGAGCCCGACGCGGAGATCACGATCGACGTCACCCGTGAACGGCTCGACGGCGCGCGCGATGTCTACCCGGATGCCCCCGCGCTGGCGACGGCGGGAAGCTCGATCGACCAGGGCGTCTTCGCGGGGCGGGTGCTGTTCGCCGACCCGGAGCGCCGCCCGACCGCCGTGATCGCCCAGAGCGACCTGCTCGCCGCGGGCGTCATCCGCGCCGCCGAAGAGGCGGGCCTCCGCGTCCCCGAGGACGTCAGCGTGACCGGTTTCGACGGGGTGCCCGTCGACGGTCTGTCGCCCTACGAGCTCACGACGCTCGTGCAGGCGCCGACCGACAAGGGCCGCGCGGCGGGCGCCGCCGTCGCGGCGATGCTCGACGGCCGCGCCCCGGCATCCGTGCTCTTCACATGCACGTTCCGCGAGGGGAATACGACCGGACCGCTCCCCCGCTGAGCGCGACTTCGCCGGTCCGATGCCGGCGCGTCACCCGACGGCGACCGCGTCCGTCGGGTGCCGGGGCGCGGCCGGTGCGGTGATCGCTCCGTCGACCACCGTGACCAGGTCGTCGAGCGACTCGCGGTGGACGAGGTCGTGGGTGACCAGCATGGTCGCCGTGCCGCGCTCGTGGGTGAGCCGGGCGATGAGGTCCATGATGTCGGCGCCCCGCTCCTGATCGAGCGCGCTCGTCGGCTCGTCGACGAGGAGCACGTCGGGTCCGTGCACGAGAGCGCGCGCGATCGCGACTCGCTGACGCTGACCGCCCGACAACTGCGCGGGGCGCTTGCCGGCGTGCGCCGCGAGCCCCACGGCGTCGAGCAGCTCGTCGGCTCGCTCGCGGATCGCGGCCCGGCGGCCGGCCGCCGAACCGCCGAGCTCACCCATGACGAGCAGCTGCTCGCGCGCGGTGAGCGAGGGGAGCAGGTTCGACTGCTGGAAGACGATGCCGATGCGCTCGCGTCGGAGCGCCGTCGCCTCGCCGCGGCTCAGTGTCGCCGCTTCGATCCCGCCGATGCGCACGCTCCCCGAGTCGGGGTGGATGAGGGTCGCCGCCACCGCGAGCAGCGAGGACTTCCCCGAACCGGAGGGGCCGGTGATCCCGGTGACCCGACCCGCCGGAACGCTCAGCGACACGTGATCGACCGCGGTGATGCGCGAATCGCCATCGGGGAAGGTGAGGGTGACGTCGTCGAGGGTGATCATCGGCTGCTCCCGAGCGCGGTGAGGGGGTCGGCATGGGTGACGGTGCGGAGGGCGACCGTGGCGCCAGCGAGGCCGAGCGCGGCCATGATCGTCGCGGGCAGCACAGTGGTGAGGGGGCTGAGCACGAAGGGGAGCGCGCCGCCGGCGAGAGAGCCGAGCACCGCGACGACGCCGATGCCGACACCGATCCCGACGACGAGGACGACGAAGGCCTGGCCGAGCGCATCGCGCACGAGCGAGCCGGTCGACGCGCCGAGCGCCTTCAGCACGGCGATGTCGCCGGCGCGCTGCATGGTCCACACCGTGAAGAACGCGCCCACGACGAGCGCCGAGACGCCGAACAGCATCGCGATCATCAGGGCCAGCGATCCGACCTCCGACGTGAACGTCTCCAGCGCGGTGAGGCTCTGCACAGCAGGAGCGGCGGTGGTGTGCGTGCGCGCCGCCGTGGCATCCCAGTCGGGCGATCCCGACACGGCGAGCACGGTAGCGTCGCCGTCGCCGCCCAGGCGGCGGTCGGTGTCGGCCCACGCCGCCGGGGTGAGCGCGACGACCGGCGTGTGGCTGTACCACGCATCCCCGCCGATGGTGTCGACGACGAAGCTCGTGCCGGCGACGGTGATGTGGTCGCCGACGGCGACATCGAGCGCCTTCGCCGCGCCGGCCGACAGGCCCGCGTGGTCGTCGGCACGGGGAGCCAGCGCGGTCACGGTCGACGGCGCCGCATCGCCCGGGATGCCGAAGAGCGCGACGCCCGTCGCGGACCCGCCCGCGTCGGAGGCATCCGCGCGCGCCGCCCGCCCCTGCACGATCCCGATCGGAGTGACCTGGGCGACGCCCTCGGCGTGCTGCCATGCCGACACGGTCTCGTCATCGAGCGCCGACTGCGAGAACGACGCCCGCGTGCCCGCGTCGGGTGCCTGCAGCACGAGTCGATCACCGGGTAGTGCGAGCACCGCCGACACGTTCTGCGCCGCCAGGCCACCGGTCAGGCCGGCGAGGAAGCCGACGAGCAGAGTGATGAGCGCGACGACGGAACCGATCAGCACGAAGCGTCCGCGCGCGACGCGCAGGTCTCGCCAAGCGACGAACACGGTGTCTCCCTTCTGCGATCGGGGATCTCCCGCCGCCGACATCCAGCCTCGTCATCTCGTCGCGCCCGGTCATCGCCGCATAGTTCACGGTGTCGATCCGACTTTCGATGGATCACGCGCGCGGGGCTCCGCACGTACGCTGAGACCGACATGGCGCACCGCACCCTCACCCCCGTCTTCGTCGGGTTGCGCACAGGTCTGCACCTCTTGTCGGCGGCCCTGCTCGCGGTGGTCGTCGTGCGCGTGCTCATCGTCCGGCCGAGCACGATGGGCGCGGCGCTGGCGCTCGCGGGATGCTTCGCCGTGCTGTACCTGCTCGGAGCGCGCATCACCGCTCTGGCGCCGCGCCGCCGAGCGGCGGCGGGAGCCGCGTGGATCGTCGCGCTGACCGTGTGCTGGGTCGCGCTGCTGATCCTCGTGCCCGAAGCGGCGTACCTGGTCTTCCCGCTGTTCTTCCTCTATCTGCACGTGTTGCGGGGTGCCGCCGGACCGATCGCGGTCGTCGTCACGACCCTCATCGCCGTGGTCGCCCTGGGTCTGCACGGCGGCTTCACGATGGGCGGGGTCGTCGGGCCGCTCGTCGGGGCGGGGGTGGCTCTGCTGATCGGCCTCGGCTACCGCGCACTCGCGCGTGAGGCGGCCGAACGCGAGGCGCTGCTCAGTGAGCTCATTCGCACGCGCGACCGGCTTGCGGCAGCCGAGCGCGAGCAGGGCGTGCTCGCCGAGCGGGGGCGTCTCGCGCGCGACATCCACGACACCGTCGCGCAGGGCCTGTCGAGCATCCAGATGCTGCTGCACGCGGCCGAGGCGGCCGACGGCGACCGGCCCGGCATCGAGCACATCCGCCTCGCCCGCGAGACGGCGGCCGAGGGACTGGCCGACACGCGCCGCTTCATCCGGGAACTCGCCCCGCCTACCCTCGAAGGTGGCCTCGCCGCGGCACTGCAGCGGCTCGGCGCGCAGGGCGCGCAGGCGGGCCGCACGGTGTGCGTCGAGGTCACCGGCGATGAGTCCGTGCTGCGGATGGACGAGCAGACCGCGCTTCTGCGCATCGCGCAGGGGGCGATCGCGAACATCGGGCAGCACGCCCACGCCGACACGATCGAGCTCGTCCTCGACGCCGCGCCTGAAGGTACCATCCTCGTCGTCCGCGACGACGGCGTCGGGTTCGACCCCGCGGAGGTGCGAGCCGGGGCGGCGGCCGCCGGGTCGTTCGGTCTGCGCGCGATCGCCGAGCGGGTCGAGCAGCTCGGCGGCGAGCTCGCGATCGACAGCGCCCCCGGCCAGGGCACGACCCTCACCGTCACTCTGCACGGAGGCTCCGCATGATCCGCATTGTCATCGCCGACGACCATCCGGTCGTGCGTGCCGGCCTTCGCGCTCTGCTCGAAGCCGCCGAAGACATCGTCGTCGTCGGCGAGGCGACGACCCCCGACGAGGCGGTCGCGGCCGCCGCGGAGCTGACTCCCGACCTGGTGCTGATGGACCTGCAGTTCGGGCAGGCGACGACCGGTGCCGACGCCACCACGCGCATCCGCGCCGCAGACCTGGCCCCGCCCGTGCTCGTGCTGACGAACTATGACAGCGACGGCGACATCCTCAGCGCCGTCGAGGCGGGGGCGAGCGGATACCTGCTGAAGGATGCCCCGCCGCACGAGCTGCTCGCCGCCGTGCGCGCCGCGGCTGCGGGCGAGAGTGCCCTGGCCCCCGCCATCGCCGGCCGGCTGCTGTCGCGGATGCGGAGCCCGCAGGCGGCCCTGTCGGGGCGCGAGCTCGAGGTGCTGCAGCTCGTCGCCGACGGGGCGACCAACAGCGCGATCGCCGCGCGGCTGCACATCACCGAGGCGACCGTGAAGTCGCACCTCGTGCACGTGTTCACGAAGCTCGGCGTGACCTCGCGGACGGCCGCCGTCTCGCACGCCCGGGCGCACGGGATGCTCCGGCCGTAGCGGGTCCGATGACCGGACCGCTGTCCCGACCCCGGTAGACTGGGAGTCCGACCCCCCGCGACAGTCAGGAGGCCCGCTTGCTGGTTCTTCTGGTGGCGTTCGCGGTCTTGCCGCTGGCGCTGCCGTGGCTGATGGGCAGGCTCGGACCGCGCGGCTTCTTAGTCGCCGCGCTCGTGCCGATCATCGCGTTCGTGTACACCGCGCTGCAGACGCCGCGGGTCGTCTCGGGCGAGGTGCTCACCGAGTCGTACGCCTGGATCCCGTCGCTCGGGCTCTCGCTGTCGATGCGCATGGACACGCTCGGCTGGCTGATGGCGCTCATCGTCACCGGCGTCGGCGCGCTCGTCATGATCTACTGCCGCTGGTACTTCGCCGACACGACGAAGGATGCCGACGCCAAGAGCTCCAAGGGCGCCAAGAGTTCCCAGGGCACCGCCGGCGCCACGGCCACCGCGGGCAGCGCGCGGAAGAAGCGGGTCAAGCCCGGCGTCGGCATGTTCGCCGCGAGCCTGCTCGCCTTCGCGGGCGCCATGTACGGCCTCGTCCTCACCGACGACCTCATCGTGCTCGTGATGTTCTGGGAGATCACGAGCATCCTGTCCTACCTGCTCATCGGCTTCTACCACGCGCGTGGCGCGAGCCGCCGAGCCGCCCTGCAGGCGCTCCTGGTGACGACGCTCGGCGGGCTCGCGATGTTCGTCGGCGCGGTCATCCTCGTCGTGCAGGCCGGCACGACGAGCCTGTCGGAGATCCTCGCCGCGTACACGGCCGCCGGGTCGGCGCTCGCCGGCAGCGCCCTGATCAACACGGCGATCGTGCTGCTGCTCGTGGGCGCGCTGAGCAAGTCGGCCATCTTCCCGTTCCACTTCTGGCTGCCGGGCGCGATGGCCGCGCCCACCCCGGTCAGCGCTTACCTGCACGCGGCGGCGATGGTCAAGGCGGGCATCTATCTGATCGCCCGCCTCGCGCCGGCCTTCGCGCACAGCGAGCCCTGGCGGCCGATGGTGATCGGCCTGGGCCTGTTCACGATGCTCCTCGGCGGGCTGCAGGCGCTGCGCGAATCCGACCTCAAGCGCATCCTCGCCTTCGGCACGGTCAGCCAGCTCGGCATGCTCACCGTCGTGCTCGGCTACGGGGAGCGCAACTCCGCGCTCGCCGGCCTCGCCCTGCTCGTCGGACACGCGCTGTTCAAGTCGGCGCTGTTCCTCGTCGTCGGCGTGATCGACCGGCAGCTGTCCACCCGTGACATCGGCGAGCTCTCCGGCGTCGGCAGACAGGCGCCCACCCTCGCGATCGCCTCGATGGTCGCGGTCGGCTCGATGGTCGGGCTCGCCCCCACGGTCGGCTTCGTCGCGAAGGAGGCGGTGCTCGCCTCGCTCATCGAGGGGGGTTCGCGACCGGATGCCGTGATCCCGCTCATCGGCATCGTGCTGGGGTCGGTGCTGACCACCGCCTACGGTCTGCGTTTCATCTGGGGAGCGTTCTGGACCAAGCGCGACGCGTCGGGCGAGAAGATGCCGCAGACGCGGTGGCCCGATCCGCCGATGGGGTTCATCGCCTCTCCGGTCATGCTGTCCGCCCTCACGCTCATCGCGGGCTTCGCCGCCCCGCTGCTCGATGTGGCCTTCTCGGGCTACGCCGACACGCTGCCGAGCGCGGGCGGTGAGGGGCATCCGTACCACCTCGCGCTCTGGCACGGGTGGGAGCCGGCGCTCTTCCTCTCGCTCGCGAGCATCGCTCTCGGCGCGGGCCTGTTCTGGGTCGCGCAGCGCACGCGCCGCGTGCCGCGCCGCCTTCTGCCGTTCACCGCGGCCGACGTCTACAACGGCACGCTGCGCGGCATCGCGCGCGTCGCCGTCTTGACGACGACGCTCACGCAGCGCGGATCGCTGCCCGTCTATGTCGGCACGATCTTCGTCGTGTTCGTCGCGGCCGAGGGCACGGCGCTGCTCGCCAGCCCGGAGTGGCGCGTGTCGTTCGACCTGTGGCAGACGCCCATGCAGCTCATGGCGGCGCCCATCATGATCATCGCGGGCCTCGTCGCCGTGCGCGCGCAGAAGCGGTACACAGGGGTCGTGCTCGTCTCGGTCACGGGGCTCGGCATGGTGGCCCTGTTTGCGACGAGCGGCGCGCCCGACCTGGCGCTCACGCAGATTCTCGTCGAGACGGTGACGCTCGTGACGTTCGCGCTCGTGCTGCGGCGCATTCCGGCGCGTATGGGCGAGCACAACGCGTCGGTGTGGCCGGTGGCCCGCATGGTGCTCGCCGTCGCGGTCGGCGCGACGATGGCGATGGTGGCGCTCGTCGCGGCCGGCGCACGCGTGGCCGAACCCATCTCGACCGCCTTCCCCGACCTCGCCTATAACCTCGGCCACGGCAAGAACGTCGTGAATGTCGCCCTCGTCGACCTGCGCGGGTGGGACACGATGGGCGAGCTGTCGGTGCTCATCCTCGCCGCCACCGGTGTCGCCTCGCTCGTGTTCGTGACGCACCGCTCCGATCTGATCTCGCAGTCGATCTCGGCGCTCCCCACCGGGGCGACCCGCACCCGCCGCCCCCTCGTCGAGACCTCCGAAGGCCTGCGCGCACGCACCGCCGGGTCGAGCAGCACGAGGCAGGCATGGCTCGTCGGCGGTCAGCGCATGCGACCCGAGAACCGCTCGATCATGCTCGAGGTGATCGTGCGCGTGCTCTTCCACACGATCATCGTCGTGTCGATCTACCTGCTCTTCGCGGGCCACAACCTGCCCGGCGGCGGTTTCGCGGGCGGCCTCGTCGCCGGCATGGCCCTCGTCATGCGTTACATCGCCGGCGGGCGCTACGAGCTGGGCGCCGCGGCGCCGACGGATGCCGGGCGCTTGCTCGGCGCCGGAATGACGCTCGCCATCGCGTGCGCCGTCGTGCCGCTGCTGTTCGGTGCGGCGCCGCTCACGAGCTGGTTCTGGGAGGCCGACCTGCCCGTCATCGGGCACGTCGAGTTCGTCACGTCGACCCTGTTCGACATCGGTGTGTACCTCGTGGTCATCGGGCTCGTGCTCGACGTGCTGCGCTCGCTCGGCGGCGAGGTCGACCGGCAGACGCAGGCGCTCCGCCAGGCCCAGCCGCCGGCCGCCGGTCAGGCACCCGAAGCGGTGCAGGGCGCCCACGGGATGCCGGGGGTGAGCGCGTCGTGACCGTCTCCCTCGTGCTCGTCATCATCATGGGCGTGTTCTTCGCCGCCGGCGTCTACGCGATGCTCGAGCGCAGCCTCACCCGCGTGCTGATCGGATTCCTGCTGCTCGGCAACGCCGCGAACCTGTTCCTGCTGATCGTGATGGGCCGGCCGGGCGTCGCCCCGTTCTACGGCGCCGCCGATCCCGAAGACATGAGCGACCCGCTCCCGCAGGCCCTCACCCTCACCGCCATCGTCATCACCTTCGCCGTCTCGGCGTTCCTCCTCGCCCTCATCTACCGCTCGTGGCAGCTCGGCCAGGCCGACACGGTGCACGACGACGAGGTCGACCTCGCCGTCCGCTCCCGCACCGAGGACGACGAGGAGCAGATGGACGATGAGACCTCGATCGAGGACGAGGACGACGACGCCACCACCGACTTCATCGGAACGGATACCGCCCCCATCACCGTGCTGCGCCACCGCGACGTCGACGGCATCCGCGACGACGCCCCCACCGACCGCCGAGCTGAGGACCGCGACGGGGGTGACGCCCGATGAGCGCGCTCGTCCCCCTGCTCGTCACGTTGCCGCTGCTCGGTGCGGGCGTCGCGCTGATCTTCGGCCGCCGCCGCCGGGTGCAGGTCGGCGTCTCGATCGTGACGCTCACGCTCGTCATGGTGATCGCGGCCGTGCTACTGTACGCCGTCGACTCGTCGGGGCAGGCGATCGCGGTGTCGGTGGGCGGCTGGCCGATCCCGTTCGGCATCGTGCTCTACGTCGACCGGCTCGCGGCGCTCCTCGTCGTGATCTCGGCGATCGTGCTGCTCGGCGTCCTCCTCTTCTCGGTCGGCCAGGGCGCCGCCGACGGCGACGACGACACCCCCGTCACGATCTTCCACCCGACCTACCTGATCCTCGCGGCGGGCATCTTCAACGCGTTCATCGCGGGCGACCTGTTCAACCTCTACGTCGGGTTCGAGATCCTCCTCGTCGCCTCGTACGTGCTGATCACGCTCGGATCGACCGAGTCGCGCATCCGCACCGGCGTCGTCTACATCGTCGTCTCGCTGGTGTCATCCATCCTCTTCCTCGCCGCGATCGCCGCGATCTACGGGGCACTGGGCACGGTGAACATCGCGCAGCTCGCCGAACGGATGACCCAGCTGCCGCAGTCGACGCAGCTGGTGCTGCACCTCATGCTGCTGCTCGCGTTCAGCATCAAGGCGGCGGTCTTCCCGCTGTCGTTCTGGCTGCCGGACTCGTATCCGACCGCGCCGGCGCCGGTGACGGCGGTGTTCGCGGGCCTGCTGACCAAGGTCGGCGTCTACGCGATGATCCGCACCGAGACGCAGATCTTCCGCGACAACGACGTGAACACGCTGCTGCTCATCGTGGCGCTCGCGACGATGATCGTCGGCGTGCTCGGCGCGCTCGCGCAGGCCGAGCTCAAACGGATCCTGTCGTTCACGCTCGTCAGCCACGTCGGCTATCTCGTGTTCGGCCTCGGCATCGCGACCCCGCTCGCCCTCGGCGCCACGATCTACTACATGGTGCACCACATCATCGTGCAGACGACGCTGTTCCTCGCGGTGGGGCTCATCGAGCGCCGCGCCGGGTCGACGTCGATCCTCAAGGTCAAGGGGCTGATGCGCGCGGCGCCGGTGATCGCGGTGCTCTACTTCATCCCGGCGATCAACCTCGGGGGCATCCCGCCGTTCTCGGGCTTCATCGGCAAGTTCGCGCTGTTCGACGCCGCCGCCGAGGTGGGCACGCCGCTCATGTACGTGCTGATCGTGGGCGGCGTGGTGACGTCGCTGCTGACGCTCTACACGCTCATGCGCGCGTGGAACCTCGCGTTCTGGCGCGAGGACGACGACCACGCGGAGGAGCCCGCCGTCGTGGAGCGCATCTCGTACCTCAGCGACGCGCCGGCCGCCGACGAGCAGGGCGACCGGCGGGTCATCCCCCGCATCATGACCGCCACGACCGCCGGCATGGTCGCGGTCACGATCGCGCTGACCGTGTTCGCCGGGCCGCTGTACCGGCTCTGCGCGAGCATCGGCGACGCGCTGCTGACGCCCGTGACCCTCGTGCAGCTCGACCAGGAGGCGCAGCCATGAGCCCGGTCACCTCGATCGCGGGCGCCGTGTGGCGTCAGCTGCCGTTCTTCGTGTGGCTCATCGCCCTGTGGATGCTGCTGTGGGGCCAGTTCACGGTGCTCGCTGCTCTCACCGGGCTCATCGTCGCGGTGTTCGTCACGCGGATCTTCCGGCTGCCGCCGGTGGAGCTGTCGGGCCGGGTCAACCTCTGGTACGGCTTCCTCTTCATCGTCACCTTTTTCGGCGCCCTGGTGCGCGGTTCGCTCCTCGTGGCGTGGCAGACCCTCGACCTGCGGCACTACCCGGGAACGGCGATCATCGCGGTGCCGCTGCGCACCGACGACGACCTGATCCTCGCCCACGTGGGCGTCACGGCGTCGCTCATCCCCGGATCGCTCATCATCGACATCGATCGCGACCGGCGGATCCTGTACCTCCACGTGCTGAGGGTGTCCTCCGCCGTCGACGTCG
The DNA here is from genome assembly GCF_020905435.1 of Microbacterium sp. F2E. Taxonomy (NCBI): domain Bacteria; kingdom Bacillati; phylum Actinomycetota; class Actinomycetes; order Micrococcales; family Microbacteriaceae; genus Microbacterium; species Microbacterium sp. F2E. The sequence continues at coordinate 32,810 of NZ_JAJJIB010000015.1, read as the reverse complement.
AGAAGCAGCGGCGCGCGGTGCAGGTCTGGGAGGCGCGGATCGTCCGCGCCGTCGGATCGCGCGCGCAGCTGGCGGCGATCCGCGGCGTCGATCCCCGCCTGCCGCGCGGAGAGGGGGCGGCGTCTTGAACGGTGTGCTGATCGTCGTCATCTACGTGGTGTTCGCCGTCGCGGCGCTGCTGACGCTGTGGCGGATCATCGTCGGCCCGTCGATCCTCGACCGCGCCGTGGCATCCGATGTGCTGCTCACCCTCGTGATGTGCACGCTCGGCGCCGACATGGTGATCAACCACCACACCCGCTCGCTGCCGGCGCTGCTCATCATCGCGGCGGTCGGCGTGTTCGGCTCGATCGCGATCGCCCGTTTCGTGGCGAGAAGGGACAACACCGACCAATGAACGAGATCCTCTACACCGTCGCGCTCGTCCTCGTGCTGATCGGCGGGCTGCTGTGCATCACGGCGGCGATCGGCCTGCTGCGCTTCCACGACGTGCCCACCCGCCTGCACGCGGCGACGAAGCCGCAGGTGCTCGGGCTCATCCTCATCTGCATCGCGATCGCGCTGGCGCTGCGGTCATGGCCCGTGGTCGCCTTCCTCGTGCCGATCGTGCTGATCCAGCTGGCGTCCGCGCCCCTGTCGGCGCACATGGTCGGTCGCCAGGCGTATCGCAACGGCACGATCGACGAGCGCTCGCTCTACGTCGACGAGCTCGCCGAGACCCGCGGCACCCCGCCCGCCGCCGGCGGCTAAGCCGGGCGCGGCCGACGCTGGGCGGCCCGGGGGATCAGGGGGCGACGGACGGGGTGCGGCGGATGCCGAACTCGCGCTGCAGCACGCTGCGGGCGGCGAACCAGCCCGACTGGCCGTGGACGCCGGGACCGGGCACGGTCGAGGCGCCGGTGAGGTAGACGCCCGGCATCGGAGTGCGCCACGGATCGAGGCTCAGCACGGGCCGCGCGAGCAGCTGCCCGAGCGTCGCGGCGCCCGCGGCGATGTCGCCGCCGACGTAGTTCGGGTTGTACTCGGCCAGCTCGGCGGCGGTGCGCGCACGACTCGCCACGATGAGGTCGCGGAAGCCCGGCGCGTGCTGCTCGATCGCCCGGGTGACGGCCTCGGTCTGATCGAGGGTCGACCCGGTCGGCACGTGCGTGTACGTCCAGAGCGCGTGCCCACCCGCGGGGGCGCGGCTCGCGTCGAACACCGAGGGCTGCGAGACGAGCACATACGGGGATGCCGCGTGCCGCCCGGCCAGGACGTCGCGCTCGGCGGCGGCGATCTGCTCGCGCGTGCCGCCGATGTGCACCGTGCCGGCGCGCGCGATGCGCTCGTCGGACCACGGCACCGGACCGGACAGCGCGAACTGCACCGTCGAGGCGCCGCTGCCGTAACGGAATCGCTCGAGGCGTCGCCGGTAGCGCCCGGGCATCCGCCCTCCGGCGAGTCGGATGAGCGCGCGCGGGGTGACATCGAGCACGGTCGCGCGCGCGGTGAGCTCGTCGAGCGAACCCACCTCGTGATCCGTGACGATCTCGCCGCCGTGGGCGAGGAGGTCGGCGGTGAGGGCGTCCGAGATCGCCTGCGATCCGCCGATCGGGATCGGCCAGCCGCCGGCGTGGGCGTGCGTCTGCAGGGCGAGCCCCGCCGCCGCGGCGACCGGGCTCGGCTGCGGCACGATCGCGTGCGCCGCGACGCCCGTGATCATCGCCGGGGCGACGCGGCCGTGGAAGCCCGCGTTCCAGAGCGGCCCGCCCTGCGCGAGCGTGCGCAGACCGAACCGGGCCTCGACGACCGGATGAGGCGGCACGCGCAGCAGCGACGAGCCGGTGAACCGGGCGATCTCGCGCGCGTGCGCGGCGAGGGGTTCGAGCAGGCGTCGGTAGGCGGGGCCGTCGGCGCCGAGCGCGTCGACCGTGCGGTCGAGATCGCGGTAGGCGATGCCCGAGCCGCCGACCGCGGCGGGGAGGGGATGGGCGAACGAGACCTCGGGGGTGACGAACTCGACGCGCGATGCGAGCCCGAACGCGCGGAAGAACGGGGATGCCAGGGCCAGCGGATGCACCGCCGAGCACGAGTCGTGCCAGAAGCCGGGCGCCACGGCCTCGCGCGTGCTCGCCCCGCCTCCGATCCGCGCCATCCGCTCGTACACGCGCACCGAGAGCCCCGCCCGCGCGAGGGTCACGGCCGCCGCGAGCCCGTTCGGCCCGGAGCCGACGATCTCGACGTCGGTCATGCGGCGGGGCCCTCACCCGACGCCGCCGCGGCGGCATCCGTGGCGGCGGCGACGTCTGCCGCGGCTTCGGCGTCGGGCGTGCCCTCGGCCGGATCCGGCACCGTCGTGCGCGCCGAGTGCTCCCCGGCCTCGCGCTCGCGCCGTCGGCCCTCGCTGAGGAAGGCGAGGCGCCGCAGCGTCTCCTCGTTGCGCAGGTGCAGCATCGGCGCCCACACGAACCGCGGCAACTTCGCCGCGGTGCCCGCGACGGGTTCCTCGCCCAGCCGCACGACGCATCCGGTGCCGCGGGGCTTCACCTCGATGACCACGACCCCGCGGCCGAGCGGTCCCGCCTTCGCGCGCAGCTTCATCCGGTGCGGCGGCGACCACTCCACGATCTGGGTGTCGTCGTCCAGCAGGATCGGCCACCCGCCCAGCGAATGGTGGATGTGCGCGCCCTCGGCCGGCCACTCCGGATCGACGTCGCGCATGCGCGCGGCACCCACCACCCAGACCGGATAGAGCCAGCCGTCGCCGAGCACGGCGAACACGTCGTCAGGGGTGCAGTCGAACAGTCTCACGCTGGCGGTCGCCATGGGGCCTCCTCGGGTGGGGCGGTCCCTCTCGATGCTACGGGGCGGACCCGGAATCCGAGCGGGGGTTGACGCGGCCGCGCGGGGCGTCAGTCTCCCGGTGTCAGCACGAGCGTGTCGACCGCGGATGCCTCGACGCGCTCGCGCGTGAACAGCCACGGCGTCTGGCGGCCGTGCTGCCACGCGTCGAACTGGTCGTCGTAGTTCGGGTGGAAGGCGTGACCGCTCGTGCCGGTGAGGTGGTTCCACCGCGACGCGTCGAGATCGGAGAGGTCGATCGTCATGCGCATGGAGGGCACGGTCGTCGTCGCGAACGAGCCGCTGCCGAGCATCCACCCGGTCGCATCGACGACGGAGGCGCCGCCGCCGACGGGGAACGGCCCGCGGTTGAACAGGGCCTCGATCGGCGCGATGCCGCTCTTGCCGAACGTGCCGCTGGTGAGGGTGATCGCGTGCAGCGAGCCCCAGTTCCAGGCATCCGGGTCGTCGCCCTGCAGCGCGACGAGCCGCGCGGACGCGTCGGTCGCGGCCCGTTCGAGCATCTCGCGTTGACCGTCGACGCCGATCGTGTCGTTGGTCCACCAGTCCGAGTCGGGCTCGTCGAGCAGCCGGTCGACGACGACGAACAGCCGGCTCTGCCCCGACAGGACGACCGGGTGCGCACGCCGGGCGAACAGGTCGGAGGCGAGCTCGTCCCACAGCACGTTCGCGAAGGCGGCGGCCGACGAGTCGGCCCCGTTCTGGGCATCCCACCCGGCGAGCAGGTCGAGGCCCCGCTGGGCCTTCTCGTCCGGCAGGGTGATGTCGGCGTAGGCGCCGATCAGGCGCTTGCCCATCCAGAACTCCTGATCGGCCTGGATCGCGGTCATGTCGTCGGCGGTGAGCGGGCCGCGTGCGGCGGCACGCTCGATCAGGTCGACGATGCGCGCCGCCCGCCAGCCGTAGTCCCAGTCGGAGCCGAGGAAGTACGGATAGTCGGTGCCGATCACGGCGTTGTTCGCGGTGACGATGTAGCCCTCGTCGGGGTTGTAGACGACGGGCAGTTCGGTGAAGGGGATGAAGCCCCGCCAGTCGTACGCCGAGTCCCAGCCGGGCTGGGGCATGGTGCCGTCGCCGGCGCCGCGGATCGGCAGCCTGCCCGGCGCCTGGTAGCCGATGTTGCCCGCGCGGTCGGCGTAGACGAGGTTCTGCGCCGGCACGTCGAAGAGGCTCGCCGCGGCGCGGAACTGCGTGAAATCGGTCGCCGTGTTCAGCGCGAAGATGGCGGCGGCGGTCGTGCCCGCGTCGAGCGCGGTCCAGCGCAGCGACACCGCGTACTCGCCCGGCGGCACGGTGGTCTCGGTGGCGCCAGCGGTCGCGTCGGCACTGTCCGCGCCGCCGGTGGTGGATGCCTCGTCGTCGAGGGTTCGCACGTCGTCGGTCGACCCGGTGGCGGGGTCGTCCGCGATCGCGGTGAAGTCGTCGGTGAGGCCCGACACGATCGGGCCGTGCACCGTCGAGCGCACCTCGAGGCTGACGTCGTCGCCGCCCGCGACGTGGAACGTCTCGGTGCGGGTCTCGAGCGGGACGAGGGCGCCGTCGCGCCAGTACTGGTCGCCGTCGACGCGCTCGAGGTAGAGGTCGGTGACGTCGGCGGTGAGGTTCGTGAACCCCCAGGCGATCTCGGCGTTGTGCCCGATGACGACGCCCGGCACACCCGAGAACCCGAACCCGGCGACGTCGAACGCGCACGCGTCGTTCACGGTGCGGCAGCGCAGCCCGATCTGGTGCCACACGCTCGGGAGGGATGCCCCGAGGTGCGGGTCGTTGCTGAGGAGCGGCAGTCCGCTCTCGGTGAGAGCGCCCGAGACCACCCACGAGTTCGATCCGACGCCTTCGCCGACATCGCCGAGCAGGGCGGTGGCGGCCTCGACGACCGAGCCGACCTCGGTCCACGACACGCCGACGCCTTCGGAGCCAGGGGCGCCGGACGTGGCGGCGCCCGCCGTGACGGCACCGGCGGCGGCCGTGGCATCCATTCCGGCCACCGCGGGCGGATCGGCGGTGATCGTCGGCACGATCACGGGGTGATCGGCGTACGGGTAGGCGGGGTAGAGGTCGGCGATCTGCGCGGGCGTGAGGTGGGACGCGAGAAGGGCCCGGTCGGTCTCCTCCTCGATGTTGCTGCGGAGATCCCACGCCATCGCCTTGAGCCAGGCGACCGAATCGGCCGGCGACCAGAGCTCGATCTCGTAGTCGCCGTTCTGCAGTCCCAGCACGGCGTACTCGAGCGAGACGGCGGCGCCGTCATGGTCGGCGAGGTACGCGTTCACCCCGTCGGCGTAGGCCTCGTAGTAGCCGCGGGTGGTGTCGTCGAGGGCGGCGACCTCCTGCTCGGCGACGTGGCGCCAGCCGAGCGTCCGCAGGAACTGGTCGGTCGGCAGCTGCGAGGCGCCGAAGAGCTCGGCGAGCCGGCCGCTCGTCACGTGACGGCGGAAGTCCATCTCCCAGAACCGGTCCTGGGCCTGCACGTACCCCTGCGCGTAGAAGAGGTCGTGGGTCGAGTCGGCCTCGATCGTCGGGATGCCGAGGTCGTCGCGGTACACCGAGACGTCCGTCTCGAGGCCGGGCGCGGTGACGGTGCCGTCCAACTGGGGGAACGAGCGCTGGATCGTCCAGACGACGAAACCGGCCGCGATCAGGGCGATGACGGTGAGCCCCGCGACCACCGAGTAGGCGATGATGCCGATGCGGCGGCCGATCCGGCGCCGCCGCGTGGGCGCGTGCTCGGAGTCTGCGGGGTGCGCGATCGTGCGGTTCGCGCCGGTGAGGGAGGGGAGATCAGACATCGTCGTCGCAGCGCTTTCCAGGCGGGGTCCGGGAGGCGGCAGGGCTTCGCGGCGCTGCGGGTTTCGGGGCCCGATGCGCCGGCACGGTCCGCGCCCCCCAGGAGAACAGACCGTCCTGGCATCCTATGCGCACCCCTCGCTGCTGGTGGGCACGGGTGCGCGCGGCGCTTTAGCTCTCGCCGAGGATCTCCGGGTGCGCGTCGAGCAGGGCGACCTGCTCCTGCCACGACAGCCCGACGATGCTGAGCACGACCCGCACGACCGCCGCGTCGGCGTGCGCGGTGGTCAGCCGCAGCTCGCGGAGGGTCGCGCGGGCGGTCTCCTCGATGAGGAATGCCAGCAGTTCCGGCGGCACGTCGCCGCGGAACGCGCCGGAGGCGACGCCCTCCCGGGTCAGTTCGCGCACCCGCCGGCGCAGCGGCGCGAGCGAGCGCACCGTCTGGGCCACGTGCGCGTCGTCGAGCGCGATGTTCGCCGAGGCGCGCACGGCGGATGCCTCGCGCCACAGCTGCGCCGCCATGTGCGCGAGCGCGACCCGCGGGTCGGGGTCGTCGGTGGCCTCGGCGATCGTGTTGAAGCGCCCGGCGCCGATTGCGATCACCTCGCGAAGGAGGCTCTCCCGATCGGAGAAGTGGCCGTACAGCGCCCGGCGCGAGAGCCCCGCCGACTGCGCGATCGCGTCGAGCGAGGCGTGCGGGTCGCGCGCGAGCACCGTCTGCGCCGCGGCGAGGAGGGCCGCCCGGTTCGCCGTCGCGTCGCGGCGACGCCCGGGTGCGGTGGAGATGGTTCGGGCCATGGCATCCCTCACATGAGCTTCGTCGAGGCCATCGCGTCCACGAGCCCGCGGTTGAACGAGACGAGCGGTCGCCGCAGCACGAGCCCGAGCAGCAGCGTCGGCACGAGGAAGGTGAGGAGGAGCCCGATCGAGATCCAGAAGTCGGCGCCGTACGTGCCCGCGATCGCCGAGCGCATCGCCGAGATCGCGTGCGTCGCCGGCAGGAACGGGCTGACGTTCTGGAACCACGCCGGCAGCAGCTGCAGCGGATACGCACCTCCCGATCCGGAGATCTGGATCACGAGCAGCAGCACCGCGAGCGCCTTGCCGGCATTGCCGAACGCGACGACGAACGTGTAGATGATGAGCGTGAACACGAGCGAGGTCACCCACCCCGCCAGAAGCAGCAGGAACGGATGCGCGGGCTCGATCCGCACGAACAGGATCAGACCCAGGATCACGAGGGTCGACTGCGCGAGCCCGGTCACGGCGAAGATGCCGTACCGGCCGAGGTACTTCTGCGTCGACGACAGCTCGGGCTCGTCGGGCAGCGCGTCGCGGCTCACGTCGACGCGGATCGCGACGGTCATGAGGAGCGCCCCGACCCAGAGGGCCAGCACGATGTACAGCGGCGCCATGCCCGCGCCGAAGCTCACCACGGGGAACACCTCGACCCGGTCGACGCGCACCGGCTCGGCGAGCGAGGTGGCCAGCACGCTCGGGTCCGACCCGATGATCTCGCTGAGCCCGGCGAGGTCGCCGGTCTTCGCCGCGTTCGCGATCGCCTGCTGCACGGCGTCGAACTTCGCCGCGGCGTCGGTGAGGGCCGTGCTGAGCCGCCCCGTCACCTGCTCGGCGCCCTGCAGCGCGCCGACGATCGAATCGGATGCCCCGGAGAGCCCCGACGCCGCCTGCGCGAGGTCGCCGCGCACCGCCGAGATGTCGTCGTCGATGACGGAGAGGGTGTCGCCCAAGGCATCCAGCTGCGGCTTCAGGGTGCCCGTGTACGAGTCCTCCGCCTGCGCGATCGCCTGCTGCGCCTGCGCGATGAGGTCCTTCACCTTCTGATGGGATGCCTGGGCGTCGGCGTTCCCCGCGGTGATGTCGGCCGCGGCCTGTGCGAGCGAGTCGTGCACGGCCTGCTGGCGGGCGATCGCACGGTCGAGCTGGGCGACCACGTCGTCGAGCGCCGGCTGCGCCGCCGGGGGCAGCTGCGGCCGCACGTCGTCGACGAGCGTCGTGCGGAGAGCGGCCGCGTCGTCGATCTGCTTCTGCACCCGCGCGGCGATGGTGGTGAGCACGTCGGCCTGGCTGCCCGTGAGGTTGCCGACCTGCGTGTAGAGGTCGTCGACGCTCGTCCCGACGGCGGCGTATCCCTGCGCCGTCGTGCGGAGGGCGTCGGCGACCGCGCCCGTCGCCGACTGCAGCGTCTCGCCCAGCTGCCGGGCGGCGCCCGCGCCGCTGCCCGCGGCGTCGGAGGCGTCGCCGAACGCGTCGCCCGCGCCCGAGACGAGAGCCGAGGCGCTCTGCGCGAGCGGGATCGTGCCCTGGACGAGCGTCTGGAACATGTCGGCGGTCTGCGCGCCGGCGCGCAGCTGTGTCGCGAGCGACCCGACGCGGGCTTCGACGCGGGCGAGCGCCGCCTGGGTGTCGGCGTCGGTCAGGTAGTCCGACAGTGAGGAGATGAGGCTCAGAGCGACATCGCTGAGCGTTTCGGTGAACACCGAGCTGATCTGCGCCGAGACCCCCTCGGCGCCCTGGCCGGTGATCTTCGGGGCGAGGGCGTTCTTCTTCTCGTTGGTGTAATAGGCCAGCTCGGTGCGCTGGGCGCCGTCGGCGTAGAACGTCAGCATGTCGGCGCTGAACGTGGGCGGCAGCACGATCGCCGCGTAGTACCGGCCCGACTTGGTGCCGTCGATCGCGTCGTCCTCCGAGGTGATCACCCAGTTGAGCTGATCGTTCGCGCGCAACTGCGAGAGCACCTGCTCGCCGATGTTCACGCGGATCGGCACGAGGTCGCTCTGGTACCCCTCGTCGGTCGAGGCGACCGCGACGGTGAGGTTCTTCGTGTTGCCGAACGGGTCCCAGCTGGCGAGCACGTTGAACCACGTGAACAGCGACGGGATCACCACGAGCCCGAACATCACGATGATCGCCATGACGTTCATCACCGAGTGCCGCAGGTCGCGGCGGATCAGATGCAGGATGCCTCTCATGCCTGCTCGCCTCCTTCGCGCCGGGTCTCGGGGGTGTCGGTGGGTTCGTCGGTGTGGGTGGGGTCGGCGGTTTCGGTGGTGGGCTCCGTCGTCGCGACGGCGTCCGCGCCGGCTTCGGCCGGGCTGAACAGGCGGGTGAGCACGTCGCCGTCCGGCTCGTCGGACTGCGCGGACGCGTCGGACTCGGCGGACTCGCTCGTCTCAGAGACATCCGTCGCGGGGGCATCCGTCTCCGGGGCATCCACAGCGGAGGCATCCACCTCTGCGGTGTCCACCACCGTCGCCGTGCCGGTCGCCACGCCGTCGTCGCGCATCGCGCGGCGCAGCTCCGCGTCGCCCATGCCGGCGAGCTCGGCGGCGGCCTCGAAGCTGTGGCTCACGTATTCGAGCACGACGAGGAAGGCGATGACGATGAGGCACCACAGCATCCAGAGGAACAGGAGCGTCGCGCTCTGCTCGTGCAGGAGCCAGGCGATGAGGCCGAGCACGACCATGCCCGCGAGGCCCGCCAGCAGGGCGATCCGCAGGAGGGTCGGGTAGCGCTCGACGAACGGTCGTGAGCGGCGGTCGAGCCGGTTGCGGAACTCGCCGCGGTCGGCGAGGGCGTGGATCACGTCGGTGAGGCGGTAGCCGCGGCCGACGACCTGCACGTCCTCACCGATGAGGAGATCTGTCGCGATCACCTCGCGGTTGAAGAGACGGTTGAGGTATGCCAGGCGACGGCGCAGCACGAGACCCACGATCCAGGCCAGCACCACGAAGATGGCGAGCGCGCCCATGAAGCGCCACCAGTGTGCCCCGTAGAAGCCGGCGATCGTCTCGCGCATCGCGTCGATGCCGTACGTGAACGGCAGGAACGGGTAGATGTTGCGGAAGAACTGCGGCATCAGCTCGATCGGATAGAGCCCCGAGGCGCCCGGGATCTGCATGATCACGAGCAGCACGCACAGGCCCCGCCCGACATGGCCGAACGCCACGCACAGCGCGTAGATGATGCTGACGTAGGCGAGCGAGATGAGGATGCCCGTGCCGACGAACGCGACCGCGCTCGCCGTCTGCACGCCGATGATGAGGTCGCCGACGCACACGACGATCGCCTGCAGCACCCCGAGCGAGGCGAACAGCAGGAAGCGCCCGACATAGGCCTCGCCGACGCGGATCGGGGCGACGCCCTCGGTGTCGACCTCGACCTTGAAGATGACCATCATCACGAACGCGCCGATCCACAGCGAGAGGTTCGTGAAGAGGGCCGCCATCGCCGACCCGTACGAGGAGACCGGGAACACGGCGTGCTCGGCGACGTCGACCGGGGTCGCGATGAACTGAGCGATCTGCTGCGGGTCGAGGCCGGTGACGGTGCCGAGGGTGTTCCACGCCGAGGCCGAGCCGAGGGCGAGCACGTCGGTGCGGGCATCGCCGAGCCCGGTTTGGATCCCCCCGAGAGTGCCGTCGAGGCTGTCGAGCGCCGCCCCGGTGGCGACGAGCTGGGTGTCGAGTCCCGCCAGGAGCGTGCCGGCCTGGGTGAGCTGCGCGCGCTGCGCGTCGATCGCGGCCGAGAATCCGCCGGCGCTCGTCGACAGCGTCGCCATCGCGCTCGTGAGCGCGGGGATCGACTGGGTGAGCGCGTCGCGCAGGCCGGTCGCCGAGGCCTGCGCGCCCTGGACGGCCGTGTTCACGGCATCCGCCGTCTTCTGCACGGCCTGCACCGCCGAGGCGGTGTCGTCGTTCATCGCCTTCAGGTCGGCGAGGAGCTGCTGGTCGGCCTGGTTCTGCTGCTCGAGGGCCGTCAGCACCTGCTGCAGCTGCTGGGCGATGGCGGGGTCGAGTCCGCCCTGATCGAGGAGCGTCTGCAGCTGCGCGATCGCCGCCGCGTTGGCGTCGGCGACGGCGGTGACGTCGTCGATCGCGGTGTCGATGCGGGCCGAGGCCTGACCGAGGGTCTGCGTGACCTGGGTGACCGAGATGTGCGCCTGCGCCGAGGCGTCCGCCAGCAGCGTCGCGCCCTGCACGTAGGCGGAGGTGGCGGCGTCGGTGAACGAGAGCACGTCGCGCTGCGCCTGCGCGATGATCGTCTGCGCCTGGCCGAGCGCGGTCTGCACGTCGCCGAGGGTGGTGTCGACGTCGGACAGGGTCGACTGCGCACCCCTCAGCGAACCGCGCGAGCGTTCGAGCCCGCCCTTCATGTCGGTGATGCTCTGGCGGGCCGAGGCGACCTGGGCGGAGGTCTGGTCGAACGCGTTCAGGCCGTCGTTCTTGGCGTTCAGCAGCTTCAGCTGCACGTCGTCGCCGGTATCCTTCAGCTCGGTCGTCGCCGCCTCGGCGACCTGCTCGATGAACGCGCTGCTGATCTTGTCGTTCACGCCCGCGGCGCCGACGTCGGTGATCTTCGGGGCGATCGCGCTGGCCTTCTCGTTGACGTAGTAGGTCAGCGCGGGCTGGGTGAAGGTGCCCGTCGTGATGCTGAGCAGGTCGGAGCTGAAGCTTCGCGGAATGATGATCGCGGCGTAGACCTCGCCCGAGCGCACCGCCTCGCGGGCTTCGTCCTCGCCCATGAACTGCCAGCCGAGCTGGTGGTCGTCATGCAGCTGGTCGACGACCTGCGCGCCGACGTCGATGGGGCCGGTCAGGTCGGAGCGGGCGCCCTCGTCGAGGTTGACGACCGCGACGCCGATGTTGCCGGTGTTGGCGTAAGGATCCCAGAACGCGGTGATGTTGAACCAGGCGTAGAGCGCCGGGGTGAGCAGCACGCCGAGCACGATGACCCACGTCCGGCGCGCGCGGAAGATCCGCGTGACATCACGCCGGAAGACCCTCACACTCTTTCGCACGCGTCCATCGTACAACCAGTTTGCACACCGGTGTGCAAGTTCTTGGGTGGCGGGGGTTGATTGGGGCTGGCGTGTCCCGGGTGGGCGGGCGCGGGGGCAGGGGTCGCGGGGCGCTGCCGTGCACAATGCAGGAGATTCGCGCACGCCGGTGCGCGGGTGCCGCGTCTTTCCGGGGTCACCGCCGCGGCGCGCGTCCGGATCTCCTGCATTGCGCACGCACGTGTCGGCGCACGCCGCGCGCGGAGGGTCGCGGCGCGGCCGACTGGGTCGCGGCGCGGGCGGTTGGGCGCGGCGCGGGTCGAGTGGGTCGCGGTGTGAGGGGGCTGAGGCCGGGCCCGGCCGGTCAGTCGGCGCCGAAGTCGTACATCGCCGACTCGGACGCCGCCTCGACGGCGTCGGCCAGCGCTTCGGACTCGGCGTCCTGCCCCTCGGCCGACGAGATGATCTCGCCCGCCTCGCCCGCCGTCACGCGGCCGACGAGCTCGCCGGTCGCGCCGCCGATGAGGCCGAGACCTGCGTACTGCTCGAGGCGCGAGCGCGAGTCGGCGATGTCGAGGTTGCGCATCGTGAGCTGCCCGATGCGGTCGGTCGGGCCGAAGGCGGCGTCGCCGACGCGTTCCATCGAGAGTTTCTCGGGCGCGTAGGAGAGGTTCGGCGCGGTCGTGTCGAGGATCGTCCAGTCGTCGCCGCGGCGCAGGCGCAGGGTGACGGTGCCGGTGATCGTCGACCCGACCCACTTCTGGATCGACTCGCGCAGCATGAGCGATTGCGGCTCGAGCCAGCGACCCTCGTACATGAGGCGGCCGAGCCGGCGACCCTGCTCGTGGTAGGTCGCGAGGGTGTCTTCGTTGAGGATGCCGTTGACGAGGCGCTCGTACGCGATGAACAGCAGCGCCATGCCGGGCGCCTCGTAGATGCCGCGCGATTTCGCCTCGATGATGCGGTTCTCGATCTGGTCGCTCATGCCGAGGCCGTGGCGGCCGCCGATGCGGTTCGCCTCGAAGACGAGCTCCACCGGGTCGTCGAAGCGCACGCCGTTGAGCGCGACCGGGCGGCCCGCCTCGAACTCGACCGTCACGTCTTCGGTGGCAATCTCTACCGTCGGGTCCCAGTACTTCACACCCATGATCGGGTCGACGGTCTCGAGCGAGACATCCAGGTGCTCGAGCGTTTTCGCCTCGTGCGTGGCGCCCCAGATGTTGGCGTCCGTCGAGTAGGCCTTCTCGGCCGAGTCGCGGTAGGGGAAGCCGTGCGCGACGAGCCACTCGCTCATCTCCTGGCGGCCGCCGAGCTCGGTGACGAAGTCGGCGTCGAGCCACGGCTTGTAGATGCGCAGGGCCGGGTTCGCGAGCAGGCCGTAGCGGTAGAACCGCTCGATGTCGTTGCCCTTGTAGGTCGACCCGTCGCCCCAGATGTCGACGCCGTCATCCTTCATGGCGCGCACGAGCAGGGTGCCGGTCACGGCGCGGCCGAGTGGCGTCGTGTTGAAGTACGTCTTGCCGCCGGAGCGGATGTGGAACGCGCCGCACTGCAGCGCGACGAAGCCCTCCTCGACGAGCGCCGTCTTGCAGTCGACGAGCCGCGCGACCTCGGCGCCGTACTCGAGCGCGCGGCCGGGGATCGCGGCGATGTCGGTCTCGTCCGGCTGGCCGAGGTCGCCCGTGTAGGTGCAGGGCACGGCGCCCTTGTCGCGCATCCACGCGACGGCGACCGAGGTGTCAAGACCTCCGGAGAAGGCGATGCCGACGCGCTCGCCGACGGGCAGGGACTGGAGGACCTTCGACATGGTCTCGATTGTAGTGAGCGCATGGAGAGGGCGTTCGAACCGGGGGAGGGGTGCGCAACCCACCCGCCGCCGCCGGGGGGCCCGCTCGATAGGATGGGGTGCACCGGCATTTCGGTGCGACCGTCCGACAAGCGGGGGAGAAGGCCCATGCCAGGCATCGTGATCGTCGGCGTCCAGTGGGGCGATGAGGGCAAGGGCAAGGCGACCGACCTGCTCGGCGAACGCACCGACTGGGTCGTCAAGTTCAACGGCGGCAACAACGCCGGGCACACGGTCGTCATCGGCGACGAGAAGTACGCCCTGCACCTGCTCCCCTCCGGCATCCTCAGCCCCGGCGTCAACGCCGTCATCGGCAACGGCGTCGTCGTCGACCTCGAGGTGCTCTTCGGCGAGCTCGAGGCGCTGAACGCCCGCGGCGTCGACACCTCGCGCCTGCGCATCAGCGCCAACGCGCACGTGATCACCCAGTACCACCGCACGCTCGACAAGGTCACCGAGCGCTTCCTCGGCAAGCGCATGATCGGCACGACCGGGCGAGGCATCGGCCCGACCTACGCCGACAAGATCAACCGCGTCGGCATCCGCATCCAAGACCTCTTCGACGAGAACATCCTGCGCCAGAAGGTCGAGGGCGCGCTCGACCAGAAGAACCACCTGCTCGTGAAGGTCTTCAACCGCCGCGCGATCACGGTCGACGAGATCGTCGACGACCTGCTGTCGTACGTCGACCGCCTCCGCCCGATGGTGTGCGACACGGGACTGCTGCTGAATCAGGCGCTGGATGCCGGCGACGTCGTCGTCTTCGAGGGCGGGCAGGCCACGATGCTCGACGTCGATCACGGTACTTACCCGTTCGTCACGTCGTCGTCGGCGACCGCCGGCGGCGCCTCGACCGGTGCCGGGGTCGGTCCGAACCGCCTCGACCGCATCGTCGGCATCGTCAAGGCGTACACGACCCGCGTCGGGTCGGGCCCGTTCCCGACCGAGCTGTTCGACGAGCAGGGCGAATGGCTGCGCAAGCGCGGCTTCGAGTTCGGCACGACGACGGGGCGCCCGCGCCGCGTCGGCTGGTACGACGCCCCCGTCACGCGCTACGCGACGCGCGTCAACGGCATCACCGACCTCGTGCTGACCAAGCTCGACATCCTCACGGGTCTCGACCAGATCCCCGTGTGCGTCGCGTACGACGTCGACGGAGAGCGCTTCGACGAGGTGCCGGTCAACCAGAGCGACTTCCACCATGCGACGCCGATCCTCGAATACTTCCCGGGCTGGCAGGACGACATCTCCGAAGCCCGCGCGTTCGAGGACCTGCCGCTCGAGGCGCAGGAGTACGTCCTCGCCCTCGAGGCGATGAGCGGCACGCGCGTCTCGGTCATCGGTGTCGGTCCCGCGCGCGACGCGGTGATCGTCCGCCACGATCTCGTCGACTGACCCGAGGCGACATGCGGTTCTGGGTCGGCGGCTACACCGCGGATGCCGAGGGCACAGCCACAGGCATCGGCGTGCTGCACGCGGGAGCGGTCGACAGCCCGCTCGCCGGGGGCGACCTCGCGTTCCGCGGGGTGGCGGCATCCGCCCCGTCACCGTCATGGATCGCCGCGCATCCGACGCTCGACGTGCTCTACGCCGCGCAGGAGTTCGCCGGCACCGTGCGCGCGTTCGTGCGCACGGGCGAGGAGACCTACGCGCCGCACGGCGCGGCGGTGGATGCCGGTGACGCGGTCTGCCACGTCGCCGTCGCTCCCGACGGCTCGTCGCTCGTCGCCACCTGCTGGGGCGACGGGAGGGTCGTGCAGTACCCCGTGAGTGCGGACGGGCGCATCGGTGGGCCGCGCATCGCCGCTGCGGCAGACGACCCCACCACCGACAACAGCGAGGACGCGGACAGCGCGACGCAGAACCAGCTGGCCGAGCTCTCGGCGCTCGCCGAGATGACGGGGTTCACGGCGCTCGGCGACCTGCCGCTGTTCGGCGCCGAGGCTCAGTCTGACGTCACGCGCGCCGTCGGCGCGGACGGCAAGGACGAGACCGGGCCGGCGACACCGGCGCCCGCGCGCGTGTCGCGTGCGCACCAGACGCGCTTCCTGCCCGGAGGCGTCGTCGTCACGACCGATCTCGGCTTCGACCTCGTTCGGTTCTGGACCTCCGGCCCGACCGGGCTGCGCCTGACGCAAGAGGTCACGCTGCCGCGCGGGAGCGGGCCGCGGCACACGGTGTGGCATCCGAGCGGGCACCTGTACGTGGTCACGGAGCTCTCGCTCGAGGTGTTCGTACTCGCCCGCGACGCGGCTGCGCGCGCGGGGGAGGGCTGGCGGATCGTCGGCGGTACCTCGCTCGGCGCCGGCACGGCACCCGGGTCCGACTTCGCCGCCGAGATCGCGCTCACGCGCGACGCCGCATATGTCGTCATCGGCATACGCGGCAGCAATACGCTCGCGACCGTCCGCGTCCGCGACGGCGGCCGCGCCCTCGCCGCCGTCGCCCTTGCGGAATCCGGCGTCGACTGGCCGCGGCATCACGTCGTCGAGCGCGACACGGTGCTCGTCGCCGGGCAGCTCTCGAACGAGATCGTGAGTCTCACGCTCGATGAGCGCACCGGCGCGATAGGACGCGTGCGCCGGCGCGTCGAGGCACCGTCCCCCACCCGCCTGCTCGCGGCCCACGGCTGAAGGGCCGCGCGCCCGCTCTCTCGCGGCCCGCTTCCCCGGGGTCTCCGCGCGCGCCCGTCTCCCCGCGCGCCCGCGCGATAGCAGGACCCCACGGCATCCGCGAATTTGCGTCGTACCACGGCCGCGTGACAGCGTGGTGAAGGCCTCATGAGAGGCCCGTCCGACCCAGTCCGCGGTTGCCGGTGATGCCCAGCGTCAGATCGGCGAGCGTACGGTCGGCGGCCTGTACGAAGGATCCGATGTCCTGACGTCGTGACACTCCCGCTGCATGAATGGGGGTGCCCGTGGCCGCCACCCGGGCGTGACCGACGCTGCCGCGTGCATTCGGCAGTGGAGGTGAACTGTGTCCGATTCCACTTCTGTGGGAGTTCCGCCCACAGCGGCCCCCGCGCTCGAGGCGAAGAGCCTGTACAAGGTCTTCGGCCGGAGTCCCAGGGATGCGGTGGCGCGGCTGCGTGCCGGGGCGTCGCGTCACGACGTCGCCGATGCCGGGACCGCTGCCGTCATCGACGCGAGCTTCACCGTCGCGCGCGGCGAGATCTTCGTCATCATGGGCCTGTCCGGTTCGGGCAAGTCGACGATCATCCGCATGCTCAACGGCCTGCTGCCCCCGACCGCCGGCGACGTCGTCATCGGAGGGAGGAACGTCACAACGGCGTCGCCCGCAGAGCTGCGCACCATCCGCCGCGAGTCGGTGTCGATGGTCTTCCAGCATTTCGCGCTGCTGCCGCACCTGACCGTGCTCGACAATGCGGCCTACGCCCTCGAGATCCAGGGCGTCGGAAAGGTCGAGCGTCGTGCTCGGGCGATGGAGATCCTCGAGCGCGTCGGTCTGGGCGATCGCGCTCTCGCGATGCCCGACGAACTCTCCGGGGGCATGCGCCAGCGCGTGGGCATCGCCCGCGCACTCACCGCCGGCACCGAGATCCTGCTGATGGACGAGGCCTTCTCGGCCCTCGACCCGCTCATCCGCCGGGAGATGCAGGAGCAGCTCGTCGAGCTGCAGCGCGAGCTCGGCCGCACGATCGTGTTCATCACCCACGACCTCAACGAGGCGATGTTCCTCGGCGACCGCATCGCCGTCATGCGCGATGGGCGCATCGTGCAGAACGGGACCCCCGAGGAGATCCTCACCGATCCGGCCAACGACTACGTCGCCCAGTTCGTGCAGGACGTCGATCGTGCACGCGTGCTCACCGCGTCCGCTGTGATGGAGCCGCCGGCCGCGACGACACCCCTGAGCGCCGGCGTGCGCGGGGCGCTGCGCACCATGCGCGCGCAGCAGACCGGCGCCCTCTTCGCCATCGAGAACCGCCGCCTCGTCGGCGTGGTGACCGACCGCGCCGTCATCCGCGCCGTCAAGTCGGGCGAGACCGACCTCCGGAACGTGGTGGATGCCGCGCCGGGTGCTGTTCCCACGGTCGGACCCGACGACCTACTCACCGACATCGTCGAGACCGCCGTCGAGGCGACCGTGCCGCTCGCGGTCATCGATGAGAATCGTCGGCTGCTCGGCGTCATCCCGCGCGTGACGCTCCTCGCCGCACTCGGCAACGTCCCAGCGACGACTCGAGAGATGCCCGTCATCCAGACGCCGATCGACATGGTGGCCGAGTTCACGTCGCTCGTCGACCAAGCCGCCGGCGCGACCGAAGGGAGCGTGCGCTGATGGACGGATTCCGCATCCCCCTCGGTGAGTGGGCCGAAGCGGTCGTCGACTTCCTCGGCGACGCCTTCGGGTGGCTCTTCGACCTCATCGCGACTGTGCTGAAGAGCGTCTATGGCGGGCTCGAGTGGCTGCTCAGCGCGCCGCCGTTCTGGATCATCGTGGTTGTGTTCGCGGCCCTCGCGTACGCCGTGCGCGGCTGGAAACTCGCCCTCGGCACGGCAGTCGGGCTCCTCGTCATCGTCGGCGTCGACCAGTGGGGAGCCGCGATGGACACCCTCGCGCTCGTCGTCGTCGCGGCGCTCGTCGCGATCGTCATCGCGATCCCGATCGGCATCTGGGCGGCGCGCAGCGACCGTGTGTCGCGCGTCGTGCGGCCCGTGCTCGACTTCCTGCAGACGATGCCTGCGTTCGTCTACCTGATCCCCGCGATCATCTTCTTCGGTGTCGGGGCCGTGCCCGGCATGATCGCCACGATCGTGTTCGCCGTCGCCCCGGGAGTACGCCTCACCGAGCTCGGCATCCGCGGTGTCGACGCCGAGATCGTGGAGGCCGGACAGGCCTTCGGGGCGACCCCGGCCCGCATCCTGCGCCAGATCCAGATCCCGCTCGCGCTGCCGTCGATCATGGCCGGCATCAACCAGGTGATCATGCTGAGTCTGTCGATGGTCGTCATCGCGGGCATGGTCGGCGCCGCCGGTCTCGGCGGCGAGATCGTGCGGGCGATCGGCCGCATCAATGTCGGGCTCGGCTTCGAAGCGGGGATCGCGGTCGTCATCCTCGCGATGATCCTCGACCGCATCACCTCCGCGCTGAACACGTCTCCGCGACGGAACGACCGCACGAAGAGCGTGGGCACGCCCAAGACCACAGACCAGGCGGTCTCATCATCCGCCGGGGGTGCGGAGACTCCGCGTCCGACACACAACGACCAGTCCGTGAACAGCACACGGATGGAGAGGACGTCACGATGACCAAGAGAAGGAACCTCCTCACCGGCCTCGCCCTCGCGGGTGCCGCCACCCTCGCGCTCGCCGGCTGCGCCGGCACGTCGGACGGGGATGCCGCGACCGACGGCCCCGCCGACCGCCCGATCGAGATCGCCGTCTTCAACGGCTGGGACGAGGGAATCGCCGCATCGTACCTGTGGCAGGCGATCCTCGAAGAGAAGGGCTACGACGTCAACCTCACGTATGCCGACGTCGCACCCGTGTACCAGGGTCTCGCCGGCGGTGACTTCGACATCGTCCTCGACACCTGGCTGCCCACAACGCACGCCGACTACATGGACCGCTACGGCGACGATGTCGACGACCTGGGCGCCTGGAACGACGAGGCCAAGCTCACCATCGCGGTCAACGAGGACGCGCCCATCGATTCGCTCGACGAGCTGGCGGCGGCATCCGGCACCTTCGGCGATCGCATCATCGGCATCGAGCCGGGGTCGGGCCTCATGCGCATCACCGGCGACGACGTCGTGCCCGGATATGGGCTCGACAAGCTGCAGCTCGTCGAATCGTCCACCCCGGCCATGCTGGCCGAGCTGAAGAAGGCGACGGATGCCGGTGAGAACATCGCCGTGACCCTGTGGCGTCCGCACTGGGCCTACAACGCCTTCCCGGTCAAGGACCTCGCGGACCCGAAGGGGCTCCTCGGCGACGCCGAGAGCATCCACTCCGTCGCGGCGACGTCCTTCCAGACCGACTTCCCCGAGGTGCACGGCTGGATCTCGGGCTTCCGGATGCCGAGCGAGACTCTGTACTCGCTCGAGGACGCGATGTTCAACCAGGCTTCCGGCGACGACTACGGTCCCGTCGTGAAGAAGTGGATCGCGGAGAACCAGGAGTGGGTCGACGCACTGACCTCGTGAGTCGATGCCCGGACCCGGATGCCGCGGCTGAGTCTTCGCAGAAGCCTCAGACCGCGGCATCCTGCTTCGGGATGTAGACCTTCTTGATGATCAGCAGGATCGACGCCGTCACGGGGATCGCGACGAGCGCACCGAGGAGGCCCATCAGCGTGCCGCCGACGAGCGCGCCGATGACCACGAGCGAGCCGGGAACCGAGATCGCCTTGTTCATCACCTTCGGCGTCAGAACATATGCCTCGATCTGCATGTACACGAGGTAGACGATCGCGAAGACGAGACCGCCGATCGGGCTGGCGATGAGGGCGACCACCGTGCCGATCGCCCAGAACAGCACGCTGCCGACGAGCGGGATGAGCGTGACCGAGAAGGCCACGACGGCCATCAGCGCGGCGAACGGCAGGCCGAGGAACAGATACAGCAGGAACGCGACGAGCGAGTTGAAGAATGCCAGCACGACCATGCCGCCGAGGTAGCCGCCCACCGACTCGGTGATCTGCTCGGTGATCTCGGTGGTCGTGGAACGCAGACGCGCCGGCCACAGGCGGTAGAACGCCTGCTTGATCTCGGGCAGCGAGGCGAGGAAGTACAGGCTCAGCACGATGATGATGATGATGCCCGAGATCGTCGTACCGATGCTCAGCCCGATCGAGAGCACGCCGCCGCCGATCGCGGCGACGTTGTTCGGGTCGGTCAGGAACTTCTGCAGCTCGGCGAGCAGGTCGGGCGCCTGGTCGCCGAACTGGGTGACGAGCCACGCGAACAGGTCGGAGCGCTGGAAGTCGCCGATCATGCCGGGCAGGTCGCGGATGAACTGGGCGATCTGCTGGATGACCGTGGGGACGATGAGCCAGAGGATCGCGATGATCACGAGCGTGAACAGGAAGTAGACCACCGTGATCGCCCACGCACGCTTCATGCCGCGCGCCTGCAGCCGCCGCACCAGCGGGTCGAGTCCGAGCGCGGCGAACATCGCGAACGCGATGTAGATCCAGATGGTGACGAGGCTCGTGATCGCCATGCCGAGGGCGAAGGCCACGAGGCCGCCGAACGTCAGGAAGAACCCGATGACGAACGGATGGTTGAGGTTCGCCCAGATCGTGCGCGCGGGCACCTGGTTCTCGAGCGCGACCGTCGTCGCGTCGGGCGTCGGAACGGCCTCGCCGCCAGCGCTCGTGGCGGCACTGGCGGCGGTCGCGTCGGCGGAGCTGCGGTACGGCGTCGGTTCGGGTTCGCCCATGCGTCACACTCTAGGGTCAGACGGTCGTCTTTGGGAGGACCGCGGCCGATCCAAGCGCCTGCGCGATCGTGATCACCGCGAGCACGACCGTCAGCCCCCAGACGCCCGACTCGACGATGAACCCCATCACCTCCGGCCACGACCGGGTCACGGTGATCAGCCAGATAGCGGCGAGCAGCACGAGGGCGATGCCCACGAGGATGAGCGTCAGCCGGAACGACCCCCACCGCTTGTACACGGTCGCCGCCCAGAACCCGAGGGTGAAGACCATCATCGTCAGAGTGAAGAAGAACAGCCCCGCCGCGAGCGGCCCCGACGCCCACAGCCAGTCGAGCGCGAAGAAGTAGCCCCCGATGCCCCAGCCGTTCGTGGCGATCTCGATGAGCCCGCCGACGACGAAGATGAGGGCGAGGATGCCCGCCGTCAGCGCCGCGGTCAGCATCGTGCCGAGGAAGAACTCCCGCCGGGTGACGCTCAGCGCCTGGGAGAACGGGAACGTCAGCGTGAGGGCCTGCACCCCCACCGCGATGAAGTACCACAGCGGTGCCTGGGCGCCGCCGCCGTACATGTTGGTCGTGACGCCGCCGGCGGCGATGATTCCCCAGATGATCAGGGAGATCACGAAGGAGCTGCCGAGGATGAGCAGCGGCACCCACACGAAGGTCTCGCGGTTGGCCAGCTGCATGCGGACGACGTTCAGCGTGCGGCTCATCGGAGTGCTCCTTCCGCCGCGGGCTGCGCGGCATGCTGGGTGAGGCGGACGATCAGCTGTTGCAGTGACACGGGCGCGAGGTCGAGCCCGGATGCCTGGAGGGCGGCCCGATCCGCGGCGGTGAGCTCGCCGAGCACCGTGACGCTCGTGACGTGTCCGAGGCTCTCGCGGTGGATGACCTCGCGCCCGGCGGCGAACGCCTCGACGGCCGCCGCGTCGCCGACGATCGCGGCGGCGCGCGAGCGCACCGCGTCGGTCTCCTCGTCGAGGAGGATGCGACCGCCGTCGATGACGACGACCCGCTCGATGAGGTTCGACACCTCGTCGATCAGGTGACTGGAGAGGATGACGGTGCGCGGGTGCTCCGCGTAGTCCTCGATCAGCCGGTCGTAGAAGAGCTGGCGCGCGACGGCGTCAAGCCCGAGGTACGGCTCGTCGAAGAACGTGATCTCGGCCCGCGAGGCGAGCCCGATGATGACGCCCACCGCCGAGAGCTGCCCGCGGGAGAGCTTCTTGATGCGGGTCTTCAGCGGCAGCTCGAACGCCGCGACGAGTTCGTCGGCGAAGCCCTGATCCCAGTTCGGGAAGAACAGGCTCGCCATGCGGAACGCGTGCGTCGGGAGGGCGTCCTCGGGGTACTTCTGGCTCTCCCGCACGAAGCAGATGCGCTGGAGCACGCCGGCGTTCTCATACGGGTCCGCGCCGAACACGCGCGCCGTGCCCGACGTGGCGAAGTTCTGCGCGGTGAGGATCGACATGAGTGTCGTCTTGCCGGCGCCGTTGCGGCCGAGAAGGCCGTAGATCGTGTTCTCCTCGAAGGCGAGAGACACGTCGTCGAGGGCGAGGGTCTCCTTGTAGCGCTTGGTGAGGTGCTGCACCTCGATGACGGTCATGGGCGGTTCCCTTCGGTACGGTGTGCGGCGGCCCGCTCCCGCAGAAGCTGGGCCAGGTCGTCGGCGTCGAGGCCGAGAGCGGAGGCCTCGGCCAGGAGCGGGTCGATGTAGCGGTCGGCGAAGGCCCCGCGACGCTCTGCGATCAGCTGCGCGCGGGCGCCGGGAGCGACGAACATGCCGATGCCGCGGCGTTTGACGAGGATGCTTCTTTCGACGAGCACGTTCACTCCTTTCGCGGCGGTGGCGGGGTTGATGCGGTAAAAGGCGGCGAGTTCGTTCGTCGAGGGCGCCCGCGCGTCGTCGGCGAGGCTGCCGTCGAGGATGGAGTCTTCGACGTTCTCGGCGATCTGCAGGAACAGCGCCTTTCCTTCTTCGATCACTCCGCCGCCGTTCCTGGTTGATGGGTTAGTTACTTGACTAAGTAACCACAGAACCTTGCGCGACGCAAGCCCCGATCGATCGCCACGCGCCCGCGCGTAGCGACTGAGGCGCCGAGTGTCCAATTTGCAGGCCCATGTCGATGCCTGAAACGTTGGGGAGGTGGCCCGACGCCGACCCTGCAGAGCGCCCGTGGCCGGCACCCGGGCGTGACCGATGCAGCCTGTGCACCGGGCTGCCGAGGTGTTCTGTGACTCTTGCTCCTGAGACCACCCCTCGCGAGGCGACTGGCGAGACCGCGCCGCTTCTCGAGGCGCGGAACCTGTTCAAAGTGTTCGGCCGAGCGCCCAAAGACGCCGTGCAGCGACTGCGCCGAGGCCAGACCCGCGCCGAGGTCGCCGACGCCGGTACCGCCGCCGTCATCGACGCGAGCTTCTCCGTGCAGCGCGGCGAGACCTTCGTGATCATGGGCCCGTCGGCATCGCCCGCGCCCTCACCGCGGGCATCGACATCCTGCTGATGGACGAGGCGTTCTCGGCGCTCGACCCGCTCATCCGCCGCGAGATGCAGGAGCAGCTCGTCGTGCAAGACGTCGACCGCGCACGCGTGCTCACCGCGGCATCCGTCATGGAGCCCCCGCACGCCACCATGCCGCTGAGCGCGGGCGTGCGCGGCGCCCTGCGCACCATGCGCGCGCAGCAGACCGGGGCGCTGTTCGCCGTCGAGAACCGGCGCCTCGTGGGCGTCGTCACCGATCGCGCCGTCATCCGCGCCGTGAAGGCGGGCGAGACGGACCTCCGCCGCGTGGTGGATGCCTCGCCGCGGGCACTCCCGACGGTCGGACCCGACGACCTGCTCACCGACATCGTCGAGACCGCCGTCGAGGCGACCGTGCCCCTCGCGGTCGTCGACGAGAACCGACGCCTGCTCGGCGTCATCCCGCGCGTCACCCTGCTCGCCGCGCTCGGCAATGTGCCGGCGACGACCCGCGAGATGCCGATCATCCAGAGCCCGATCGACATGGTCGCCGAGTTCACCCCGCTCGTCGACACCGCCGCCGGAGGCGCCCCCACCCCGGGCGAGCCCGGTCTTCGGCCGGTCTCGCCCCCGCTTCGCGATAAAGTCGGGGGCATGAGCGAGCAGCCCGACCCGTCCGCGACTCTCGTGCGTCTGCGCGGGAGCATCGACAACATCGACGCGGCGCTCATCCACATGCTGGCCGAACGCTTCAAGGCGACGCAGCAGGTCGGCGTGCTGAAGGCGGAGTACGGGATGCCTCCCTCCGACCCCGCCCGCGAAGAGCAGCAGATCGCGCGCCTGCGCCGCCTCGCCGCCGAGGCCGACCTCGACCCCGAGTTCGCCGAGAAGTGGTTCAACTTCGTGGTCGCCGAGGTCATCCGCCACCACACCACCGCCGCCGAAGGCGCCTGACGGGATCAGACCGCGTCGTCGGAGGACGCCGCGGCGGGCGGGGTCTGCGGGGGCTGTGGGTTCGCGGGTGGCTGCGAGGCCGCCGGCGGCGGCGCGGGCATCTGCGGGGCCCGCGCGGCGAGGGGTAGCGCGACCTTCTCCTCGAGCACGGTGATCGCCTCGTCGGAGACGACGATGAGCCCCTCCAGCTCTTCGCGCACGCGCTTGTAGGCGATCTGGCGCTCCGCCGCGGTGGCGCCGCCGTCGACGGCGACCGACAGCAGCTGCTGCGCCGTCTGCAGGCGCTTGCGCTCGGTCTCGGAGAAGTCCGAGTCCTTGAGCCGCCGCGCTTCGCGCTCGGCGACGTCGAAGGCGACCTCGTAGTCGGTGACCGCGCTCGCGTAGGCGGCGAGCTCCCCGTCGGTCAGGTGGGCCTTGGGTGAGCCCGGCCGCAGGCGGTCGGCGGTCTTCTTGGCGCGGAGGAACGCGGCGGTGAGCGGCTGTCGCCCGTCACTGATCGTCGGGTAGGCGATGAGCTTCGCGACGTCCAGCTCGTACTCCAGCCAGCGCGCGGTGACCGCGTCGTGCTCGGCGAAGAGCTTCTCGAGCTGCGGCTGGGTGGGCGACGCCTTCGTGAGGGGCTTCGGCTCGGTCGCGTGCGCGACCTGCTTGGGCGGCTCGGCGGCCTTCAGCGCCGCCTTGGCCTGCAGGATCTCGAGACGCCGCTTGTGCCGCGAGCGCGCGCCGCGCTCCCACCGCTGGCCGAGGCCGCCGAGCACGCCGAGGACCGGGAACGCGAGCCACCAATAGCCGGCCAGAAACTGCCAGAAGTCCACCGTCACACCTTACGTGCGTGCGCCCTCACGGGCGCGGCGGGCGGGCACTCCGCGACGGAATCGGCCAGACCGGCGGAGCCGGTGGGGCATCGGATGCCTGGTCGGCGCGAGGCGTGCCGGTGGTCTGGTCGCCCCCCGGGGAGGCGTTCGGCGGGGTCGGGCGCGTCGTGGCATCCGGCGGCTGCCGTGCGGGTTGCTCGGACTTTGCCGGGTGCTCGGGCGGCGCGGGCTGCGTGCGCGGGGCGGTGGCGCGGGCGAGCGCCTCGGCACCCCGCGCCAGCACGCTCTGCGTGAGGTTCTGTGCGATCTCCTGAACCGAGACGACCCACGCCGCGGGTGCTGCGGCATCCGGGCCGGGGCCGGCGGGCGCCGAGCGGTCCTTGCGCGCGAGGCGCCAGGCCTCGGCTTCGGCGGCGTCGAACGCGCGGCCGAGGCGGGCCACGCCGTCGCGGTAGGCGGTGAACTGGGCGGGCGTGATCCGCACGTCGGGGGCGGCCGGTCGGAGGGCACGGGTCGTCTTCAGCTCGGCGAGGAAGGCGGCCGTGGTCGGTACGCGTGCATCGCCGAGGGCGGGGAAGGCGAGCTGGCGTGCCGCATCCGTCTCGTACTGCATCCAGCGCGCGGTGATCGCGTCGTCGGTGGCCATCAGCCGGGCGAGCGGCAGCTGGGCCGGGTCGGCGCCGCGGCCGCTCTGCGCGCTCAGCGCGACGCGGTCGGCCGACAGGTTCGCCCGTCGTGCGCGCACTCCCGCTGACGCCGCCCGCGTGTTGCGCTGCGCGGCGTCGAGCGCGCGCCGCGCCGCGGCGACCTCGGCGTGGCTCGCGCGGCCGGCGGTGGCCTCGGCCTGCACCTGCGAGAGCTCGGCGCGGGCGACCCGCACGCCGACGCGTGCGGCCGCGGCATCCTGCCGCGCCTGGCGCAGCGCATCGCGCGACGCGTCATAGGCGAGGCGACGGGCCTTCGTCGAGCGGCCTCGGCGCAGCCCGATCCAGCCGAGGGTGCCGGCGCCGATCATCGTCGGGCCGATCCACCAGAACTCGGCGATCGCCGCCCACACTGGATCCACCTGGCCATGGTATCGAGCATGCCTGAAAGGAGAACGGGGGTGGTGTTGCCCGGTGCGCGCCCCGGTGTCGCATGCTCGTGCCAGCATGAGGGGATGACCGTCTCGAGCGCCCCCCTCATCGGCCGCGACGCCGACGTGGCGCGGCTCGACGACGCCCTGGAGCGCGCCCGGTCGGGATCGCCCGTGTTCGCTCTCCTGCGCGGCGAGGCGGGCATGGGCAAGAGCCGCCTCGTCGACGCGTTCGCCGACCGCCCGGCCGACGACGCGATCGTCGGCGCGGGCAGTGCGTTCATCTCGGAGACGTCTCCGCGCCGCACGCGCCGATCACATCCGTGCTGCGGGCGGTCGTCGGTGCGCTCGGGCTCGGGTTCGCGCGGGAGGCGGCCGGTCCCGCCCTCGCGGCGCTCACCGAGCTGACACCGGAGGGCGGCTCCGACCCGGCGCCGTCGGCGGAGCCGGCGCGGCCCAGCTGCACGAGGCGATCGCCCTGCTGCTCGAGGCGGCCTCGCGCGAGCGTCCCGTCGTCGTCGTGATCGAAGGCCTCCACTGGATCGACGGGGCGAGCCTCGCCGCCGTGCAGTTCTCGATGCGCGCGCTCACCGCGGGCCGGGTGCTGTTCGTGCTCACCTACCGCGGCGAGGACATCGGCCCCCGGCATCCCGCGCGCCCGTTCCTCATCGAGGCCGAGCGCCACCGCGCCGCCGAGCGGTGGGACCTCGGCCCGCTCACCCGCGGCGAGGTGCGCCGCCAGATGCACCAGCTGATCGGCGAGGCGCCCGCGGACACCGACGTCGACGCGGTCTTCGAGCGCAGCGACGGCATCCCGTTCTTCGTCGAGGAGCTCGTCGCGATCGACGCCTGCCGGCGCGACAGCGCGATCCCCGAGACCCTCCGCGAGCTGCTGCTGGCCCGCTACGAGCGGCTCTCGGGCGACGCCCGCTGCCCGGCGAGTTCGATGATGTCCGCCTCACGGCGACGGTAGACGATGAGATCGAGGTCGGAACGCATGGCGACTCCTTTGGAAGGTGAGAAACGGTGTTCGTCACGTTCCTCGGTCGTCGCTAAGGCCCCCCGTGGGCATCGGTCGATCGCCCGATGTTCGGGGCTGAGGCACCTCAGATCCGCGGGTCGCGGGCGCGCGGTCAGCCGAAGATGAGCGCGAGCACCGTCGCGCCGCCGCCGACGAGGATCAGCGAGATGATCACGATCCAGGCGATAACGCGCGTGCGGCGTGCGCGCTTCTCGACGATCTCGTCGAATTCTTCGTCGGAGGGAGCAGTCATGACGCTCAGCCTACGGGCTCGGCGACCGTCGCGCCGAACGCGGCGGGAAGGGTCGCCTGGGAGATCGCTCGCAGTTCCGGCACCGTGAGGGTAAAGACGTCCTGCACCTCGAGGGCCGGCTCGTCGCCGTCCGCGGCGGGATCGGTCACGCCGATGCGCAGCACCGGGTAGCCACGGCCCTCGCACAGGCCCCGGAACTTCACGTCCTCCTCGCGCGGCACCGACACGATGACCCGGCCGGTCGACTCGGAGAAGAGCGCGGTCGCGGCATCCACTCCGTCGCGCTCCATGATCTCGCGCAGCCACACGCGGGCGCCGACGCCGAAGCGCATGACGGCTTCGGCGAGGGCCTGACCGAGACCGCCCGAGGAGAGGTCGTGCGCCGACGAGACGAGCTCCTGCCGCGATGCGGCCTGGATGAGCTCGGCGAGGCGACGCTCGGCGGCGAGGTCGACCGCCGGCGGGCGACCGCCGAGGTGGCCGTGCACGGTGCCCGCCCAGGCCGAGCCGCTGAGCTCGGTCGAGGTGATGCCGAGCAGGTAGATGTTCTCACCGGCATCCTGCCAGCCGCTCGGGATGCGGCGAGCGACGTCGTCGATGATGCCGAGCACGCCCACGACCGGGGTCGGGAAGATCGGGGTGTCGCCGGTCTGGTTGTAGAAACTGACGTTGCCGCCGGTGACGGGCACGCCGAGCTCGAGGCACGCGTCGGCGAGACCGTCGACGGCCTGGCCGAACTGCCACATCACTTCGGGGTTCTCGGGGCTGCCGAAGTTCAGGCAGTCGGTGACGGCGGTGGGCACGGCGCCCGTGACGGCGACGTTGCGGTACGCCTCCGCGAGGGCGAGCTGTGCGCCCGCGTACGGGTCGAGCTGGCAGTACCGGCCGTTGCAGTCGGTGGCGATCGCGAAGCCGAGGCCCGACTCCTCGTCGACCCGGATCATGCCGGCGTCGTCGGGGAAGCTCAGCGCCGTGTTGCCCATGACGTAGTAGTCGTACTGGTTCGTCACCCACGAGGTGTCGGCGAGGTTGGCGCTGCCGAGCAGCTCGACGAACTGGTCCTTGAGCACGGCGGGGTCGTCGGTGCGGGGGAGGGCGGCGGCCGAGTCGAGCTGGAGGGCGTCGATCCAGGTCGGGTAGGCGACGGGGCGCTCGTAGACCGGGCCGTCGACCGCGACGGTCGAGGGGTCGACGTCGACGATCTGCTCGCCGTGCCAGAAGATCTGCAGGCGCCCGTCGCCGGTCACCTCGCCGAGAACGCTCGTCTCGACGTCCCACTTGCCCGTCACCGCGAGGAAGGAATCCAGCTTCTCGGGTGCCACGATCGCCATCATGCGCTCCTGCGACTCGCTCATGAGGATCTCCTCGGGAGTGAGCGACGGGTCGCGCAGCAGCACGTTCTCGAGGTCGACGCGCATGCCCGAGCCGCCGTTGGCGGCGAGCTCGCTCGTCGCGCACGAGATGCCGGCGGCTCCCAGGTCTTGGATCGCCTCGACGAGCTCGCCCGCGTAGAGCTCGAGGCAGCACTCGATGAGCACCTTCTCGGCGAACGGGTCGCCGACCTGCACGGCGGGGCGCTTGGTCGGGCCGCCGTCGGCGAAGGTGTCGGATGCCAGGATCGACGCCCCGCCGATGCCGTCGCCGCCCGTGCGTGCGCCGAAGAGCACGACCTTGTTGCCGGCGCCGGTGGCGTTGGCGAGCTTGATGTCCTCGTGGCGCATGACGCCGACCGCGAGGGCGTTGACGAGCGGGTTCCCCTGGTAGACGGCGTCGAAGACGGTCTCGCCGCCGATGTTCGGCAGACCCAGGCAGTTCGCGTAGAACGAGATCCCGCTCGTCACGCCGTGCACGACGCGCGGGGTGTCGGGGTGGTCCATCGCGCCGAAGCGGAGCTGGTCCATGACGGCGACGGGGCGCGCGCCCATCGAGATGATGTCGCGGACGATGCCGCCGACACCCGTCGCGGCGCCCTGGAACGGCTCGATGTAGCTCGGGTGGTTGTGCGACTCGACCTTGAAGGTCACCGCCCATCCCTCGCCGACGTCGACGACGCCCGCGTTCTGCCCCATGCCGACCATGAGGCGGCTCTTCATCTCCTCCGAGACCTTCTGGCCGAAGCGGCGCAGGTAGATCTTCGACGACTTGTAGGAGCAGTGCTCGCTCCACATCACGGAGTACATGGCGAGCTCGCCTGACGTGGGGCGGCGGCCGAGGATCTGCTTG
Source organism: Microbacterium sp. F2E (assembly GCF_020905435.1). Lineage (NCBI taxonomy): Bacteria > Bacillati > Actinomycetota > Actinomycetes > Micrococcales > Microbacteriaceae > Microbacterium > Microbacterium sp. F2E. Next base: position 3,329 of record NZ_JAJJIB010000015.1, on the reverse strand, counting down.
ATCTGCGCGTACTCGTCGGGCTTGAGCCCGAGGGCGCCGTACGGCTGCTCCTTCTCGGGGGTCTCCGCGGCGTGCTGGACGGTATCGGCGACAGGGGTGCTCACGCGGCTGGACTCCAAGACTCGGGATGCCGGGGGTGGGACCCAGTCTAGCCGCGCGTGCCCTGGCGACGGATGCCCCCGTGGCTCACTCGTCCGCGCCGCCGATCACCCCGATGCCGGTGGCCTCGTGGCTGGGTTCGCCGGCGCTCGGCGAGACGGTTCCGGGCTCGGCGGGCGCCGGCGCGGGAGTCTCCTCGGGCGAGGGGACCGTCGGTTCGCTCGGGGTCGGGGCGCCGGGCTCGGTCGGCGACGGCACGGTCGGCTCCGACGGGTTCGGTGCGAGCGGCTCCTCGTCGGGCTCCTTCTCGGTGCTCGGCTCGGCGAGCTGCTCCGTCGTCGGCTGGGCCGTCGAGTTCGGGTCGGCGGCCTGGCCTGCCGCACGGGCCGCGGCCTCGGTCGTGGCGTCGTCGGGGGCGGTGGAGTTCGGGTCGGACATGATCTCTCCTTCGATGGGGCTTGTGTCCGAGTCTGCGCCGCCGGGCGCGGCGAGGGAGGGGGGTTGACACGGGCCCGACAGGTCGGGGTCTCGCGCGTGTCGGCGCCCGGTCGTAGAGTCGGCGCATGACCGGGATCACGCCCTATCTGCACTTCGACGGAACGGCCCGAGCGGCGCTGGAGTTCTACCGAGACGTCTTCGGCGGTGAGATCGTGCTGCACACCTCCGCCGAGCTGGGCCGCGACGACGGGCCGGCCGACGCTGTGGCGCACGGCATGTTGCAGGGTCCCGTCGAGCTGTTCGCCTCGGACACGGCGCCCGGCGAGGAGACGACGGTGCTCCGAGGCATCCAGTTCGCCACGTTCGTCGCCGACGGGGGTGTGCTCGACCCGCTCGCGCTGAAGCCCTGGGGCGACCACGACGGGCAGGTGCGCGACCGGTTCGGGGTGACCTGGCTCATCGGCTACCAGGGGTGACCGGCTCCGATCCGCGGGCGGCGCTCTGCGCGCGGGCGGCGGAGCTCGACGCGCTGCTCGCCCGCCTCGATGCCGACGAGAGCGCGGTGCGCGCCGACCGGGCCGACGCGACCGCCGACGACGAGCACGACCCGGAGGGCTCGACGCTGTCGGGGGAGTGGCAGCGCATCGAGGCGCTGCGCCGGTCGGCCGCACTCGAACGCGCCGACGTCGACGTGGCGCTCGCGCGGGTGGATGCCGGCACGTACGGCATCTGCGAGGTGTGCGGCCGGGAGATCCCGGCCGCGCGGCTCGAGGCGCGCCCCTTCGCGACGCGCTGCGTCGCGTGTGCGGAGCGTCGCGGAGGTTGAGCGCGGTCGGCGCGCAGAGGATGCCGGGCGTGTGATCCGGCGCCGGGGCGGCCCCTCGCGCGTGCGGGTCGTGCTGGCCGGGCTCGGGGTGATCGGACTCGTCGTCGCGGGTTTCGCGATCCCGCTTGTGGTGCGGCACTGGTCCGCCGGGACGGCGATGCGCTTCCAGGGAACCGCGTGGGTGGCCTACCTCATCGTGGTCGCGATCGAGGTCGTCGCGTGTGTCGCGCTCGTCGTGTGGGTCACCCTCGCGCGACGCAGCGACCTGATCGCGCCGCTCATCCTCGCGGTCGTCGGCATCCACTTCGTGCCGCTCGCGTTCGTGTGCGGGCAGCCGATCATGGCGTGGGCGGGCGTCGCCCTGACCGTCATCGCCGTCGTCGCGGCGCTGCTCCCGGCATCCGACATCGCCCGCAGCTTCTGGTGCGGACTGCTCGGAGCGCCGGTGCTCCTCCTCGCCGCCATCCCGTGCCTGCTGGTCGGCCGCGCGGCGCTGGCGTCATGACCAGGTCTTGACGCCGGCCCGCGCGGTCGGCGATAGCCGGGAGCGGGTCACCGCCGGCGTGCGGTTGGCTGCAGTTCGTGCGCGCCGTAGCTGTTGTCGTCGGGGTTGACGGTGACGCCGGGCGCGACGAGCTGGTCGATCCGATCCGGCACGTCCGTGGACAGGCGGATGTCGGCGGCGGGCAGGTAGGAATCGAGCTGTTCCATGGTGCGGGGCCCGACGATGGCGGCGGTGACGCCCGGGTGGTTGATCGCGAACGCGATGGACATCTCGATCAGTGTCATGTCGTTCTGCTCGGCGAGCTGGGCGAGATCTTCGACGATGTCGAGCTTCCGCTGGTTCGCGGGGGCGGACATGTCGAAGCGTGCCTTCGGTCGCGCCGACGAGGTGGGCGCGCCCGCGGCATCCTTCCGCCACGTGCCCGACAACCACCCGCCGGACAGGGGGCTGTAAGTGAGGGTGCCCATCCCGTGCCGCTGCGCGGTCGGGAGGACGCCCTCCTCGATGCCGCGGACGAGGATCGAGTACGGCGGCTGCTCAGTGACGAACCGCTCGAGGCGGCGGGCGCGGGACGCCCACTGCGCTTCGACGATCTGCGAGCCGGAGAACGAGGATGACCCGATGTAGCGGATCTTGCCCTGGTGGACGAGGTCGCTGAGGGCGCCGAGGGTCTCCTCGATGTCGACGGCGGGATCGGGGCGGTGCACCTGGTAGAGGTCGATCCAGTCCGTGCCGAGTCGGCCGAGCGAGTTCTCGACCTCAGGGTGAGGGAGAAGGCGGCGGAGAGCGGAACCCGGATTCGGTGGATCAACTGGCGACCTTTGCGCCCCAGCGGTGCCAGCCACCGTCGTAGCCGTAAGCGATCTGCGACGCGGTGACGTGAACGTAGCTCACTCCGGTCGAGCCATTCCACAACGTGGAGTCGCCGTTGTGGCGTAGGCCCGCGCTCACCGGCACGATCACGAGACAGATGTTGCCGCTCTCACCCGTCTCAGCATGTGCCGTGGGTCCCGAAATCCAGCTATTGCCAGATGCGCTTCCCGTGCAGCCGCCGGGAGCGCCGACCTTGACACTGCCCCACGCCATTGCAGGTGCGGTGCCTACTCCGACGAGCGCCGTAACGAACGCAGCAGCTGCGATGGACATTGTGAGCGCACGCCGTCCGCGTTTGCTGCGCGGCCTATTGTCTGCCATTTCTCTCCTTCGATTCAGGGCGCCGGGATCGACGCTTGTCGACACCTTCTCCTAGCCCGATCGATGACTGCATGTATCTCCGGATACATCTGTCCGGCGGATGCAACACCTCACGCCTTGCTGGACATGTTGTTTGTGAACCACGCTGGGAGGCGTCATGAACGACAACGAACTAGTGTCGTACGCCAGTAATTCGTTGTCTATCTCTTAGAATGGGGTATGGCACGAGTTGGGCGTCCGAAAGCTGATCTGGTCCTGAGTGACGAG
>NZ_JAJJIB010000014.1:0-68610 GCF_020905435.1 Microbacterium sp. F2E | reverse complement strand
CTGCATGTCGCCGAGCACCTTGTCGGTCACCGTCGACACCAGATCACGAGAGACGTCTGATCCGTAGAGATCGGAGAGGTGCTTGGCGATATCGCCGGTGGTCATGCCCTTCGCATACAGCGAGATCACCGCCTCGTCGAACCCCGCGATCCGGCGCTGATGCTTGGGCACCACCACCGGCGCGAACGTGCCCGCCCGGTCCCTCGGGACCTGGATCGTGAGATCGCCGATCTCGGTCCGCACCGTCTTCGGCGTGGATCCGTTCCGGCTGTTCGGCGTCTGCTTCCCGACCCGATCGCCCGGGTCGTAGCCGAGGTGCTCGGTCAGCTCCGCTTCCAACGCGGACTGCAGGACCTGCCGGGTCAGTCCCGCCAGCAGCCCGTTCGGGCCAGTCAGTTCGATCCCTTGACCACGAGCGGCGGCCACGAGTTGCTCCGCGACCGCGGTGAAATTCGGCGGCGCAGGAAGGACCTCCCCGGTTCGCAGATCGACGGTCTCGGATTGCTCAGTTGTTGTCTTCAATTCAGTGCTCATGACGTGATTCATCTTCCCGTCCGACCGAAGCCGAACCGATCACGCCGAACCCCTCACACACAAACTTTCCGACAGACCCCCGCGACGGACCCCGCCTGTGACCGCCTTCCGACACCCGCTCCGACCCTTCCAGAAGGGGCCGGAGCACCGTCCTGCGCGGATTCTGGTCCACTCCTCGGGCACCTATTGGTGCACTTCACGGGCGACGACGCCGAACAGGAGTGGTCCACTCCCGCGGCGCACGGATCGAGCAGATCGAGCGAGTGGACCAGCCAGTGACCACGTCCAGAAACGACGAAGCCCTGGTGAAAGTTGCCTCTCACCAGGGCTTTTTGTCGGGATGACAGGATTTGAACCTGCGACCCCTTGACCCCCAGTCAAGTGCGCTACCAAGCTGCGCCACATCCCGGTCCGTCGTCCGCACGCGGACAACTCCCCTATCGTAGCCTGTCCCGATGCCCCTCGCGAACCGACGCGTGGTGCGTGTGGGTGGCGGCCGGTAGGGTCGGCGCTTGACTGAGATCCGCATTGCCGCGGCATCTGCCGATCGCTTCGATGACGTCGAGCACGCGCTCACCGGCGGGGGCGACGGCGCCTCGTGCTGGTGCCAGTGGTGGATGCTGCGAGCCAAAGACTTCAGCGCCGCCACCCGCGACGAGCGGCGCGAGCTGCTGCGCGGCGATCTCGCCGCGCCCGTCGCCTCCGCGCTCCTCGCCTATGTCGACGACGAGGCCGCGGGCTGGGTGAAGGTCTCACCGCGCCCCGACCAGCCGCGCCTGGCGCGCACGCGCAACTTCCAGCAGTCCCCCGAACCCTTCGACGACCCCTCGGTCTGGGCGATCACGTGCTTCGTGGTGCGCCGCGAGCACCGCGGCAACGGCATCGCGGCCCGCCTCCGCGACGCCGCCGTCGACCATGCCCGCGCCCACGACGCCCGCGTCGTCGAGGGCTACCCGGTCGACACCGCTGTGGCCAAGGCATCCGCGAACGACCTCTACCACGGCGCCCTGTCGACCTTCGTCGACGCCGGTTTCACCGAAGTCGCCCGCCCGACCCGCAGCCGCCCGATCGTCTCGCTCTCCCTCGCCTGACCCCGGAGGCTGTCCATGCCGAAGACTCTCGTCGAAGTCCGCCGCAGCTACGACGCCGACAGTGCGCGCCAGATCCTCGACGCCGTGCACGAAGCGCTCGTCGCCGCCTTCCGCATCCCCCGCGAAGATCGCGGCGTACGCCTGATCGCGCACGCCCCTGAGCGCTTCGACCCGCCCGATGGGCTCGCGCCCCCCGAGAGCTACACGCTCGTGACGATCGACTGCTTCGCCGGTCGTTCGCTCGACGCCAAGCGTCACCTCTACGCCGAGATCGCCGTCCGGCTCGCCGTCGCGGGCATCCCGCGCGGCCACGTGAGTGTGATCCCTGCGCGAGATTCCGCTCGCGAACTGGGGCACGACCGCCGGCGTCCCCGCCGCCGACGTCGACCTCGGGTTCGACGTCGAGGTGTGACCCGCCCGGCGATGCGAGAATCGACAGCGTGAGCGACGGATCGGTGCGGGTGGATGCCTGGTTGTGGGCCGTGCGCGTCTACAAGACTCGCTCCGCCGCCACGACCGCCTGCCGAGCCGGCCACGTGCGCGTCGGCGGCGACAAGGCGAAAGCCTCCCAACCCGTGCGCATCGGCGACGAGCTGCGCGTGCGCATCTCCGGATTCGACCGCATCCTGGTCGTCCGCCAGCTGCTGACCAAACGCGTCGGCGCACCCCTCGCCGTCCTCGCCGCCGAAGACCGCACACCCGCGCGCGAACCCGTCGCCCTCACCGCCGTTCGCGATCGCGGCGCCGGCCGACCCACCAAGCGCGAGCGCCGCGAGATCGACCACCTGCGCGGGCGCGACTGACCCACCGGCATCCCCACCCGCACCCGCGCACCTCCCTCACCGTCCGACCCCGTCCTCGCCGTCACCGCCGCCGCGGCGGCGCTCAGCTCGCGCGCGACCGCGCTCGGGGGCCTTCTCTTCCTCGCCTCCGATACCCTGCTCGCACTGCGGCTGTTCCTCCCCGGGGCCGACGCCGTCATCGGAGATGTCGCGGTGATGTCGACCTACGGCCTCGGCCAGGGGCTGCTCGCCGCGGGCACCGTCGCCCTGCTCCGCGCCCGACGCCCCCACGCCCTCGCTGACAGCGACGCGATCACCGACGCGCCGCGGGAGACCTCCGGCGCCGCGTGAGCGCGGATGCCACCGACGCCCCCGCGGCGTCCGCTCCGGCCACAAGCGCGGCCGTCGCCACGTAGACGACGAGGTCGCGCGCGTCGAACGCCGAGCCGAACACGAGCGCGGCAGGCGACCAGGCCGCTCCCCACCGCGCCGGCAGCCCGGTCAGCTGGAACAGCTCGACGGCGACGCACCAGCCCGCCGCCACCGCACCGGCGACCGCAGGTGACCAGCGTGGCCACACCGCGACCACGCCGAGGTAGACCAGAGCCGTGTACAGCGCGTCGCCCGCGATATCGGAGAGGGCCGACGCGCCCGGCAGGCCGTGCACGACGAGCCCGGCAACGACGATCACGCACGCTCCGAGCACCGCGACGACACGGCGCCGGGTCGCGGCGCGACGCGTCAGAGCTGACCGCGCAGCCACGAGACGGGCCGAACGGATGCCTCGCTGCGCTCGAGCCGCTCGGAGAGCTCGCGGTCGCTCGTCACGGCGATGACCGAGCGGCCCTCCGCTCGCAGGTCCTGCGCCGCCGCGACGATCGCGTCGTCTCCGGCGGCGTCCGCACGCACCACGCGCACGGCGCCGGCGGGATCGTCGGCGAGCGCGCGCGCCTCCCCCTCAACGACGAGCACGAGCTCGGGAAACCAGGTGCTCTCGGGCAGATCGAGCGCCGAGGCATCCACCCCGCGCTCGGCGAGGGCGGCGAGCGCGTCGCGCAGCTTCGCAGTGGCGCCGGCCCGGTCGCGCCACCAGCCGTCGGGCACCGAGCCGACGACGTTCGCGGCGTCGACGACGAGCGCGGGCCGCACCGGCAGCAGACCGCGCAGCCGCGGCCACGAGGCGGCGAACCCCGGATGCAGCAGGTACGACTCCACCTCGTCGACCGGAACCCAGGCCAGCTCGCGACTCTCGGGGTCGCTGATCACCGGCTCGAAGGGCGTCGTGACGTCGGCGACGAGGGTCGAGTACGACCACACCCCGATGTCGTACACGCTGATCAGTCGTGGGCGCACCGCGTCACCGGGCACGCCGGCCTCCTCGGCCGACTCCCGCAGCGCCCCGTCGCAGGCCGATTCCCCCTCGTGACGCGCGCCGCCGGGAAGGCCCCACGTGTCGCCGTGATGACTCCAGGCGACGCGATGCTGCAGCAGCACCCCGCGTCGCGGGTCGACCGCGAGCAGCCCCGCCGCGCCGAACCGCCCCCAGTACCGGGCCCCGTCGTCGGTCACGACCCATGCGTCGCCGGGATCGCGCGGCCCCTCGGGGCGGCGCGGCTCCCCCGGGGCGGGCGGCACGATCGTCACCGCATCAGCCTGTCACACTCGTGCGCCGGCGGCGCGCAGATGACCGGGATGTACGCGACACACCACATCTGCTCCGAATTCAGTGTCAGACCACAAGATATGGTGTGGTCATACCAAAGAGCGTGTTACCGCCCGACTCACCCGACCACCCGCACGACACAGAGAGCAGCACACCATGGCATCCCCCCGCACCGTCTCGGTCGCCGAGACGATCGACGAATACCTCGCCCGCGCCGACTGGCGCGTCAACGCCAATGCGAACCAGGGCTACTCCCTCGGCGGGATGATCCTCAACGCCGCGGGCAAGCTCATCGCCAACTACTGGCTCGACGAGGTCTACGCCCCCGAAGCCGGCACCGCGCACCGCGAAGGCGACCTGCACATCCACGACCTCGACGTGTTCGCGGGCTACTGCGCCGGCTGGTCGATGCGCATGGTGCTCGAGCAGGGGTTCAACGGCGTGCCCGGCAAGATCGCCTCCGCACCGCCGAAGCACTTCTCGAGCGCCCTCGGCCAGCTCGTGAACTTCCTCGGCACGCTGCAGAACGAGTGGGCGGGCGCGCAGGCGTTCTCCTCGTTCGACACCTACCTCGCGCCGTTCGTGCGGCTCGACGCCCTCACCTACCCCCAGGTGCGGCAGGCGATGCAGGAGTTCGTCTTCAATCTCAACGTGCCCTCCCGCTGGGGCACGCAGACCCCCTTCACGAACCTCACCTTCGACTGGGTGTGCCCCGACGACCTCGCCGACCAGCATCCCCTCATCGGCGGAGAGGTGCAGCCGTTCACCTACGGCGACCTCGCCGACGAGATGGCGCTCATCAACCGCGCGTTCATCGACGTGCTCACCGAGGGCGACCAGGACGGGCGCGCGTTCACCTTCCCGATCCCCACCTACAACATCACCGAGGACTTCGACTGGCACGGTCCGCACACCGACGCCCTGTTCGCCATGACGGCGAAGTACGGCCTCCCGTACTTCCAGAACTTCGTCAACTCCGACCTCGACCCGCACATGATCCGCTCGATGTGCTGCCGCCTGCAGCTCGATCTCACCGAGCTGCTGAAGCGCGGCAACGGCCTCTTCGGTTCGGCGGAGCAGACCGGCTCGATCGGCGTCGTGACGATCAACTGCGCGCGCATCGGCTTCGTGCACTCCGCCGATGAGGATGCCGCGCTCGCGCGCCTCGACGAACTGCTCGAGATCGCCCGCGACAGCCTCGTCGCCAAGCGCGCCACGATCGCCCGCCACCTCGACGGCGGCCTGTTCCCCTACACGCAGCGCTACCTCGGCACGATCGACAACCACTTCTCCACGATCGGCGTCAACGGCATCAACGAGTATGTGCGGAACCTCACCCGCGGCGCCGACGACATCACGACCGAAGCGGGCATGGCCCTCGCCGCGCGGCTGCTCGACCACGTGCGGGCGCGCATGGTGGAGTTCCAGGAGGAGACCGGCCACCTGTTCAACCTCGAGGCGACCCCCGCCGAGGGGACGACCTACCGGTTCGCGAAGGAGGACATCGCACGCCTCCCCGGCATCCGTCACGCGGGCACCGACCACAACCCCTACTACACGAACTCGTCGCAGCTGCCGGTCGGGTACACCGCCGACCCGTTCCTCGCGATGGCGCTGCAGGAGCCGCTGCAGCAGAAGTACACCGGCGGCACCGTGCTGCACCTCTACATCGGCGAGGCGATGCCGAGCGCGGAGGCGTGCCGCGAACTCGTGCGCCGTTCGCTGTCGCGCTACCGGCTGCCCTACATCACCGTCACGCCGACGTTCTCGATCTGCCCGGCCCACGGTTACCGCTCGGGCCACCACGAGCAGTGCCCCGACTGCGGTGCCGCCTGCGAAGTGTGGACGCGCGTGATGGGTTACTTCCGGCCCATCGAGAGCTTCAACATCGGCAAGAAGGGGGAAGCTCAGGAGCGGGCCTACTTCTCCACCGCGACACCCGGCGATCCGGGTGACTCGTCGGGCTCGGGAGACTCGACAGATTCGGGTGATTCGGTCCGCGAGGAGGCACCATGGCACGGGTCACCGCAGCCAGTGAGCTGAACATCGCCGGCGTGACGCCGTTCTCGACGGTCGACTGGCCCGACATGCTGACCGCGACGGTGTTCCTGCAGGGATGCCCGTGGAACTGCTTCTACTGCCACAACCCGGCGCTCATCGACCCGCGAGCCGAGGGCGCGTACTCGTGGAGCGACGTGCTCGACCTGCTCTGCGACCGGATCGGGCTGCTCGACGGGGTCGTGTTCTCCGGCGGAGAGCCGACGCTGCAGCGCGCCCTGCTGCCCGCGATGGACATCGTGCGCTCGCTCGGCTTCCGCGTCGGGCTGCACACCGGGGGCGCCTATCCGGGTCTTCTCGCGCAGGCGCTCCCGCACGTCGACTGGGTCGGGCTCGACATCAAGGCGCTCCCGGGCGGGTACGACGCCGTCACGGGCCGCCCGCACAGCGCCGAGAACGCGTGGCGGTCGCTCGAGCTCGTGCTCGGCAACCGGCTGCTGCGGGCCGGATCCGACCGCCCGCTCGACCTCGAGGTGCGCACGACCGTGCACCCCGCCGCGATCGACGACAGCGGGCTCCGCGAGCTCGGGTGTCGCCTGGCGGACGCGGGCGTCGACTGCTGGGCGGTGCAGCGGTTCCGCGAGACGGGAACGCGCAGCCCGCTCCCCCGGATCGAGCCGATGGATGCCGAGGCATCCGCGCTCACTCTCGCGGACCTGCCGACCGACCGCTTCGCCAGCCTCGTCGTGCGCTGAGCGGGGCCGCCGGGCCGCCTCGCGGGCCGGGGTGCCCGGGGTCGCCCGTTCATAACGTCGGAGATTTCGCGTCCGAGCGGCGTTCTGGCTCGTCAGGAGCCTGTCACGCGCCGAATCTCCGACGTTATGCACCGCGAGCGCGGAGTACGGACGCGCCCGCGGCACCGCACCGCCCGCCGGGCGGGTCAGCGCTGGCGGCGCTCGCGCACGCGCATGTTCGTGACGATGGGCGTGCCCTCGAAGCCGAAGATCTCGCGCAGGCGCCGCTGGATGAACCGGCGGTAGCCGGGGTCGAGGAACCCGGTGGTGAACAGCACGAATGTCGGCGGGCGGGTCGAGGCCTGCGTGCCGAACAGGATGCGGGGCTGTTTGCCGCCCCGCAGCGGGTGCGGGTGCTCGGCGACGAGCTCGGAGAGGAACGCGTTGAACTTGCCCGTCGGGATCCGCTGATCCCATGAGGCGAGCGCCGTCTCGAGCGCGGGCACGAGCTTGTCAAGGTGCCGGCCCGTGCGCGCCGAGATGTTGACGCGCGGCGCCCACTGCACGTGCGCGAGATCCTGCTCGATCTCACGCTCGAGGTAGCGGCGGCGGTCGGCGTTCTCCATGTCGTCGTCGTTCAGGCGGTCCCACTTGTTGAACGCCAGCACGAGCGCACGCCCCGACTCGAGCACGAGGTCGATGATGTTGAGGTCCTGCACGCTGATCGACTGCGAGACATCCAGCACGACGACGGCGACTTCGGCCTTCTCGAGCGCCGCCGAGGTGCGCAGCGACGCGTAGAAGTCGGCGCCCTGCTGCAGATGCACACGGCGACGGATGCCGGCAGTGTCGACGAAGCGCCACAGCTTGCCGCCAAGCTCCACGATCTCGTCGACCGGGTCGCGGGTGGTGCCGGCGAGCTCGTTGACGACGACGCGCTCCTCGCCTGCCGCCTTGTTCAGCAGCGACGACTTGCCGACGTTCGGGCGCCCGAGGATCGCGACCCGGCGCGGGCCGCCGAGCTCCGCCTTCGCGACGGCGGAGACGTCGGGCAGCACCTTCATGACCTCGTCGAGGAGGTCGGCGACGCCGCGCCCGTGGATCGCCGAGACGGGGTGGGGCTCACCGAGACCGAGGTTCCACAGGGCCGCGGCCTCCGGCTCCTGCCGAGCGTCGTCGATCTTGTTCGCGACGAGGAAGACGGGCTTCTTCGTGGTGCGCAGCAGCCGCACGACGGCCTCGTCGGTCGCCGTCGCGCCGACCATCGCGTCGACGACGAACAGCACCACGTCGGAGAGGTCGATCGCGACCTCGGCCTGCGCGGCGACGGAGCGGTCGATGCCCTTGGCATCCGGCTCCCACCCGCCCGTGTCGACGAGGGTGAAGCGGCGGTCCATCCACTCGGCCTTGTACGTCACGCGGTCACGCGTGACACCCGGGGTGTCCTCGACGACGGCCTCGCGGCGGCCGAGGATGCGGTTCACGAGCGCCGACTTGCCGACGTTCGGCCGCCCGACGATCGCGACCACCGGCAGCGCTGGCAGCAGCTCGACGACCTCGCCGCCGGCGGTGAGCCCGGCGAGCAGGTCGGCGTCTTCGTCGTCGAGGTCGTAGTCGGCCAGCGACGCGCGCAGCGCCTCGGCGCGCGATTCGGCGAGCTCTTCGTCGAGGCCCGCCATCTTCTCTTCGAGGCGGTCGGGGCCGCCTTCGTACTCTTCTTCAACGGCCATCGTGGTTCTCCTGTGTCGTGGGGGCGGTCACCGCGGCGGCGAGCTGCAGAACGGCCTCCACTGTCTGTGCGAAATCGAGATCGGTCGAATCGACCACGCTCACGCCGTCGGCGGCGGTGAGAAAGTCGACGACCTGGCTGTCGGCCGCGTCGCGGCGGTGCAGGGCGGTGGCGACGGCCGCGGCATCCTCGTCGGTGAGTTCGGCGCTGCGCCGGGCGGCGCGCACCTCCGACGCGGCGGTGAGGAGGATCCGCACCGGCGCGTCGGGCGCGACGACGGTCGTGATGTCGCGCCCCTCGACGATGACGCCGGGAAGGGCGGATGCCGCGACGAGCGTGCGGAACAGGTCGTTGACCCGCTCCCGCACGGCGGCGACCCGGGCGACGCCGCTGACGGCGGCGGAGACGCGCGGCTCGCGGATCGCGGAGGTCACGTCGGTGTCGCCCACCCGCACCCAGTAATCGTCGGGGTCGAGCGAGATGGCGTAGGGGAAGTCGGATGCCGCGTCGATGACGGCGGCCTCGTCGGCGGTGTCCGCCCCGCGCGCGAGCGTGTGCCAGGCGAGGGCGCGATAGGCGGCGCCGGTGTCGAGGTAGCCGTAGCTCAGGCGCCGCGCGGCCTCTTTCGAGACGCTGGACTTGCCCGAGCCGGCGGGCCCGTCGATGGCGATGGTGAGGGTCATGAGGGGAGGCTCGCGATCTTCCAGCCGCGGGCGGCGAGACCCTCTTCGGCATGACGGACGGCGCCCGGGACGACGCTGATCTCCGCGAGGCCGAACTGCGCGCCGGGCGAGTGCTCGAGGCGCAGGTCCTCGACGTTGACGCCGAGCTCGCCGAGCTCGCCGAAGAGGCGCCCGAGCTGGCCGGGGGTGTCGTCGACCATGACGACGAGCGACTCGAAGCGGCGGTTCTGGCCGTGCTTGCCGGGCAGTCGCTCGACGCCGTCGTTGCCGCGGCGGATCGTGTCGGCGACCGCGCGGCGGGCGCCGGGGGCTTCGGGGTGGCGCAGGGCCTCGGCGACGCCCCGGAGGTCGTCGGCGAGGGCGTCGAGCACGTCCACGACCGGCTCGGCGTTGGCGCCGAGGATCTGGACCCAGAGCTCGGGCGCCGAGGCGGCGATCCGGGTCGTATCGCGCACGCCCTGGCCGGCGAGGCGCAGCGAGCCGTCGGGCGCGTCGACGAAGCGCCCGGCGAGCAGGGATGCCACCAGCTGCGGTACGTGCGAGATGAGCGCGACCGCGCGGTCGTGCTCCTCGGGTGTCATCTCGATCGGCGTCGCGCCGAGATCGAGCGCGAGCCCTTCGACGACCGCGAGGTCGGACGCGGGCGTCTCGCCGTCGCGGCACACGACCCACGGCCGGCCGACGAAGATGTCGGCGCGCGCCGAGATGGCACCTCCCCGTTCGCGACCGGCGAGCGGGTGCGAGCCGATGTAGTGGGTGAGGTCGACCCCGCGTGCCCGCAGCGCGTGCAGCGGTTCGAGTTTGACGCTCGCGACGTCGGTGACGACGGCGCGCGGGTGGGCGCGCAGCTCTCGCTCGACGACGTCGGCGACGACGTCGGGCGGGGTCGCCACGACGACGAGCACCGGGTCGTCGTCATCGGCGGCGGGGCGGCCCGCACCGTAGTCGACCGCGAGACGCAGCTGAGCCGGCGATGCATCGGCGAGCGCCACGTCGACGCCCAGGCCGCGCAGGGCGTGCCCGATGCTCGCGCCGAGCAGGCCCGCCCCGACGACGCGCACGGTCCCCGAAGTGCGCGCGGCGCGCACGCCGGCACCCGTCGTGATCGAGTCGGTCACAGTCTCCGCCTAAGAGTCCCCGGGCGGCGTGGGCGCCGCCTGGCGCGCCGCAGTGAGCAGGGCGCCGCGTTCCACTGTAGTCAACTCCCGCGCCTGCCCCGCCGGGAGGGCTCCCAGGTGGAGGGGCCCGAACTGACGCCGGACGAGATCGATGACGGGATGACCGACGGCGGTCATCATGCGCCGGACGATGCGGTTGCGCCCGGAGTGCATGGTCAGCTCCACGAGGCTCGTGCCGCGCTCCCCCGTCCCCGACGAGTCGAGCAGTCGCGCCTTGTCCGCGGCGATCGGGCCGTCGTCGAGCTCGATCCCCCGGGTGAGGGTCGCGATCGTCTGGGGCGTCACCCGGCCCGACACCTTCGCGATGTAGACCTTCGTGACCCCGAACGAGGGGTGCGCGAGCACGTGCGCGAGGTCGCCGTCGTTGGTGAGCACGAGCAGTCCGCTCGTCTCCGCGTCGAGCCGGCCCACGTTGTAGAGCCGCTCGGGCCACTCCCGCGTGAAGCGGCGGAGGTCGGGGCGCCCCTGCTCGTCCTTCATCGACGAGACGACCCCGGTCGGCTTGTTGAGCATGATGTAGCGCTTCGTGGCATCCAGCTGGATCGCGGTGCCGTCGACGTCGACGAGGTCGGATGTCGGGTCGATGCGCGTCCCGAGCTCGGTGACGACACGGCCGTTCACCCGCACGCGGCCGTCGACGATGTACTCCTCGCACACGCGCCGCGAGGCGACGCCGGCGTTCGCGAGCACCTTCTGCAGGCGAACGCCCTCTGCTGCCTCGTTCATCGCAGCACCTCCGATTCGAATCCGTCGGCGCCGTCGTCGAGCAGCGGCGAGATGTGCGGCAGCTCGTCGATCGAGTTGATGCCGAGGTTCACGAGCAGCGCGTCGGTCGTGCCGTAGTTGATCGCGCCGGTGTCGGGGTCGGTGAACACCTCGGTGATCAGGCCGCGCGCGACGAGCGTGCGCACGACCGAGTCGACGTTGACGGCGCGGATCGCGGCGACCTGGCTGCGGGTGACCGGCTGCTTGTACGCGATGACGGCGAGGGTCTCGAGGGCCGCCTGCGACAGGCGGCTGGGCGCCTGCGCGTTGACGAACTCCGACACGAGGTCGTCGTGCTCTTCGCGCACGTACAGGCGCCAGCCGCCGCCGACCTCGCGCAGCTCGAAGCCGCGGCGCGGCCCGCCGGCCTCGCCGTCGTAGTCGGCGACCAGCGCGTCAACGGCCTGGCGCACCGCGGGCACGGGTGAGCCGACCGCCGCAGCGAGCGCGACGAGGCTCTGCGGCTCGTCGACGACGAGCAGGATCGCCTCGATCCGCCGGGCGATGTCGACCGGCTCCTGCGAGCGCGCGGGCGCGTCGTCGGTCACCGCGGAGTCTGCGGTGAGGGAGGGGTCAGTGGTCATAGTCGGCTCCCAACGTGGCGAGGTTCTCTTCGGACCAGCGTTCCGCGGTCCAGCGCAGGGTCAGTTCGCCGAGCGGCTCGAGCTGCTCGAACGAGAGGGCGGCGTGCCGGTAGAGCTCCAGCACCGCGAGGAAGCGCGCGACGACGACGCCGGTCTGCGTCGTGCCGGCGACGAGCTCCCGAAAGCTCAGCGTGCCCGCCGCCCGCAGCAGCGTGACGACCACGGCGGCCTGCTCGCGGATCGACACGAGCGGCGCGTGCAGGTGGTCGAGCCCGACGTGCGGGATCTCCTTCGGGGTGAAGGCCATCAGCGCGATCGCGGCGAAGTCGTCCTTCGAGAGCGTCCAGACGAGCTCGGGCACGGCGTTCCGGTACTTCTCGTCGAGGCGCACCGCCCGCACGTGCCGCCGGTCCTCACGGCGCAGGTTCCGCTCGAACCACGCCGACACCTCCTTGAACGCCCGGTACAGCAGCAGGCGGGCGAAGAGCAGGTCGCGCGCCTCGAGGAGGGCGACCGATTCGGCATCCACGAGCTCCCCCTGCGGCAGCAGCCCCGCGACCTTCATGTCGAGCAGCGTCGCCGCGACGACGAGGAACTCGGATGCCTGTTCGAGCTCCTCCTCGGCATCGAGACCCTTCAGATACGAGATGAACTCGTCGGTGACCTTCGACAGCGAGATCTCGGTGATGTCGAGCTCGTGCTTGCCGAGGAGCGTCAGCAGCAGGTCGAACGGGCCGTCGAACCCGGCGAGCGACACGCGGAAGCCCGGCTCGGGCGAGGATGCCTCGGGCGCGGATGCCTCCGGTGCCCGGTCCCGCGACGGCGAAGCGTCGTCAGGCGACGGCGCCACGGGCGACCAGCTCCCGCGCGAGCCGCAGGTATGCCTGGGCCGCCGCGTGCTCGGGCGCGAACTGGGTGATGGGCACGCCCGACACCGAGGCATCCGGGAACTTCACCGTGCGGCCGATGACGGTTTCGAGCACGTCGTCGCCGAATGCTTCGACGACCCGCTCGAGCACCTCTCGCGAGTGCAGCGTGCGCGGGTCGTACATCGTGGCGAGCACGCCGTCGAGCTCGATCGCGGGGTTCAGGCGGTCGCGCACCTTGTCGATCGTCTCGATGAGCAGCGCGACGCCGCGCAGGGCGAAGAACTCGCACTCGAGCGGGATGAGCACGCCGTGGCTCGCGGTCAGGGCGTTGACGGTGAGGAGGCCCAGCGAGGGCTGGCAGTCGACGAGGATCACGTCGTACTCGCCCGACACCTTGCGGAGCACGCGCGAGAGGATCGTCTCGCGGGCGACCTCGTTGACGAGGTGCACCTCGGCGGCCGACAGGTCGATGTTCGCGGGCAGCACGTCGAGGCCCGGGGTCGAGGTCTGCACGATCACCTCGTGCGGATCGCGCTTAGTGTCGAGCAGCAGGTCGTAGATCGTCGGCACGTCGTGGGTGGTGATGCCGAGGCCGGCCGAGAGCGCGCCCTGGGGGTCGAAGTCAACCGCGAGCACGCGTCGGCCGTACTGGGCGAGCGAGGCGGCGAGGTTGATGGTCGTCGTGGTCTTGCCCACGCCGCCCTTCTGGTTGCAGAGCGAGATGATGCGGGCGGGGCCGTGCGAGCTCAGCGCGGGCGGGGTCGGGAACCCGTGGTAGGGGCGACCGGTCGGCCCCATCGGAACATCCTCCGCCCGGGCCGTCTTCGTCCCCCGCGTCTTCTCCGCCACCGACACTCCTGCTTTCTGCCGTCCTTCCCAGGACCCGCCCTGCGATTCTCGCACAGGCGCCCGTGTCACCGAGCGAGGCGGGGCCGGAAGGGGGCAGGTCAGAGGCTGCCGAGCACGTCGAGGCGCAGCTGCGCGGTGACGGCGATGAGGAGGTAGTCGGCGAGCACGATGAGCGGCAGCCACGACAGGATCGCGGCGCCGACCCGCTGTCGCCTGCTCCCGGCGCGCGAGGTGCCCTGAGCGCTCCCGGCGCCCGAGCCACCCCAGACCCCCGCGCGGAGCGTCCAGCCCAGCACGGTGAACAGCAGCGGGATCGTCACGAGCCAGATGATCATGCACCACGGGCACAGCGACGAGTACTCGAAGACGCTGCGGTAGGCGAAGAAGTGGACGAGGAGGAACGCGCCGGCGACGAACACCGTGTAGGTGCGCCAGTACCAGGCGCGCAGGCCCTCGGTCGCGGCGAGCGCCGACGCGCCGGCGAAGATCGGTCCGGTGAACAGCACCATGCCGATCACCGAGTTGCTGAAGCCCAGCAGGTTGCCGCCGGGCGAGAGCAGGTTCGGCCCGCAGGTGACCACGGGGCTGATGCTGCACGAGATGAGCGGTGTATCGCCGCGCAGCTGCGCGATGTACTCGTGGTACAGCAGGAACGAGACGATGCCCCCGGCGACCCCCGCCACGATCCACCAGATCGCCATCGCGCGGGAGGGTCGGTACAGGGCAGCCGCGGGGCCTTCGCTCATGGCGCTCATCCTGCTCCGCCGTGGGGCCGGCGATGCGGCATCCGCGCCGTGAATAAGCCGCGCTCAGCCGCGCTCAACGGGCGCGGGGGTGCGAGGTGAGGTACACGTCGCGGAGGGCGTCGACGGTGACGTGCGTGTAGATCTGCGTCGTCGCGACCGACGCGTGCCCGAGGAGCTCCTGCACGACGCGCACGTCGGCGCCGCCCTGCAGCAGATGCGTCGCGAACGAGTGCCGGAAGGTGTGCGGCGACACGTGCGCGCTCAGCTGTGCCCGTTCCGCTGCGGCCTGGATGACGAGCCACGCGCCCTGGCGAGAGAGGGGGGCGCCCCGTGCGCCGAGGAAGAGCCGGGCGCTCGCGCGGCCGCGCCGGGAAAGCTCGGGGCGGGCACGGGCGAGGTAGGCGTCGACCGCGGCGCGCGCGTACGAGCCCACGGGCACGATGCGCTCCTTGGCGCCCTTGCCGCGCACGCGCAGCACGTCGCCGTGCGCGAGGTCGTCGACGTCGAGCTGTATCACCTCCGACACGCGCGCCCCGGTCGCGTACAGCAGCTCGAGCAGCGCGCGGTCGCGCAGACGCACGATGTCGGTGTCGACGGCGTCGCCCGGCGCGGGGCCCGCGGCATCGAGGAGCGCCTCGATCTGCTCGATCGAGAGCGCCTTCGGCAGTCGCTGGGGCGCCTTCGGGGGCCGCAGCCGATCGCTGGGGTCGGTCTGCGCGAGCCCTTCGCGCACGAGGAAGCGGTGGAGGCCCCGCACCGACGATTGCAGACGGGCGAGCGAGGTCGCCGCGGGCGGCGGCTCGGCCGAGGCGCGCGCGGCGGCGAACTCGGCGACGAGCGCCGCCGTGACCTCGTCGACGTCGTCGATGCCGCGCTCCTGCAGCCAGGTGCGGTACCCGGCCAAGTCGCGCCGGTAGGCGGCGACGGTGTGCTCGGAGAGGCCGCGCTCGATCGTGATGTGCCGGAGGTAGGCGTCGACGGCGCGGTCAGGTCGCATGAGGGGCGCGACCCGCCGTCAGCTGCGGCGCAGAAGCTCTGCGGCGGCGAGGATTCCGGCGACGAGGATGCCGTTGCGCATACGCCCCGACATGACGGCCTCGACCGCATCGTCGAGCGGCACCCACTCGACGCGGATGTCGGCTTCTTCCGCCTCGCGGGCGAACGTCGCCGAGGCGGGGCGCAGCCCGCGCGCGAGGAAGATGTGCACAACCTCGTCGTTGCCGCCGGGCGTCGTGAACACCGACAAGAGCGGTTCGATGCGTTCCGCGTCGAGGTCGGCCTCTTCGGCGAGCTCGCGCCGCGCCGCGTCGATCGGGGGCTCGCCGGCGATGTCGAGGAGCCCCGCCGGAATCTCCCAGTCGCGGTGGCCGATCGGATGCCGGTACTGCTGGATCAGCAGCACGCGCTCCCGGTCGTCGATCGCGACCACGGCGGCGGCACCCGGGTGGTCGACGTACTGGCGCACGATCTCGTCGTCGCCGTACACGAAGGTGTCGCTGCGAACGTCCCACACCCGGCCCTCGTAGACGAGCTCGCTCGCCGTGACGGTGACCTCGACGGGTTCGTCGCGGAGCGCCGAGGCATCCACGTCAGTCATTCTCGACCTCGTCCTCGAACAGCTCGCTCGCGCGGTGGCGGTCGAGAGCCGCGGCGATGAGGCCGCGGAAGAGCGGGTTCGCCTCGGTCGGGCGGGAGCGGAGCTCGGGGTGGGCCTGCGTCGCGATGTAGTACGGGTGCACATCGCGGGGCAGCTCGACGTACTCGACCAGGCCGTGGTCGGGCGAGAGACCCGAGAACCACAGGCCCGCATCGGCGATCTGGTCGCGGTAGCGGTTATTGACCTCGTAGCGGTGGCGGTGACGCTCGCTCGCGCGGTGCGCGCCGTAGACCTCGGCGGCGAGCGAGCCCTCCGCGAGCTCGGCCTCGTACAGGCCCAGGCGCATCGTGCCGCCCATGTCGCCGTGGTCGATGATGTCGACCTGCTCGGCCATCGTCGCGATCACGGGGTGCGCGGTGTCGGGGTCGAACTCGCTCGAGGAGGCATCCGCGATGCCGGCGACGTTGCGCGCGTACTCGATCACCATGCACTGGAGCCCCAGGCAGATGCCGAGCGTCGGCAGACCCTGTTCGCGCGCGAACCGCAGCGCGCCGAGCTTGCCCTCGATGCCACGGATGCCGAAGCCGCCGGGCACGACGATGCCGTCGAGCGGCGCGAGCGCCTTCTCCGCGCCCTCGGGCGTCTCGCAGAGGTCGGACGCGATCCAGCGCACCGTGACCTTCGTCTCCTGCGCGAAGCCGCCGGCCTTCAGCGCCTCGGTGACCGACAGGTAGGCGTCGGGCAGGTCGATGTACTTGCCGACGAGGCCGATCGTGACCTCGTGCTTCGGGTTGTGCACGGCGCCGAGCACCTTGCTCCAGCGCGTCCAGTCGACGTCGTCGGCCTTCTGGTCGAGGCCGAGCGCGTCGACGATGTACGCGTCGAGGCCCTGCTCGTTGAGCATCGAGGGGATGTCGTAGATCGACGGCACGTCGACGGCGTTGACCACGGCATCCTCGTCGACGTCGCACATCAGCGCGATCTTGCGCTTGTTCGACTCGGTGACGGGGCGGTCGCTGCGGAGCACCAGCGCGTCGGGCTGGATGCCGATCTGACGCAGCGCCTGCACGGAGTGCTGCGTGGGCTTGGTCTTCTGCTCCCCCGACGCGCCCATGAACGGCACGAGCGAGACGTGCACGAAGAAGACGTTCTTCCGGCCCAGCTCGTGACGGATCTGCCGGGCCGACTCGAGGAACGGCTGCGACTCGATGTCGCCGACGGTGCCGCCGATCTCGGTGATGATGACGTCGGGCTTCGGCGATTCGCCCGCCTGCAGGCGCATGCGGCGTTTGATCTCGTCGGTGATGTGCGGGATCACCTGCACGGTGTCGCCGAGGTATTCGCCGCGCCGCTCGCGCGCGATGACCTGCGAGTAGATCTGACCGGTCGTGACGTTGGCGGCCTGGCTGAGCTCGATGTCGAGGAAGCGCTCGTAGTGCCCGATGTCGAGGTCGGTCTCGGCGCCGTCATCGGTGACGAAGACCTCGCCGTGCTGGAACGGGTTCATCGTGCCCGGGTCGACGTTCAGGTAGGGGTCGAGCTTCTGCATCACGACGCGCAGGCCGCGCGCGGTGAGCAGATTGCCGAGCGAAGCGGCCGTCAAGCCCTTCCCCAACGACGAGACGACACCGCCTGTCACGAAGATGTGCTTGGTGGTGCCGTCTGAAGTCGTGCCCGCGTCTGAAGTAGTGTCCGTCACGGGCTTTCATCCTATCAGGCCTCCGCGCCGCCCAGGCTGAGCAGCTCCCGCGCGTGTTCGAGCGCGGCGGGCGAATCGGGCAGGCCCGACAGCAGCCGCGCCATCTCGGCTTCGCGCTCCGCACCCGCGAGCGCCCGGACGCTGGATGCCGTGACGCTGCCGTCGCTCGCCTTGACGACGCTCAGGTGGTTGCCGGCGAATGCCGCGACCTGCGCGAGGTGGGTGACGACGATCACCTGGCTCGCCTGCGCGAGCGATGCCAGGCGCCGCCCGACCTCGATCGCGGCGGCCCCGCCGATGCCGGCGTCGATCTCGTCGAAGACGAAGGTCGGCACGCCGCCGGTGCCGGCGATGACGACCTCGATCGCGAGCATCACGCGGCTGAGCTCTCCGCCCGACGCGCTCTTGGCGACCGGCCGCGGCTCCGCCCCCGGGTGCGGGGCGAGCAGGATCGAGACCTCGTCGCGCCCGGCGACGCCCGGCGTGCCGGGGGCGACGGCCACGACCACGCGCGCGTCGGGCAGGGCGAGGGCGTGGAGCTCGGTGGTCACGGCGTCGGAGAGCCGCTCGGCCGCGGCGGTGCGCGCCGCGGTGAGCGCGGCGGCGCTCTCGTCGAGCGTCGCCTCCGCTGCGGCGACTTCGGCGGCCAGGCGCTCGACGCGGTCGCCGTCGTCGTCGAGCTCGGCGAGGCGCAGGCCGCCCTCGGTGCGGAGCGCCAGCGCGTCGGCGAGGGTGCCGTGCGCACGCACGATCGCGGCGATCGCGGCGCGGCGCTCTTCGACCGCGGCGAGCTCGTGCGGGCCGGTCTCGTCGAGGTCGGCGAGGTAGCCGCTCAAGTCGGTGGCGAGATCGGATGCCCGGTAGCCGAGCTCCTCGAGCGTCGCGGCGTGCGCGGCCAGCGCCGGGTCGCTCGAGGCGAGTCGCTCGAGCGCGCGGCGCGCCTCGGCGAGGAGGGTGACGACGTCGGGGGCGTCGTCCTCACCCGAGAGCGCCTCGTGCGCGGCGGTCGCGGCGAGGCGCAGCTCTTCGGCGTTGGCGAGACGCTCGGCGCGCTGCGCGAGCTCGACGTCCTCGCCCGGCTGCGGGTCGACCTGCTCGAGCTCGGCGAGCGCGGCGCGCAGGTCGTCGGCCTCGCGGGCGCGCTCGTCGCGGTGGGTCGTCAGCTCGTCGAGCTCGGTGCGCAACGCCCGCGCCGCGTCGAAGTCGGCGCGGTAGCGGGCCAGGGCGGGCTCGATGCTCTCCGCGCCGAAGCGGTCGAGCGCGTCGCGCTGGGCGGCGCCCGAGCGCAGCCGCAGCTGGTCGGACTGGCCGTGCACGACGACGAGGTGCTCGGCGAGGTCGGCCAGCACCCCGGCGGGGGCGGTGCGGCCGCCGACGCTCGCGCGGCTGCGGCCCTCGGCGGTCACGGTGCGCGCGAGGTACAGCTCGGCTCGGCCTGCCCCGATCGGCTCGACCTCTCCCCCGGCGTCGGCGACGCGGTCGGCGACGGCGCCGCTCTCCGGCACGATCCACACGCCTTCGACGGCGGCCCGGTCGGCGCCCGATCGAACGGTGCCCGCGTCGGAGCGCGCGCCCATCAGCAGGCCGAGTCCGGTGACGACCATCGTCTTGCCTGCGCCGGTCTCGCCGGTGATCGCGGTGAACCCCGGCCCCATCGGCAGGGTCGCGTCGGCGATGACCCCGAGGTCACGGAGGGTGATCTGCTCGATCATGCAGAGCCGGTTTCGGCGACGGCCGGCGCGGCGGCCTCAGTGCCGGTCGGCGTGGTCGAGGCCGGGCCGCGCCACCCCGCCACGGGCAGCTGGAACTTACGCACGAGCCGGTCGGTGAACGGGGCCGGGTGCAGCCGCGCGAGCCGCACGGGTTTGGGCGAACGCTGCGCGGTGACGCGGGCGCCGGGCGGCAGGTCGTGCGAGCGGCGCCCGTCGCACCAGAGGATGCCGGTGCCGTCTGTGCGCGCGAGCACTTCGATCGCGACGGTCGCCTCGGGCCCGACGACGAGCGGCCGCGCGAAGAGGGCGTGCGCGGACAGCGGCACCACGGCGATCGCCTCGACGGTTGGCCAGATCACCGGGCCGCCGGCGGAGAAGTTGTAGGCGGTCGATCCGGTGGGCGTCGAGATCACGACGCCGTCGCATCCGAAGCTCGACAGCGGTCGGCTGTCGATCTCGAGGATGACCTCCATCATCCGCTCACGCGCCGCCTTCTCGACGGTGGCCTCGTTGAGCGCCCACGTCTCGTAGATGCGGGCGCCACTGGCATCCGTCACGTCGACCGCCAGCGTCATGCGCTCTTCCACGTCATAGTCGCGGTCGATCACGCGGCGCATCGCGTCGTCGATGACGTCGGCCTCGATCTCCGCGAGAAAGCCGACGTGCCCCATGTTGATGCCGAGGATCGGCGCGGTGCCGCTGCGCACGAGCTCCGCGGCGCGCAGGATGGTGCCGTCGCCGCCGAGCACGATCGCGAGCTCGAGGTCGTCGACCGTGACGTCGACCCCGAGCGTCTGCAGGTGACCGACGCCGGCGAGGGCGTCGCGCAGTTCGTCGTCGCCGTCGGGCAGCACCGGACGGGCCCCGGCCGCCTGGAGCGCCGCGATCACCCGGCGAGCGGCGCGCACGGTGTCTTCGCGGCGCGCGTGGGCGACCACGAGGATCTCGCGCGGCCGTTCGGTCGTGCCGGTCATTTCGCTCCCGCCAGTCGGTTCACGGTCTCCAGATATTCTGTCGGATTGCCCGCCGCCTCCGGGCCGGGCACGGGGCGCAGGTGCACGAGATACTCGTGGTTGCCGTGCGTGCCGGCGATCGGCGAGGCGATGACGCCGAACGTGCCGAGCCCCGCGTCCCACGCCGCCCAGAGCACGCCGGCGACCGCGTCGGCGCGCGCGGCGGCGTCGGCGACGAGTCCCTCCCGCACGCCCGTGCGGCCGACCTCGAACTGGGGCTTCACGAGCAGCACGAGATCGGCGCCCTGCGCGGCGACCGCGGCCGCGGCGGGCAGCACGTGGGTGAGGGAGATGAACGAGAGATCCCCCGTGATGAGCTCCGGCGCCGTCGGTGCGTCGGCCGCCGCGGCGAGGCTGTCGGGGGTCATGTACCGCACGTTGAATCCCTCGACGGCCGTGACGCCGGGGTCGCCGGCGATGAGCGGGTCGAGCTGGCCGTGCCCGACGTCGACGGCGTACACCCGCGCCGCGCCGCGTTCGCGGAGCACCTGCGTGAAACCGCCCGTCGAGGCGCCCATATCGAGGCAGACGCGACCCGCCACGGGAACCTCGAACGCATCGAGCGCGGCGAGGAGCTTATGCGCCGCGCGGCTGACGTAATGGTCGGATGCCGCGACGGTGATCTCCTGCGTGTCCGAGACCTTCGTCGAGGGCTTGACGACCGGCGCGCCGTCGACCGAGACGAGACCGGCTTCGATCAGCTGCGCCGCCTGCGTGCGCGATCGGGCGAGGCCGCGCGCCGCGACGGCGGCGTCCAGGCGGGCCGTCACGCGGTTTCCCGCGGACCCGACTCGAGGCGCCGCGCGAGGTCGTCGTGGAGCGAGGCGTACGCGTTCGCGCGCTCGGCGAGCGGCTGCTGCTCGATCACCTCGAGCGCGGACAGCAGATCGTCGCGGCGAGCGTCGGCGTCAGCGGCATCCATCGACATGCCCTCCACGATACGCGCCCACCGCCCGCGTGACCGTGCGACCACACCGGGGATCTCACCGGCCGCCGTGCCGCGCCGTGACGCTTCGCGCAGCGCCGTGCAGCGCCGGTCAGGGCCGGTGGAACGGGTCGGCGTAGAGCTGCTCGGGCACGCGGAAGCCGTAGATCGCGCGGCCGGTGGCCCAGATGGCGGCGGCGCCGGCGCGCACGAGGTCGATGGGGCGATCGCCGGCGCGCACGATATGCACGTCGGGGCCGTCGATCCGCACCGATGCGGTGCCGACCGTCGTCACGTCGCCCTGCACGACCGTCTCGGGGTACGGCTCGTGCAGCTCGCGCAGGTCGCCGAGGATGAACGTCGGCCGCGACGTGGTCGGAGCGGCGAGCACGTGCTTCGGCCGGTCGACACCGGTGAGAACGAGCGCCGAGGGGATGCCGGCGGCCTGAGCCCCGGCGATGTCGGTGTCGAGTCGGTCGCCGATGAACAGCGGATGCCTCGCCCCGAAGCGTGCCACCGCCTCATCGAAGATGGGCCGCTCGGGCTTGCCGGCGACGACGGCGAGACGTCCCACCGCGGTGTGCACGGCGGAGACGAGGGTTCCGTTTCCCGGGGCGATCCCCCGCGCCTGCGGGATCGTCCAGTCGGTGTTCGTGGCGATCCAGGGGATCCCGCCCTCCTCTTCGGGGAGGGCGAGAGCGTAGGAGGCTTCGGCGAGCTGCAGCCAGCCGACGTCCTGCGCGAAGCCCTGCACGACGGCGGCGGGGACGTCGTCAGCGCTCCGCGTGACGCGATATCCCGCCTTCTCGAGCTCATAGACGAGGCCGTCACCGCCGACGACGAGCACCGTGGCACCGGGTTCCACGCGCTCGCGCAGGAGCCGCATCGCGGCCTGCGGGCTCGTGACGACGTCGTCGGGCTGGGTCGCCGTGAGGCCGAGTTCGCGGAGGTGCTCGGCGACGGCACTGTCGCGCCGCGAAGCGTTGTTGGTGATGTACCCGAGTCGGCGAGTGTCGGCCGCCCGGGTGAGGCTTTCCACGGCGTAGGGCAGCGGGCGGGGGCCTGCGTACACCACGCCGTCGAGGTCGGCGAGGACCGCGTCCACCCCGTCGAGGGGCGTCCGTTCGGCGCGACGCGAGAACAGGCTCATCAGCGCGTGGACTCGGCGTCGGGAGCGTCGCCCGCGGCATCGTCGGTGCCGGCCTCGGCGAGGATCTCGTCGACCTCGTCCTGAACGGAGGCGGGCGCGGGTTCCGGTGCGATCTCGGTCGCGAGCTCCGGCGCCGACTCCGCATCCGACTCGGACTCAGCGGCGGCGGGCGCCACAGCATCCTCGCCGTCGGGGTCGAGATCGTCGATCTCGTCGTCGTCGAGCTCGACTTCATCGATCTCCTCGATGAGGAGCGTCTCGCTGTCGGCGTCGCGGGCGCCGATCACGTCCTCGGCGATCTCGGCGCGGCGCTGCCACTGGGCCGCCTCGTCCAGACGTCCGAGCTCTTCGAGCACGGCGGCACGGGCGGCGAACAGGCCCGGGCTCCATGAGAAGGCGCGGTCGGGGTCGAGTTCGGGGATGTCGAGCTCTTGCAGCGCACGCTCGTTCTCGCCGAGGTCGAGCCGCGCGCCCGACATCGCGATCGCAAGCTCGACGCGCACCTCGACGGGGAGCGCCGTCCGGTCGACGGCGCGGCCGACCTCGAGCGCGCGGTCGGGGCGCCCGACGCCACGCTCGCTGTCGACGAGGAGGGCGATCTGGTCGTCGCGCCCCGAGATGCGACGGAAGGTGCGCAGCTCGCGCACGGCGAGGGCGAAGTCGCCGATCGCGTACGCGGTGATCGCGACGGTCTCCCGGACCACGGCGATGCGCCCGGCGCTGCGTGAGGCAGCGAGGGCGTGCTGATGGGCGAGCTGCGGATCGTCGTCGATGAGACGCGCCGCCATCGCGAGATGGCGGGCCACCTGCTCGGCGTTCTCCTTGCTCAGCGTCTTCAGTTCGTTTCGTGCTGCGGATGCCAGGTCTTGCGGGGTGACGTCGGCCGGCAGCACCGGCCCGGGCTCGGTCGAGCGACGGTCCGAACCCTGCGGCGGCCGGGACGTCCGGCGGTCGCCGTCGCGCTTCGGGAACGGCTTCCGCTCCCCGTCGCGCGGGGCATACGGCGCACGCTCCCCATCACGCTTGGGATACGGCTTACGCTCCCCGTCGCGCGGGGCGTACGGCTTCCGCTCACCGTCGCGCGGGGCGTACGGCTTCCGCTCACCATCACGCGAGGCGTACGGCTTCCGCTCACCGTCGCGCGACGTGCGGGGCGTGCGCGAGCCGCCCTGTGCGGGCCGACCTGCCGAGGGTCGACGCGGATCTTCTCGACGCGGTCGCTCTGCATCAGCCATGGCGGCATCCCTTCTCATCGTCTCAACGAAAAGCGTGTCAACGAGAAAAGGCCACCCAACTCTGGGTGGCCTTTTCACGAAAGAAGTCCGGCGGTGTCCTACTCTCCCACAGGGTCGCCCCTGCAGTACCATCGGCGCTGTGAGGCTTAGCTTCCGGGTTCGGAATGTAACCGGGCGTTTCCCTCACGCTATGGCCGCCGAAACACTATTGATGTTTCAGTCTGCATAACAATAGTCATTGTCATGCGGTTCTCGACCGTACATCGAGAACCACTCAGTGGACGCAAGCACCTAAAACGGTGTGTTATCAAGTCATCGGCTTATTAGTACCGGTCAGCTTCACGCGTTACCGCGCTTCCACATCCGGCCTATCAACCCAGTAGTCTGGCTGGGAGCCTCTCGCCCGAAGGCATGGAAATCTCATCTTGAGGCCGGCTTCCCGCTTAGATGCTTTCAGCGGTTATCCATCCCGAACGTAGCTAACCAGCGGTGCTCTTGGCAGAACAACTGGCACACCAGAGGTTCGTCCAACCCGGTCCTCTCGTACTAGGGTCAGATCCTCTCAAATTTCCTACGCGCGCAGCGGATAGGGACCGAACTGTCTCACGACGTTCTAAACCCAGCTCGCGTACCGCTTTAATGGGCGAACAGCCCAACCCTTGGGACCTACTCCAGCCCCAGGATGCGACGAGCCGACATCGAGGTGCCAAACCATGCCGTCGATATGGACTCTTGGGCAAGATCAGCCTGTTATCCCCGAGGTACCTTTTATCCGTTGAGCGACAGCGCTTCCACAAGCCACTGCCGGATCACTAGTCCCGACTTTCGTCCCTGCTCGACCTGTCAGTCTCACAGTCAAGCTCCCTTGTGCACTTACACTCGACACCTGATTGCCAACCAGGTTGAGGGAACCTTTGGGCGCCTCCGTTACTTTTTAGGAGGCAACCGCCCCAGTTAAACTACCCACCAGGCACTGTCCCTGAACCGGATTACGGTTCGAAGTTAGATATCCAGAGTGACCAGAGTGGTATTTCAACAACGACTCCACGGTAACTGGCGTCACCGCTTCAAAGTCTCCCACCTATCCTACACAAGCCACACCGAACACCAATACCAAGCTGTAGTAAAGGTCACGGGGTCTTTCCGTCCTGCTGCGCGTAACGAGCATCTTTACTCGTAGTGCAATTTCGCCGAGTTCGTGGTTGAGACAGTTGGGAAGTCGTTACGCCATTCGTGCAGGTCGGAACTTACCCGACAAGGAATTTCGCTACCTTAGGATGGTTATAGTTACCACCGCCGTTTACTGGGGCTTAAATTCTCAGCTTCGCCTTGCGGCTAACCGGTCCTCTTAACCTTCCAGCACCGGGCAGGCGTCAGTCCGTATACATCGTCTTGCGACTTGGCACGGACCTGTGTTTTTAATAAACAGTCGCTACCCACTAGTCTCTGCGGCCTCCAAACGCTTTCGGAGCAAGTCCTAATACGCCGAAGGCCCCCCTTCTCCCGAAGTTACGGGGGCATTTTGCCGAGTTCCTTAACCACGATTCTCTCGATCTCCTTGGTATTCTCTACCTGACCACCTGAGTCGGTTTGGGGTACGGGCGGCTAGAACCTCGCGTCGATGCTTTTCTTGGCAGCATAGGATCACCCACTTTTTATCCGCATCGTGTCTCAGCCTATGTGAGAGACGGATTTGCCTATCTCTCGGCCTACGCACTTGCCCCGGGACAACCATCGCCCGGGTTGGGCTACCTTCCTGCGTCACACCTGTTAATACGCTAACCGCACCAGAATGGGGTCGTGCGCTAGGCCCAACGCTTCACCCCGAAGGGATCCGTCAGTGGGATTCAGACACTTAGCACTACTGGATTAGCTTGGGCGGTTCTTCGCCGGTACGGGAATATCAACCCGTTGTCCATCGACTACGCCTGTCGGCCTCGCCTTAGGTCCCGACTTACCCAGGGAAGATTAGCTTGACCCTGGAACCCTTGGTCTTTCGGAGGACATGTTTCTCACATGTCTTTCGCTACTCATGCCTGCATTCTCACTCGTGTAGCCTCCACGGCTGGTTCACACCGCCGCTTCGCTGGCCACACGACGCTCTCCTACCCATCAACACGGCTGGACCACGAAGGCCTACCAATAATGTCAATGCCACAACTTCGGTGGCGTGCTTGAGCCCCGTTACATTGTCGGCGCGGAATCACTTGACCAGTGAGCTATTACGCACTCTTTCAAGGGTGGCTGCTTCTAAGCCAACCTCCTGGTTGTCAAGGCAACTCCACATCCTTTCCCACTTAGCACGCGCTTTGGGACCTTAGTTGGTGGTCTGGGTTGTTTCCCTCTCGACTATGAAGCTTATCCCCCACAGTCTCACTGCTGCGCTCTCACTTACCGGCATTCGGAGTTTGGCTGACGTCAGTAACCTTGTAGGGCCCATCGGCCATCCAGTAGCTCTACCTCCGGCAAGAAACACGCAACGCTGCACCTAAATGCATTTCGGAGAGAACCAGCTATCACGAAGTTTGATTGGCCTTTCACCCCTATCCACAGCTCATCCCCTCAGTTTTCAACCTAAGTGGGTTCGGTCCTCCACGACGTCTTACCGTCGCTTCAACCTGGCCATGGATAGATCACTTCGCTTCGGGTCTAGGACACGCGACTGAATCGCCCTATTCAGACTCGCTTTCGCTACGGCTACCCCTCACGGGTTAACCTCGCCACGTATCGCTAACTCGCAGGCTCATTCTTCAAAAGGCACGCTGTCACAGCTGCTAGGGCTGCTCCAACGGTTTGTAAGCAAACGGTTTCAGGTACTATTTCACTCCCCTCCCGGGGTACTTTTCACCTTTCCCTCACGGTACTTGTCCGCTATCGGTCATCTGGGAGTATTTAGGCTTATCAGGTGGTCCTGACAGATTCACACGGGATTTCTCGGGCCCCGTGCTACTTGGGATACTCTTCGCGCCAAGGGAGGCATTTCGACTACGGGGTTGGCACCCTCTATGACCTGGCTTTCAATCCAGTTCGTCTATACCTTCTTGTAACGCCGGCTGCTCGGCAGAGCAGCCTGAAAAGTCCCACAACCCCGAATACGCAACTCCTGCCGGATATCACACGTACTCGGTTTAGCCTGTTCCGGTTTCGCTCGCCACTACTAACGGAATCGCGGTTGCTTTCTCTTCCTGTGGGTACTGAGATGTTTCACTTCCCCACGTTCCCTCTACCCGCCCTATATATTCAGGCGGGAGTCACCGGGTCGGCACGCCGCCCAGCGGGGTTTCCCCATTCGGAGACCCTCGGATCAAAGTGTGCTTATCCACTCCCCGAGGCTTATCGCAGATTGCTACGTCCTTCTTCGGCTCCAGATGCCAAGGCATCCACCGTTTGCTCTTAAAGACTTGAAATCACATGAGTTTGAATCGTCAATTGAAATTGACTAATGATCTTTAAGATCATCTTCACGAGATGATTAATCATCTCGAAGATGCTCGCGTCCACTGTGTAGTTCTCAAAGTACGGGCGGTACCTTCTCCGCAACCGGCGCTGCCGACATTAGAAAAGGTCCTGAGGTTGGTCGCCGCCCGAAGGCGACATCCGGTCCCTCAGGACCCAACAGCGTGCATGTGCCGGCTTGCTCGACTCGAACGTTCCAGACCCGAAGGTCGTACTTGCTCGAGGTTCGCTCCTCGGCACCTCGTCAAATGTTCCACCCATGAGCTCCCTGCAGAGACATTCGCTCTGATCAGGGTTCTGGAAGTCCGAAGACTTCAGATGCTCCTTAGAAAGGAGGTGATCCAGCCGCACCTTCCGGTACGGCTACCTTGTTACGACTTAGTCCTAATTACCGATCCCACCTTCGACGGCTCCCTCCACAAGGGTTGGGCCACCGGCTTCAGGTGTTACCGACTTTCATGACTTGACGGGCGGTGTGTACAAGACCCGGGAACGTATTCACCGCAGCGTTGCTGATCTGCGATTACTAGCGACTCCGACTTCATGAGGTCGAGTTGCAGACCTCAATCCGAACTGGGACCGGCTTTTTGGGATTCGCTCCACCTTGCGGTATTGCAGCCCTTTGTACCGGCCATTGTAGCATGCGTGAAGCCCAAGACATAAGGGGCATGATGATTTGACGTCATCCCCACCTTCCTCCGAGTTGACCCCGGCAGTATCCCATGAGTTCCCACCATTACGTGCTGGCAACATAGAACGAGGGTTGCGCTCGTTGCGGGACTTAACCCAACATCTCACGACACGAGCTGACGACAACCATGCACCACCTGTTTACGAGTGTCCAAAGAGTTGACCATTTCTGGCCCG
This sequence comes from Microbacterium sp. F2E, assembly GCF_020905435.1. Lineage (NCBI taxonomy): Bacteria > Bacillati > Actinomycetota > Actinomycetes > Micrococcales > Microbacteriaceae > Microbacterium > Microbacterium sp. F2E. The sequence continues at coordinate 40,751 of NZ_JAJJIB010000014.1, read as the reverse complement.
TTCTCGTATATGTCAAGCCTTGGTAAGGTTCTTCGCGTTGCATCGAATTAATCCGCATGCTCCGCCGCTTGTGCGGGTCCCCGTCAATTCCTTTGAGTTTTAGCCTTGCGGCCGTACTCCCCAGGCGGGGAACTTAATGCGTTAGCTGCGTCACGGAATCCGTGGAATGGACCCCACAACTAGTTCCCAACGTTTACGGGGTGGACTACCAGGGTATCTAAGCCTGTTTGCTCCCCACCCTTTCGCTCCTCAGCGTCAGTTACGGCCCAGAGATCTGCCTTCGCCATCGGTGTTCCTCCTGATATCTGCGCATTCCACCGCTACACCAGGAATTCCAATCTCCTCTACCGCACTCTAGTCTGCCCGTACCCACTGCAGGCCCGAGGTTGAGCCTCGGGGTTTCACAGCAGACGCGACAAACCGCCTACGAGCTCTTTACGCCCAATAATTCCGGATAACGCTTGCGCCCTACGTATTACCGCGGCTGCTGGCACGTAGTTAGCCGGCGCTTTTTCTGCAGGTACCGTCACTTTCGCTTCTTCCCTGCTAAAAGAGGTTTACAACCCGAAGGCCGTCGTCCCTCACGCGGCGTTGCTGCATCAGGCTTTCGCCCATTGTGCAATATTCCCCACTGCTGCCTCCCGTAGGAGTCTGGGCCGTGTCTCAGTCCCAGTGTGGCCGGTCACCCTCTCAGGCCGGCTACCCGTCGACGCCTTGGTGAGCCGTTACCTCACCAACAAGCTGATAGGCCGCGAGCTCATCCCTGACCGAAGTTCTTTCCAGCTGCTGAAGATGCCTTCGCAGCTCGTATCCAGTATTAGACGCCGTTTCCAGCGCTTATCCCAGAGTCAGGGGCAGATTGCTCACGTGTTACTCACCCGTTCGCCACTGATCCAGCAGAGCAAGCTCCGCCTTCACCGTTCGACTTGCATGTGTTAAGCACGCCGCCAGCGTTCATCCTGAGCCAGGATCAAACTCTCCGTAAAGAAATGTTGCTGCGATCAACCGGAAATTGACTGACCGAGCGAGTTTGATCTGACCAAAGGGATGTCATTGCTGACTATCCGTTGCCGGCACCGGAGTGCCGGACTTTGATCCAAAGGAATCTCATTCAACCGAAGTTGAATCGAGGTTATTTGGCATTTGACAAGTGCACGCTGTTGAGTTCTCAAGGATCGGATGCTCCTGCCATTCGGCCTCTCGGCCTCCCCTGCAGGGCAACTTCTCTATCTTACACTTCCTGTTTCGCTTGTCAAGTCGGCGTTTCTGACCGGAGTCAGACGCGATGACGCGCATCACACGAAGCTAGATCGTTTGCTCAGCGTTTCGGCTTCAAGCCAGCCCGCCGTGCAACTTCTCTATCTTATCCCCTCTCGCTCTGCTTGTCAAGTCGGCTGTCTGTGACTGATTTAGCGTCTCCAGCAGCACTCTTCGACAGCTTCGAGGAGTGGGATCCCATCCTAGACCAGAAGGCCTTGTTCTCTCTGCTGAGAGGTTTGGGTTGGGGTGGTTCTCCGCTTGAGGGGGCGACGCCTTCCGGCCTTCTCGCTCTTCCCTGTGGGGCGAACAAGTAATAAGTTACATGGTTTCTGGGGATCGGGCAAGTGCAGGCCGCATCCCGGGCGTGTCGTGCGCACTGAGCGGGGCCGGTCGCGAGAGGTAGTGCCTGGTCGGCGGCCCAATCCTGGTGGTCTGCGGGACGACCCGCACCCGGCCGGCGAGACGACCGCTCCCGGCGCTCACCCCGCGCAGGCGCTCGATCACGGTGCGGGCACCTCCTGGCGGCGGCGATGGATCTACTCGATCGTCGAGAGCGCGACGGCGGATCGTGGCTGGCAGACACGTAGCGCGAACGACGACGGCCCCCGCTCGAGGAGCGGGGGCCGTCGTGGTGTGGGTGTCGGCTGCTTACTGCGCGGCCTTCACGATGTCGAGGAGCGTCGGGTTGTTGGCGTAGGCCTCGGCCGCGTTCTCCTTCGTGACGATCACCGGGGGCAGCAGGTACGCCGGGACGACCTTCACGCCGTTGTCGTACTGCTCACCGGCCATGATCGACTTGACCGACTCGACCTCCGAGTCCTGACCGGTCACGGTGAACGTCGAGATGTCCTTGCCTGCCCAGGTGCTCGGTGATCAGGCGCGCGCCGTGCACCTGGTCTTCGGCGATCTCGGCGATGCCGCGCTCGGACGAATGCAGCCCGAGGTACGGCACGTCGACATCGAGCTCGGCAAGCACATCGAACACCCGCACCTGCGGCGCGTGCACGATGAGGCCCTCGACCGACTGCCGGCGCAGGTGCTCCACCGCGGCGCGGATCGTCTCGGGGCGCGTGTCGCTGATGTAGGCGGAGGTGACCCAGTAGCCGCGCTCGCGGGCGGCGACCTCGAGCGCCGCGAGGCTCGAGGTCGGCCCGTACTCGCCGCGCGAGCCGAGCACCACGCCGAGCGTGCGCGACCAGCTCGTGACGAGCGCCCGCGCCGCCTGGTTCGGACGGTAGCGGAGTTCGGCCATGGCATCCAGGACCCGTTGCTTGGTCGCCGGGCGTATCGACGGATGCCCGTTGAGCACCCGCGAGACGGTCTGATACGAGACGTCGGCGGCCCGCGCGACATCGCGGATGCTCGCGGTGCGCGTGCGCTCCTCGCCTGCCGTCACGGTGCCCTCGCCTTCGATGTGCACGTTCACATTACCGCCGGCGCGGGCGTCACGCGCGGGCGCGCCGACGGCGGCGCATCACGGCGACGACCGCGCACAGCGCGAGGGTCGCGACGCCCCAGACGGCGGACGCGGGCGGCAGCACGCGGTACGCGAGGTGCTGCGCCGTCCACTCCGCGCTCAGCGGGCCGTACGCCGCGAGCCCGAGGGCCCACGCAGCGATGAGCACGACCGGCAGCGACACCCACCACGCACGACGCACCCACGAGGGCAGCACCCGCTCGACGGATGCCTCGCGCCGCCGCGCGAGCCACCACACGCCGTAGCCGGCGAGGATCACGAGCGCGATGACGCTCGATCCGTGCTGCACCCACTTGTAGCCCGGCAGCGGACCCCAGTCATCCGCGAGGGCGGGGATCAGCCGCACGCCCCAGCGGCCCTCGTGCGTGAACGCGTCCCACGCGATGTGCGAAAGCACCCCGAGGACGAGCGAGACGATCATCAGGAGCGCGGCGACGGCGATCGGCGAGCGCGCACGGTCGCCGCCGATCGTCCGCCAGACGGCGGCGCCGGTGGCATCCCACTCCGGCGGCAGGCGGCGCGCCAGCGCGTCCGGCGAGAGCTCGCGCCCCGCGGGGCGCAGGAGCGCGTACCAGAGGGCGAGGAGTCCCGCCGCGAGCACCGTCGACAGCAGCACGTTCGTGTGCGTCGCCTGATAGCTGAGCGGCGTGCCGCGCAGGAACAGCGGCAGGTCGGGGGTCATCGCCCCGACGGCGATGGCGGCAGGCAGCAGCGGCGTGCGCACGAACGGCAGCGCCACGACGGCGTGGCTCGGGGTGAAGGGCACGGGCGCAGGTCAGACGACGAACAGGCCCGCGAGGGTCTTCTTCCCGCGGCGGAGCACCGAGACCCCGCCGGGCAGCGATCCAGTCACGACCGCATCCTCGTCCTCGACCTTCGCCCCGTCGAGCGAGACGCCGCCCTGGGCGATCGCGCGACGCGCCTCGGACAGACTCGCGACGAGACCCGTGTCGACGAGCGCCTGGACGACGGAGCTGCCCGCGGCGACCTCGGCGTTCGGCAGCTCGTCCAGGGCGCTGCGGAGCGTCGCGGCGTCGAGGGCGGACAGGTCTCCCTGACCGAAGAGCGCGTCGGATGCCGCGATGACGGCCTCCGCCGCCTCCGCGCCGTGCACGAACGTCGTCACCTCGCGCGCGAGGCGCTTCTGCGCAGCACGGCGGAACGGCTCGGCCTCGACCAGCGCCTCGTACTCCTCGATCTCGGCGCGGGTGAGGAACGTGAAGATCTTCAGGCGCTCGATCACGTCGGCGTCGGCGGTCGACAGCCAGAACTGGTACATCCGGTACGGGCTGCACATCGTGGCATCCAGCCAGATCGCATTGCCCTCGCTCTTGCCGAACTTCGTGCCGTCGCTGTTGGTGATCAGCGGCGTACCGATCGCGTGCACCGACCGACCCTCGACGCGGTGGATCAGGTCGGTGCCGCTCGTGAGGTTTCCCCACTGGTCGGACCCGCCGGTCTGCAGCACACAGTCGTACTGGCGGTAGAGCTCGAGGTAGTCCATGCCCTGCAGGATCTGGTAGCTGAACTCGGTGTAGCTGATGCCGGCCTCGGAGTTCAGGCGCGCCGCGACGGCGTCCTTCTTCAGCATCGTGCCGACGCGGTAGTGCTTGCCGATCTCGCGCAGGAAGTCGATCGCCGACAGCGGCGCCGTCCAGTCGAGGTTGTTGACCATGCGGGCGGCGTTCTCGCCCTGGAAGCTCAGGAACCGCTCCACCTGGGAGCGGAGGTACCCGACCCACTCGGCGACGGTGTCCTTCGTGTTGAGCGTGCGCTCGGCGGTCGGACGCGGATCGCCGATGAGGCCCGTCGACCCGCCGACGAGTCCGAGCGGGCGGTGTCCGGCCAGCTGCAGTCGGCGCATCGTGAGCAGCTGCACGAGGTTGCCCAGGTGCAGGCTCGGCGCCGTCGGGTCGAAGCCGCAGTAATACGTGATCGGCTCACCGGCGAGGAGCTCGCGGAGCGACTCCTGATCGGTGGACACGTGCACGAGGCCACGCCAGACGATCTCGTCCCAGACGTTGTCGAACGTGGGGTCGTTGGCGGGCGTCAGTGCGCGCACGGGCGCGTTCACGACGGTTTCAGACACGCGCCCAGGCTACCAGCGCCGGTTCGGGCGACCTGACTGTCGCGTGTGCCCTGGGTCGAGTCCCGGGTCGTGCCCCCGCTCGTGTCCCCGGGCCGGTGTCGGGCGGCCGTGCCAGACTGGCCGCGTGGATGCCGCCGCCGCCGACCTGCTCGTCACGACCGTCGTGGCGATCTTCCTCTTCCTGGCGCTGTGCGCCGCCCTCGTGCTCGTCACCGTCTCGGTGCGCCGCCCGCGCGGCGCCGCGCTGCTCGTGGCGAGCGGCATCGTGGTCCTGTGCCTCGTGCTGGTCGCCGTGCTGCCGTGGCACGTGCCGGCACTGTACGGTGCGGTGCTCGCCCTCCTCGCGGTCGCGCTGGCCACGTTCGGGGGAAACCCCGTCGCGCGGTGGGTGCTCGCCGTCGCCGACGGCGGTCGCAGCGCCGAGGGCCCGCGCGGAGGCATCCTCGTCGAGCTCATGGGCGAACCGCCCGCTCCGCCGCGCCAGGAGGAGATCCTGCGCGGCGGCACCACGATCGGCTACCTCGAGCGGCTCGCCGCGGCGCTCGGCATCGTCGCGGGTTTCCCCGCGGTGATCGCGGTGCTCGTCGCGCTGAAGGGCATCGGCCGATTCACCGAGCTCGCGACCCCCGCCGCGCGTGAGCGGTTCATCGTGGGCACGCTCGCGAGCCTGCTGTGGGCGTGCGCGGTCTCGGCGATCGTGCCGTTGGCGCTGCGCTGACCGGTCAGAGCGCCTCCTGCAGTTGCCGCGCGCCCTCGACGAGCGCGCCGACCCCCGCGGCGGCGAGCGCCTGCGACACCGCCGACTGGGTGATGCCCTCGGCGCGCGCGAGCTCTTTCTGCGTCTGCCCAAGCAGGCGCCCGTACGCCAGTCGGCGCGTGCGCTCGCTCATCGCGCTCACCAGTTGGTCGCGGGCGAGCAGGTAGGCGTTGGAGAGCCGAAGGGATGCCTCGTCCTCCCCCTCGGCCGCGACGACCCAGGTGCGTGCGCCGGGGATCGTCCGCGCCTGCAGCGCGTGCACCGTCTCGACCGCCTCGCGGGCCGCCCACCATGCGGGGCCTTCGGCCAGATCACCGGCCCGCGACGGCACGACACCCGAGGCGCCGACGCCGAGTCCGTAACGGCACTCCACGCCGTCGGGCAGCGCGAGGCGCACGAGCAGGAGCGAGAGCATCGCGGCCGCGAGCGTGGGGTAGCTCCCCTGCAGCTCGTCGCCCACGACGGGCAGGAGCGGCCGGATCGCGAGCGGCGCATCGCGCTCGACCCGCTCGATCACGGCGTCGATCGCGCGCTGCGCGGCCGCACGATCGTCGAGCGTGCGCGAGCCGACGATGTCGGCGATGACCGCCACCTCGGTGGCGGGCGCTTCCGTCACTGTCGTGTTCGTCGCTTCTTCTCGCGCCTGCATACAGATAAGACTAGGGCTCATTTTTCGGCAAGAGAAGCTAATAGCTGATATTCGCTGGATATAAGCTCGCGGGCGCCGGGACGCAGCATCGTGGTGTCACCCCGTGGCGCCGCCCCGCGAGGCTCAGAGACCGAGCGCGTGCGCGGCGGTCTGGGCGCGCGCCGTCAGCTCCGCGCGCTGCTCGGTGACGCGGACCCCCGCCGTGCCGCCCGCGCCGGTGCGGCTCGCGACCGATCCCTCGATCGAGAGCACCTCGCGGACGGCGGGCGTCAGCAGCGGCGACACCGACGCCAGCAGCGCGTCGTCGGCATCCTCCAGACCGATCCCCCGCTCCTCGCAGGCCCGCACGAGCGATCCGGACACCTCGTGCGCGTCGCGGAACGGCACGCCCTGCTTCACGAGCCACTCGGCGACGTCGGTCGCGAGGGAGAAGCCGGCCGGCGCGAGCTCCGCCAGCCGCACGGTGTCGAAGCGGAGCGTCGCCACCATGCCCGCGAATGCCGGCAGCACGACCTCGAGGGTCGCGATCGAGTCGAAGACGGGCTCCTTGTCCTCCTGCAGATCGCGGTTGTAGGCGAGCGGCAGCGCCTTCAGCGTCGCGAGCAGACCCGACAGGTTGCCGATGAGCCGGCCGGCCTTGCCGCGCGCGAGCTCGGCGATGTCGGGGTTCTTCTTCTGCGGCATGATGCTCGACCCCGTCGAGTACCCGTCGTCGAGCGTGACGAAGCCGAACTCTCGCGTGTTCCAGATGATGATGTCCTCGGCGAAGCGGGACAGGTCGACCCCGATCATCGCCGCGATGAACGCGAACTCGGCCACGACGTCGCGCGCGCTCGTGCCGTCGAGGGAGTTCTCCGCCGGGCGTGCAAGACCCAGCCGGTCGGCGACGAGCTGCGGGTCGAGGCCCAGCGTGGCGCCGGCGAGAGCCCCGCCGCCGTAGGGCGAGACGGACGCGCGCACCGACCAGTCGCGCAGGCGCTCGAGGTCGCGCACCAGCGGCCACGCGTGCGCCTGCAGGTGGTGGGCGAGCAGGATGGGCTGCGCGTGCTGCAGGTGGGTGCGCCCGGGCATGATGGCCTCCGGGTGCGCCTCGGCCTGTGCGACGATCGCGTCGATCAGGCGAAGGACGTCGCGCGCGATGACGCGCGCGTGGTCGAGCAGGTAGAGGCGCACGAGCGTGGCGATCTGATCGTTGCGGCTGCGCCCGGCGCGGAGCTTTCCGCCGAGCTCGGCGCCGACCTCGGCGATCAGCGCCGCCTCGAGCGCGCCGTGCACGTCTTCATCGGAGTCGGCGGCGACGAGCGACCCGTCGGCGACGGCCGCCGCCAGCGCGTCGAGGCCGGCGTGCATCCGCTCCTCCTCGTCCGCCGTGAGATACCCCGCCGCCCCGAGGGCGGCGGCGTGGGCGTGCGAGCCGGCGAGGTCGTACGGGACGAGCACCCAGTCGAAGTGCGTCGACCGGCTGAGCGCAGCGAGCTCGGGCGAGGGACCGGACGCGAATCGCGCACCCCACAGCGCACCCTCGTTGGTCCCGTGGGATGCGCCGTGCGGCGCGGCGGGCTCGGGTGAAGCGGAGGGTGCGGTCGAGTCGGTCACCCGCACAGCCTACCTAGGCATCCGTGGGTCATCTCGTCCGGCACCGGCCGCCCGAGGCGCCGCGATCCGTCGCCATCGCACCGGGGTGACGACAGGTTCCAGCACCTCGGCGCGCGCGCCGCCGCGCCGTCAGCGGGGTACGAGCAGCCGAGTGAGCGTCGCGACGATCCGCTCGAGCGGGCCGCGACCCCACAGCAGCGCCCACGCCGTGCAGGCGAGGATCGTGCCGAGGGCGAAGGGCCAGAACGGGTCGAGCGCACGGAAGCCGCCGAGGTCGCCCGTGTCGCCGAGCACCGCCGCCGCCCAGAGAGCCCACACGCAGAGCTGCCCGACGTACGCCGTCAACGGCATCGACCCGACCGCGCGCAGCGGCAGCAGCACCGCGGAGATGGGCGTGCGGCACACGAGCACGCACGCGCCGAGGGTCGCCAGCGCTCCCCCGCCCGACCCGATGACCTCCCAGAGTCCGCCCGAGTGCGCGGCATCCGTCAGCACCGTCTGCAGGTAGCCGCCGAGCGGGCCGCCCTCGGGCGCCGCGGCCAGGGCACGGGTGGTGACCGACGCGCCGATCCCGGCGACCACGACGGCGGCGAGGCCGCCGAGGAGCAGACCCAGATCCGTCCGGACCGATCGAAGGTCGCTGCGCCCGGCCGCCATGCCCGCGAGGAGGAACGCGGCCCAGAGCGGGAACGGATAGTGCCAGCCGACGAGTGCGGCGAGATCCGACCCCGACTCGCCCTGCCAGATCGGCAGCGCGTCGAGCACGGGCTGCACCCACGGCATGACGACGGCGAGCGCGGCCGCCGTGATCCAGAGGGTCGGCGTGCGCAGCGTCAGCAGCGTCGCCCCGAACAGGAACAGCAGCGCGTAGGCCGGGAGGATCACGTACACCGGCACGCCCGTCGCGATCAGCGCCGCGCCCAGCAGCCAGATGAGCATCGCGCGCACCAGGAGCCGGCGCCGGGTGAGCGAGAGCGCAGGGCCGGTCTGGGGGCGCGTGCCTCCTGAGCCGGGCTCCGCGCTCAGGAGCGCGATCGATACGCCCGCGAGCGTCGCGAAGAGGATCGACGACCGCCCGTTCGCGATGTCGATCCAGGTCTCCGGGCGGGTCGGGTCGAAGCTCTCGATCGTGAGCAGGTGCGCGGCGAGCATGCCGAGCACCGCGAGCCCGCGCGCGAGGTCGACCCCCTGCACGCGCGCGGGCGCGTTCAGGGCGGCGACCCCGACCGGTCTCACTGCTGGCGCAGCAACCAGACGAGCAACGCCTTCTGCGCGTGCAGCCGGTTCTCGGCCTCGTCCCAGACCACCGACTGCGGACCGTCGATGACCTCGGCATCCACTTCGTATCCGCGATCGGCGGGCAGGCAGTGGATGAAGATGGCGTCGGATGCCGCGTGGCCCATCGTCTCGGTCGTCACCTTGTACGGGCCGAGGTCGCGCAGGCGTGCCGACTTCTCCTCCTCCTTGCCCATCGACACCCACGTGTCGGTGACCATGACGTCGGCGCCGGCGGCGGCCTCGTCGGGATCGGTGTAGAGCGTGACCGAGCCGCCGGTCGTGGCGGCGATGCGCTCGGCGTCGGCGACGACGTCGGCGCGCGGCGCGTAGGCCTCGGGCGACGCGACCCGCACGTGCATGCCGGCGGTGACCCCGGCGAGCACGTACGAGTGGCCCATGTTGGACGTGCCGTCACCGAAGAACGTGAGGGTGAGGCCCTTCAGCTCCCCCTTGTGCTCCCGGATCGTGAGGAGGTCGGCGAGCAGCTGGCACGGGTGGAAGTCGTCGCTCAGCGCGTTGATCACGGGCACGGTCGTGCCGCGCGCCATCTCCTCGAGCCCCGCCTGCGCGTAGGTGCGCCACACGATCGCCGCGACCTGGCGCTCGAGCACCCGCGCCGTGTCGGACGGGGTCTCCTTGCCGCCGAGCTGGCTGTTGGCCGTCGAGATGATGAGCGGCGACCCGCCGAGGTCGGCGATGCCGACGGCGAACGACACCCGGGTGCGGGTCGAGCTCTTGTCGAAGATCACCGCGACGGTCTGCGGGCCTTCGAGGGGCTTCAGCTTCCAGCGGTCCTTCTTCAGCGAGACCGCGAGATCGAGGATCTCGGCCTGCTCGGCCGGGCTCAGGTCGTCGTCGCGGAGCAGGTGGCGGGTCATGCGGAAACCTCCGAGGGGTGGGTGTCATCGAGCAGCAGAGCGTCGCCGACGGTCGCGAGCGCGCGGGCGAACAGGGTGGCGAACTCGTCGACCTCGACATCGCCGATGACGAGCGGCGGCGCGAGGCGGATGGTCAGGTCGTTGGCGGCGTTCACGATCAGTCCGTGCTCCTGCGACGCCGCGACGACCGCGCCGGCGACCGGATGCCGGAGCGCCACACCGATGAGCAGGCCCTGACCGCGCGTGCCCTCGACGAGCGGCGAGTCGATCGCCGCGATCGCCGCGCGGATGCGCTCGCCCTGCGCTGTGGCGTTCTCGAGCAGGTCGGCGCGCTCGATCTCGCCGAGCACCGCGGATGCCACGGCCGTGCCGAGCGCGTTGCCGCCGAACGTCGAGCCGTGGGTGCCCGGGTAGAAGAGCTCCCCCGCCGCGCCGAACGTGATGAGGGCGCCGATCGGGAAGCCGCTGCCGATGCCCTTGGCGACCGTGATCGCGTCGGGGGTGATGCCCGCGTGCTGGAACGCGAACCACGCCCCGGTGCGGCCGGCGCCGGTCTGGATCTCGTCGACGATCAGCAGAGCGCCGTGGCGCGCCGTGATCTCGCGCGCCGCCTCGAGGTAGCCCTCGGGAAGCGGCATGACCCCCGCCTCGCCCTTGATGGGCTCGACGAACAGTGCCGCGACACGGTCATCCATCGCCTCTTCGAGCGCCTCGATCGTCGAGTCGAGGAACTCGACGCCCGGCGTCATCGGCAGGAAGGGCTCCTGCATCGACGGTTTGCCGGTGAGGGCGAGGGTGCCCATCGTGCGCCCGTGGAACGCGTTCTTCAGCGCGAGGATCCGCGGGCGCGGCGCCTGTCCCTCCGACCCGCGACCGTGCAGCCGGGCGAGCTTGAACGCGGCCTCGTTGGCCTCGGCGCCGGAGTTGCCGAAGTACACGCGCCCCTCGGATCCCGTGCCGGCGAGGCGCTTGAGCTGGGCCGCCAGGGCGAGCTGCGGCGGTGTCGCGAAGTAGTTCGACACGTGTGCGAGGGTCGCCGCCTGGCGCGAGACCGCCTCGACGAACACCGGATGCGCGTGCCCGAGCGAGACCACCGCGATGCCCGCGAGGAAGTCGAGGTAGCGCCGTCCGGCGCCGTCCCACAGGTAGGCGCCCTCGCCGCGCACGAAGAGGGCGAGCCGATCGCCGACGTTGCGGGTCAGGTCGCGCGACGCGTCGTCCTGCCACGGCGCCGCCGGATTCTCCTGTGCGCTCTGCGCGTGTGCGCTGGTCACTGCGCCACCACCTCTGTTCCGATTCCCTGTTCTGTGAAGACCTCCACCAGCACCGAGTGCGGCTGGCGTCCGTCGATGATCGCGGCCGTGTCGACGCCGCCGTCCACGGCATCCAGACACGCCTGCATCTTCGGGATCATGCCCGATTCGAGCCGCGGCAGCATCGCGCGAAGCTCCGCCGCCGTCAGGTGCGAGACGAGCGAGTCGCGGTTCGGCCAGTCGGCGTAGAGGCCCGCGACGTCGGTGAGCACGACGAGCTTCGCCGCGCCGAGCGCGACGGCGAGCGCGGACGCCGCGGCGTCGGCGTTGACGTTGAGCGACTGCCCCGGATTGTCGTGGTCGGGGGCGATGGAGGACACCACCGGGATGCGCCCCGCCGCGAGCTGATCGAGGACCGGCTGCGGGTCGACCGCCACCACGTCGCCGACGGCGCCGAGGTCGTGCTCGGTGCCGTCGATGACGACGCCCCGGCGACGCCCACGGAAGAGCCCCGCGTCCTCGCCGGAGAGGCCCGTCGCGAACGGCCCATAGGCGTTGATCCGGGCGACCAGCTGCGGGTTCACCTGCCCGGTCAGCACCATGCGCACGACGCTCATCGCCTCGGTCGAGGTGACGCGGTAGCCGCCCTTGAACTCGCTCGGGATCGACAGCCGGTCGAGCATCTGCGAGATCTGCGGTCCCCCGCCGTGCACGACGACGGGCTTGACCCCGACGAAGCGCAGGTAGGCGATGTCCTGCGCGAAGGCATCCTGCAGCTCCTCGGACACCATCGCGTTGCCGCCGTACTTGATGACGATGATCTGGTCGCGGAATCGCTGCAGCCAGGGCAGCGACTCGATGAGCACGGCTGCCTTCTCGGCGGCCTGCTCGGGCGTCGTGTGCTGGATCTTCTCCGGCGTGGCCTCGCTCGTGTTCTCGCTCATGAGCTGTACGCGCTGTTCTCGTGGACGTAGTCGTGCGTCAGGTCGTTCGTGAGGATCGTCGCGGAGGCCTCCCCCGCCTGGAGGTCGATGAGCACGTCGGTCGCGCGGGGCGTCAGGTCGACCTCCTCGCGGGGACGGTCGGGCGCTCCCGCACTGCACAGGCGCACGCCGTTGAAGCTCACGTCGACCGCGTAGGGGTCGAAGGATGCCTGGGTGGTGCCGATCGCGGCGAGCACGCGCCCCCAGTTGGGGTCGTTGCCGAAGATCGCCGTTTTGAAGAGGTTGTTGCGGGCGACGGAGCGGCCCACCTCGACCGCATCGGCCTCGGAGACGGCGCCGACGACGCGGATCGTGATGTCGTGGCTCGCGCCCTCGGCGTCGCGCTGCAGCTGAGCGGCCAGGTCGAGGCAGACCTCGGTGAGCGCCGCGCCGAAGGCGGCGGGGTCGGGGGTGATCCCGGATGCCCCGCTGACCAGGAGTGTCACCTGGTCGTTCGTCGACATGCAGCCGTCGGAGTCGAGCCGGTCGAAACTCACGCGCGTCGCCGCGCGCAGGTGCGCGTCGGCCTCGGCGGCGTCGAGCACGGCGTCGGTCGTGAGGACGACGAGCATGGTCGCGAGGCTCGGCGCGAGCATGCCGGCGCCCTTCGCCATCGCGCCGATCGTCCAGCCGTCGCCGGTGTGCGTGCTCGTCTTGGGCACGGTGTCGGTCGTCATGATCGCGCGCGCGGCGCTCTCGCCGCCGTCCGCGGAGAGCTGCGAGATCGCGTCTTCGGTGCCCGTGAGCACCTTGGCGCGGAACGTCTCGTCGCCCGTCCCGATGAGCCCGGTGGAGCAGACGAGCACGTCGCCGGGGCTGATGCCCAGCAGCTCCGCGGCCTTCTCGGCGGTCTGGTGCGTCGTCTGGAAGCCGAAGCTGCCCGTAAAGCAGTTCGCGCCGCCGGAGTTCAGCACGATCGCCTCGACCACGCCGTCGGCGATCGCCTGCTGCGACCACAGGATCGGGTTCGCCTTCGCGCGGTTGCTCGTGAAGACGGCGGCCCCGACGGCGAGCGGGCCGCGGTTGACGACGACGGCGACGTCGGGCTTGCCGGTGGACTTGAGGCCCACGGCGACCCCCGCCGCCTCGAACCCTGCGGGCGCGGTCACTCCCTGCGCAGACGTGGCGGTCACGGGGCGACTCCGTTCACGGTCAGGCCCCGGTCCTCGGGGAGGCCGAGGGCGATGTTCATCGACTGGATGGCGGCACCCGCGGTGCCCTTCACGAGGTTGTCGACCGCGGCGACCACGACGACGCGGTTCGCGGAGCGGTCGATCGCGAGGCCGAGAAGGGCCGTGTTCGCGCCGAGCACGTCGGCGGTGCGCGGGAACTGCCCCTCGGGCAGCAGCTGCACGAAGCTCTCGTCGCCGTAGGCCGACTGCCAGCCATCCCGGATCTGCGCGTCGGTCACGCCCGCCGCGATCGGCGCCGACGAGGTGGCGAGGATGCCCCGCGCCATCGGCACGATCACCGGCGTGAACGAGATCCGCACGTCGGGCGTCACCCCCGCCGACGCGCCGGCCGCGGCCAGCGCCTGCTGGATCTCGGGGATATGGCGATGGGTGCCGCCGACGGCATACGGGTTCGCCGAGCCGAGGATCTCGGCGGCGAGGAGGTTCGTCTTGAGGCTCTTGCCGGCCCCCGACGGGCCGACGGCGAGCACGCTCACGATGTCGGACGGGTCGATGACGCCCGCGGCGACGCCGGGCGCGAGGCTCAGCGACACCGTCGAGGCGTTGCAGCCGGGCGCCGCGATCCGGCTGGCCCCGGCGAGCGCGGCGCGGCCGCCGGGGAGCTCGGGGACGCCGTAGACCCACGGGTCGTGGAAGTCGCCGCCGTAGAACTGCGCCCAGGCATCCGCCGACCTCAGCCGGTGATCGGCGCCGGCGTCGATGACGAGCGGCGTGCCGGCGAGCGCGTCGGTGTACTGCCCCGACTGGCCGTGCGGCAGCGCGAGGAAGACGATGTCGTGCCCGGCGAGCACGTCGGGGGTGGTCGGCTGGAGCGTGAGATGCGCGAGCGAGCGCAGATGCGGCTGGTGCACGGCGAGCGGGTCGCCGGCGTTGCTGTGCGCGGTGACGGTGGTGATCTCGATGTCGGGATGGGCGGCGAGCAGGCGCAGGATCTCGCCACCCGCATAGCCGGAGGCGCCGGAGACGGCGACCGAATAGGTCATTTCTCAACCTTATTGTCTGTGGGATCGGGGCCGGAGACGGCGACTCCCACTGCTCGACCCGGCGACGGGGAGCATGCGGGGTCGCCTACAGTCGGCGGCCGCGGAGCTCGAGACGTCGGGGCGCGCGGAACACCGTCGAGACGGTGAGCGGGTCGGCCACGAGCATGCCGCGACCCTACCGCCCGCGCCCGCAGGGCCGCAAATCCGTGTCGGGAGCCTCGGGGTGGGTCGGGACGGTCCGGCCGTCGCGGCGGCGTTCGGGCGGACTTCTGCACTCGGGAGGACCGCGGGCCCCGATTCACCCTCCCGCGTGCAGATCTCCTCCCGAACGCAGGGCCGCGATGAGGGCGAGTTCGTCCTCGCGCGTGATTCCGGCGCTCCGTGCCCGGTCGAGCCCGCGCGCCCGCTCGTCTTCGAGAGTCCGCACGAGCGTCTCCCGCAGTGGACGCAGGGCACCGCCCAGCATCCGGTAGACGGCGTTCGAGCGCGTCGCGAAGCCCGGCATCTCGTCGGGTAGCCACAGCGGGAGGGAGCGCGGTCCCATCCAGTGCTGCACGCCCTGCGCGACGAGCCAGTCGGGGGCGGCCGGGACGACCTCGGCGGTGTGTCCGGATGCCTCGCGTGCGGCCGCGAGCACCGCGGGAAGCGGCGACGGATCCCCGACCGCGTTGACCGTGCCGCTGAAGCCTGCGGCGCCGAGGGCGGCGACGAACGCTGCCAGATCGTCGACGTCGATGACCTGCACGCGCACGACTGGTGCGTCCGGCACGAGCACGGCACCGCCCTCGGCGAGCGCGAAGCGCGACACCCAATACCCGAAGCGATCGGTGGGGTCGCCGGGCCCCCCGATGAGACCCGGCCGGACGATCGCCGCGCGGTGCGGCAAGGCGGCGCGCACGGCCGCCTCGCATGCCGCCTTCGCCCGGGCGTAGTCGCCGTCGTCGCCGAGCGCGGCGGGTTCGACGAGCGATGCCCCCTCGTCGGCGCCCTCCTCGTTGTTCGCGGCGTACACCGAGACGCTCGAGACGTACGTGAGGTGCCGCGTGTCGCCGGCGAGCGCTGCAGCCGCGGCGGCGACGTGGGTGCTCCGTGACGAGACCTCGACGACCTCGTCCCAGTCCCGACCCCGCACGGCGTCGTACGCCTCCGGTTCATCCCGGTCGGCGACGACGAGCCGGGCGCCGTATGGAACCGGCCGGGTGCCGCGCGCGAGGCACGTGACGGATGCCCCGGCATCCATCCACCGCTCGGCGATGCGGCCGCTGAGCCAGCCGGTTCCGCCGAGGATCAGCACGTCGGTCATGATGACCCTCAGCCGACCGGGAACGCCTTGATGCGCTGCAGCAGGTCGGGCGCCGTGCGCTCGAGGGTGCGCCCGCCGATCAGCACGCCCGCGACGGTGACGACGGCGCCGCCGAGAACTCCCACGGCGAGGGCGGCGACGCCGACGGCGGGGTCGCCGCCGACCATGCCCATGATCCCGACGATGAGCGCGGGCGCAGCGAGGAGGCCGCAGGCGCCGAGCACCACGAAGACGAGGAGCCCGCTGACGAAGGTCTGTCCGGGCACCGTCTTGAACGGGCTGTCGCCCGGCGCGGCGACCGGAGTGACGATGAGCGCCGACGAGACCGCCGTCACCCCGTATCCGGCCAGCAGCAGACCGAGGGCTGCGCCGAGGATCGCGGGGAGGGTCGACGCGTGACCGCCGATCATCGCCGTGATCACCGCGATCGCGATCGTGAGCGGAACGCCGACGCAGGCGGCGCCGAGAATGCGGCCCCACCGGTCCTGCCGCCCGCGGATGCCGCTCGAGAGCACCGAGGCGAACGCCGTGCCGTCGTAGGAGATGTCGCTGTACCCGGCGATGCACAGCACGAACGCGACGAAGATCGGCGACGCCGCGAACATGAACCCGTCGACGCCGCCGGTGAAGGCGAAGAGGATCGGGAACAGCGGCGCCACGATCAGCTGCCGCAGGTAGCGCGGGTCGCGCAGCCAGCCGGTCAGCGAGCGCGCCCACGTCGCGCCGACGCCGCCCGTGGGCATGACGCCGAACAGGCCCAGTCGCCCGGGCCGCACCGAGCGCGTCGTCTGCCGCGGCGGCGACACCGTGGCGCGGGTGAGCGCCGCGTGCCACGCCGCCCACAGCACGGCGACGGTCGCGGCGGCGATCACGAACTTCAGCGCCGCCGTGACGTACGACCCCGCGGCGACGTCGCCCGGCACGGCCGACGCGGCGCCGAAGGGCGTCCACCCGAGCACGTCGGACGCGTGGCCGAACTGTGCGCCGACGTCGCCCACGTTGGAGAGTGCGGCGACGGCGCCGGTGGCGAGCGGCCCCGCGAAGATGACCGCCACGAGCACGATCGTGCCGACGAGCTCGCGTCCGCGACGGTTGCCGCCGAGCCCGGTGCTGAGGGCGGATGCCAGGCGGCTCGCGATCACGCAGGTGAGCACCGCGAGGGCGATGCAGGGCACGGCCACCAGCGTGGCGAGCGGCGAGCGCACCCAGAGGAGGAGCGTCGCCAGCGCCGCGATCGACGTCGCGATGCCGGGGATGCCGGTGAGCCCGGTCGCGGTGAGGATCGTCATCACCTGACGGGTCGTCAGCGGGAAGGTCGCGAGTTTCGTGGCATCCACCGTCGTGTCGACGCCTGCGATCAGGAGCGGGCCGACGATCCAGCCGAGGAGGAGGGCCGAGCCGCCGAGGATCGCGACGGCGCGCACCGGGGCGAGATCGTCGAGGCGGGAGAGGCCGATCAGCACCGAGACGACGAGTGCGAGGATGCCGAGGGCCCAGATGATGCCGAAGCAGAACCCGACCAGCTGCCAGGGCCGCCGCGCGAGCGTGTTGCCGAGGATGCGGTAGCGGAGCCTCAGGACTGTCGCAACCACGCGGGCCCCTCGCTCGTGTGCCGTCCGCCGACGAGCTCGACGAAACGGTCCTGCAACGACTGCGCGCCGCGCACCTCGTCGACCGTGCCCGCCGAGAGCACCCGGCCGGCGGCGATCACCGCGACGTGGTCGCACATGCGCTGCACGAGGTCCATCGAGTGGCTCGAGACGATCACGGTGCCGCCCGTCGCGGTGTACGAGCGCAGCACGTCTTCGATGTTCGCCGCCGAGACGGGGTCGACCGACTCGAACGGCTCGTCGAGCACGAGCAGGCGCGGCGCGTGCACGAGCGCGCACGCGAGGGCGACCTTCTTCGTCATGCCGGCCGAATAGTCGGCGACGATGACACCCGCCGCCTCGCGGAGGTCCATCAGGTCGAGCAGGTCGGCCACGCGCGGCGCGATCTGCTCGCGCGGCACCGAGAACATCATCGCCGTGTAAGTGATGAGCTGCTCGCCGGTGAGACGGTCGAACAGCCGCACCCCGTCGGCGAGGTTGCCGATCATCGCCTTCGCCGCGACCGGGTCGGCCCAGACGTCGACGCCGTGCACCCACGCCGTGCCCGCGTCGGGACGCAGCAGCCCCGTCGCCATCGACAGCGTCGTGGTCTTTCCGGCGCCGTTCGGCCCGACGAGGCCGTAGAACGAGGTGGGTGGCACCACCAGGTCGATGCCGGCGACGGCGAGCTTGTCGTCGAAGCGCTTGACGAGGCCCGACAGCTGCAGGGCGGGGACGGCGGATGTCTCGATCATCCCCACCGAGCCTAGTCAGCGCACCCCGGGAACGGCAGTGGGGCGGAACCCCCGCCCCACTGCCGACCGGCGAGCCCGCTACTCGCGCACGGTCGCGCCGAACCGCGCGGCGGCCACGGCGACGCCGGCGAGCTTCGCCTCGGTCGCCTCGGCGGCGGTCAGCGTGCGGTCGTCGGCCCGGAAGCGCAACGCGAACGTGAGGCTCTTCTGCCCCGCCTCGAGGCCCTGCCCGCGATAGTCGTCGACGAGCCGCACCGATTCGAGCAGCTCTCCGGCACCCTCGACGAGCGCAGCGCGCACGTCACCGGCCACGACGTCGTCGCCCACGACGAGCGACACGTCCTGCGTGGCGGCGGGGAATCCCGACAGCGACGCCTCGACCTCCGGCGTCCCGGCGAGCGACAGGACGCCGTCGAGATCGAGCTCGACCACGTACACCCGGCCCGGCAGGTCCGCCGCCGCCGACACGGCGGGCAGCAGCTCGCCGACGTAGCCGACCTCGACGCCCGCCGCCGACAGCACGCCCGTGCGGCCGGGGTGGAGCGCCGCGCGCTCCCCCTGCGCCACCTCGATGCGCACGCCCGCCGCCGCGCCGATCGCCTCGACGGCCGACAGCGCGTCGGCGAGGTCGGCGGCGACGGGCGCGTGTCCGGGGCGCTTGGGCGCGGCGTTCCCCGTCAGCAGCACCGCGACGTGACGCGGCTGCGGCGGGATCGCGGAGGTCAGGGCCGCCAGGGTCTCGTCGTTCGGGCGTTCGCCGAGCGGCGGCACCTCGTCGGTGCCGTAGGCCACCCCCGGCTCGGGGGTGAAGACGAGCCCGGTCTCGAACAGGGCGAGGTCGGTGAACCCGCGGGAGTGGTTGCGGTGCGCGACCTGCAGGAGCCCCGGCACGAGCGAGCGGCGCAGGTACGGCGCCTGACCGTCGAGTGGGTTGGCGAGCTTCACCTGCTCGACGTGCTCGCCCGACGCCGACCCGTGCAGGTCGTTCGCCTCCGAGGTCGTGAACGGGAACGACGGCGTCTCGACGAACCCGGCGGCGGCGAGCGCGTTCGCGACACGGCGACGCCCCTTCTGCAGCGGCGTGAGGCCGCGCCCGGCGCTGACGCCGTGCGGGGTCGGCAGCACCGACGGGATGCGGTCGAGCCCGTGGATGCGCGCCACCTCTTCGGCGAGCGTCCACCGGTCGGTGAGGTCGGGGCGCCATGACGGCGGGATGACTTCCCAGCCCGCGTCCGCGTCCGGAAGCGCCGTGACCTCGCAGCCGATCGTCTCGAGCGCGCCGGTGATCTCGGCATCCGTGTAGTCGACGCCGATCAGGGCCGGCACGAACGCGCGCGGCAGCTCGATCGACGGCACGAACACCTCGCCGTACAGCGCTCCGCCGAGCTCCGCGTCGAGCGTGCCGCCGGCGAGCTCGACCATCAGGTCGGCCACTCGGCGGGCCGCGACGAACGGGATCAGCGGGTCGACGCCGCGCTCGAACCGGCGCGACGCCTCCGAGGGCAGCTTGTGACGCCGCGCGGTGCGCGCGATCGACACGGTGTCGAAGATCGCCGCTTCGATGAGCACGTTCCGCGTGGCATCCGTCATCTCCGTCGTGCCGCCGCCCATCACACCGGCGAGACCGATCGGGCCCGACTGGTCGGTGATGAGCAGGTCTTCGGTCGAGAGCGCGCGCTCCTTGCCGTCGAGGGTCGTGAGCTTCTCGCCCGCGCCGGCGCGGCGCACCGTGATGCCGCCCTGGAGGCGGTCGAGGTCGTAGCCGTGGATCGGGTTGCCGAGCTCGAGCATCACGTAGTTGGTGATGTCGATGAGGATGCCGAGGGAGCGGATGCCCGCAAGCGTGAGCCGTGCGACCATCCACGGCGGGGTCGGACGCGCCGGGTCGACGCCGCGGACGACGCGCACGACGAACTCGCTCGCGCCGACGCGGCCGCGGATCGGGCTCTGGTCGTCGACGGCGAGCGGGAAGCCGCTGCCGGGCTGCACGTCATCCCACTCGTGCGCGGCCGGGTCGCGGAACTCCGCTCCCGTCGCGTGCGCGTATTCGCGGGCGATGCCACGGATCGACAGTGCATAGCCGCGGTCGGGCGTGACGTTCACGTCGACCGCGACGTCGTCGAGGCCGAGCAGGGCGATCGCGTCCGTCCCCGGCGCGGGGTCGAGACCGAGTTCGCCGAGGCGCAGGATGCCGGAGTGCTCGTCGCCGAGTCCGAGCTCGCGCGCCGAGGCGATCATGCCGTCCGAGACATGTCCGTAGGTCTTCCGGGCCGAGATCGGGAACGGGCCGGGCAGCACGGCGCCGGGGAGCGAGACGACGACCTTGTCGCCGACGAAGAAGTTCGAGGCGCCGCACACGATGCCGCGCGGCTCCGCCTCGCCGACGTCCACCTGGCACCAGCGGATCGTCTTGCCGTTCTTCTGCGGCTCCTCGTCGAACGAGAGCACCTGGCCGACGACGACGGGGCCGGTCACCTCGAAGGAGAGCGCCTCCTCCTCTTCGAAACCCATCGAGACGAGCGCCGCGAAGATGTCGTCCGTCGTGGCATCCGCCGGGACGTCGACGTACTCACGCAGCCAGGAGAGAGGGACGCGCATCAGACCACCATTCCGAACTGCTCACTGAAGCGCACATCGCCCTCGGCCATGTCGCGCATGTCCTGCACGTCGGAGCGGAACATCAGCGCCCGCTCGACTCCCATCCCGAACGCGAAGCCCGAGTAGACCTCGGGGTCGATCCCGGCCGCGCGCAGCACGTTGGGGTTCACCATGCCGCAGCCGCCCCACTCGATCCAGCGGGCGCCGCCCTTGAACGTCGGATGCCACAGGTCGAGCTCGGCCGACGGCTCGGTGAACGGGAAGTAGTTGGTGCGGAAGCGGGTCTTCGCCTCGGGTCCGAACAGCTGGCGCGCGACGTGGTCGAGCGTGCCCTTGAGGTTCGCCATCGAGATGCCCTTGTCGACGACGAGTCCCTCGAACTGCACGAAGGCGGGCAGGTGCGTCGCGTCGAACTCGTCGGTGCGGTAGACCCGTCCCGGGCACAGCACGTAGATCGGCACCTCGCGCTCGAGCATCGACCGCACCTGCACGGGGCTCGTGTGGGTGCGCAGCACCAGGTGACGCTCGACCGGGTCGACGAAGAACGTGTCCTGCATCTGACGTGCCGGGTGGTCGACGTCGAAGTTCAGGGCGTCGAAGTTGAACCACTCGTGCTCGAGCTCGGGACCTTCGGCGATCTCCCAGCCCATGCCGACGAACAGGTCGGCGATCTCCTCCTGCAGCAGCGAGACGGGATGCCGCGCACCCACCCGCGCCCGCGGCGCGACGGCCGTGATGTCGATCCGCTCTGCCTCGAGCTGGGCGGCGGCCTCGGCCTCGGCGAGCGCCTCCTCGCGCGCGGCCAGCGCCTGTCCGACGCGTCCGCGCGCCTGCCCCACGAGCTTGCCGAGGGCGGCCTTCTGATCGTTCGGCACGTTGCGCAGCTGCGCGTTCAGCCGGGCGAGGGCGGATGCCTCGCCGGTGTGCGCCGCGCGGGCGGCTTTCAGCTCTGCGGTGCTCGTCGCTGCGGCGATCGCCGCGAGGGCGTCGTCGGCGGCAGCATCCACCGATTCCTGGGTGATCGTGGGCTCGTCAGACACAAGAGCCGAGTCTACCGGCGGGCCCGGTGCCGCACGCTCGCCGACCGGCGGCGGCTCGGCTCCCGCTCGGCGCTGCTCAGTGCGGCCGGCGCCCGAATCCGCCGCCCTCGGCGCCGGATCCCCCGTCGGGCACGTTCTGCAGTCCGATGAGCTGCGTGTCGGTGACGTCGCCGACCGGGTGGTGCATCGGGTCGACGGGTGTCAGCGCGCTGTCCTGCCGCTTCAGGCGCCTCTCGAGCAGGCGGGCGATGTACGACAGCGCGAGGCACAGGGCGACGTAGATCGAGCCGCCGACGATCGCCGCGGGGATGAGGGGCGAGCCGTACACGGCGTTCGAGCCGAGCAGCTTCACGAGGTAGAGCAGCTCGTGGTAAGTGATGATGAAGCCGAGCGCGGTGTCCTTCAGCGTCACGACGAGCTGCGCGACGATGACCGGCATCATCGCCCGGATCGCCTGCGGCAGCAGGACGAACGCCATGACGCCCGACTTGCGGAGCCCGATCGCGTATCCCGCCTCGCTCTGACCGCGCGGCAGCGACTCGACGCCGGCGCGGATCACCTCGGCGAGCACCGAGCCGTTGTAGGCGATGAGGGCGATGACGACCGCCCAGTACGGCTCCATCTTGATGCCGACGACGGGCAGCCCGTAGTAGAGCAGCATCATGAAGATCAGCACCGGGATGGCGCGGAGGATCTCGATGATCCAGCCGACCGGCACCCGGACCCAGGCGTGGTCGGAGAGTCGTCCGAGCGCGAGCAGGAAGCCGAGCACGAGGGCGCCCACCGCGGCCGCGGCGAACGCGGCGAGCGTGTTCAGGGTGGCCTCGCCGAAGAGGGCCCAGATCGAGGAGTAGGTGAACAGCTCCCACTTCTTGGCGGTGAACTGCCCCGTCACCGCGAATCGCCAGATCACCCAGGCGATGCCGGCGAGCACCAGGAGCGCCGTGATCACGGCGAGGATGCGGTTGCGCGCGATCGCCTTCGGCCCGGGCACGTCGTACAGCACGGAACTCATCGCGCGACCCTCCATTTGTTCTCGAAGACCCGTTGCAGCCACGCCAGCAGCAGCACCAGCACGATGAAGATGAGCATCACCCACAGGAGCACGACCAGCTGGTTCTCGCCCTGCTCACTGAGCCACGATCGGATCGACCCGAGGTTCAGCACGGAGAACCCGGCGGCGACGGTCGTGTTCTTCAGCAGCGCGATGAACACGCTCATCATCGGCGGGATCACCGAACGCGTGGCCTGGGGCAGCACGACGAGCGTCATGACCTGGGTGAACGTGAGACCGAGCGCCCGCGCCGCCTCGGCCTGCCCGACGGGAACGGTGTTGATGCCCGAACGGAGCGTCTCGGCGACGTAGGTCGCGGTGTAGACGCCGAGCGCGATCGTCGGCAGCACGATGGGGTCGATGCGTTCGCGCAGCAGGATCGGCACGCAGAACGCGAAGAAGAACATCACCAGCGTCAGCGGGGTGTTGCGGATCCAGTTGACGTAGACGGTGCCCACGGCGCGCGCCACGGGCACCGGCGACACGCGCATCGCCCCGACGATGAGGCCGAGCACGAGGGCGATGAGCCCCCCGCCGAAGAACAGGATGAGCGTCCCCTGGAGTGCCTGGCCCCAGAGATCCAGGTGATCGGTGATGACTCCCATGCCCTGTTCTTCCTGCGTCGTCGTGCGCGCGTGTCGCGTTGGATGTGAGACCGGATGCCGGGGGCGCGGCTCCTCGATCGCGCCCCCGGCACGAGATCAGCCGACCGGGTCGACCTTCGGCTGCGTGGCCTTGACGCCCGAGGCGCCGAGGTTCTTGTCGAAGATCGCCTGCCAGATGTCGCCGCCGTCGGTGAACATCGTGTTGATGAACTCCTGCAGAGCGGTATCGCCCTTGGCGATGCCGACGCCGTAGCGCTCCTCGCTGAACACGTCGCCGACGACCTTCAGCTCATCGGGGGCCTGCGCGGCGTAGCCGATGAGGATCGCCTCGTCAGTCGTGACCGCGTCGACCTGGCCGTTCTTCAGGTCTTCGACACAGATGGAGTAGGTGTCGTACTCCTTGGTCTGCGCGGGGGTCTCGTCCTTGATCCGCTGGATCGAGGTCGAGCCGGTCGCCGAGCAGACGATGTCCTCAGCGGTGAGCGAGTCCTTGCCGGTGATCTTGTCGTTGCCGGCGGCGACCAGCAGGCCCTGACCGGTGACGAAGTACGGGCCGGCGAAGGAGATCTGCTCCTTGCGCTTGTCGGTGATCGAGTAGGTGCCGACGTAGTAGTCGATGTCGCCGTTCACGATGGCCTGCTCGCGGTTGGCCGACGGGATCGCGGTGAACTCGATCTTGTCCTCGTCGTAGCCGAGCGACGCGGCGATCCAGCGGGCGACGTCCACGTCGAAGCCGGTGCGCTCTCGCGTGGTCGGGTCGAGGTAGCCGAGGCCGGGCTGGTCCTCCTTGACCCCGACCTTCACGACGCCGGCGCTCTTGATGCGGTCGAACGTCGGGCTGCCGTCGATCGTGACGTCGGTCGCGACCGTCCACGGGTTGCCGGCCGCCGAGCTCTCGCCGGCGTCGCCGGTCGAGGTCTCCTCGGCGCCCGGCGTGCCGCTGTTGCAGGCCGTCAGGGCGAGGGCGGCGATGGCGATGCCGGCGAAGGCGCCGACGATTCTGGTGGTGCGCATGTGATCCTCCTGGTTGCGTGTCGTCATTTCGGGGGGCCGCGCCGGTGCAGGGCGCGGGGTCAGTGGGTGATGAGCTTCGAGAGGAAGTCCTTCGCCCGGTCGCTCTTCGGGTTCGTGAAGAACTCGTCGGGGGCGGACTCTTCGACGATCTGTCCGTCGGCCATGAACACGACGCGATCGGCGGCCTTGCGGGCGAAGCCCATCTCGTGAGTGACGACGATCATCGTCATCCCGTCCTGCGCGAGACCGACCATGACGTCGAGCACCTCGTTGATCATCTCGGGGTCGAGGGCGCTCGTCGGCTCGTCGAACAGCATGACCTTGGGCTTCATGGCGAGGGCACGGGCGATCGCGACGCGCTGCTGCTGCCCGCCGGAGAGCTGCGCGGGCAGTTTGGATGCCTGCTGCGCCACCCCGACACGCTCGAGGAGCACCTTGGCCTCCGCCTCGGCATCCGCTTTCTTGAGCTTTTTGACCTTCATCGGTCCGAGGGTCACGTTCTCGAGGATCGTGAGGTGCGAAAAGAGGTTGAACGACTGGAAGACCATGCCGACGTCGGCACGCAGAGCCGCGAGGGCCTTGCCCTCCTCCGGCAGCTCCTTGCCGTCGATCGTGATCGATCCGCTCGTGATCGTCTCGAGCCGGTTGATCGTGCGACACAGCGTCGACTTGCCGGACCCCGAGGGACCGATCACCACGACGACCTCGCCGCGGTTGACCGTGAGGTTGATGTCTTTCAGCGCATGGAAGTCGCCGTAATGCTTCTCGACGTCAGTCACGACGACGAGCGGGTCGCCGCGTCGCACGGTGATGTTCGAGGTCGCGGGAGCGGGATCCGGGGTCGCCATGGGGTCAGCCTAGGCAGAGGTCCCCCGCAGAACCCAAGTTATGCAGAGGATCTTGACCGAGTCGTGACCCGGCCGAAACACACGGCGTCAGTCGGAGGCGCGCTGCGCGAAGGCCGTCTCGTACAGGCATACGCTCGCCGCCGTCGCCAGATTGAGCGATTCGGCGCGCCCGTAGATGGGCAGCCGCAGGGCGAAGTCGGCCTGGGCGAGGGCCTCGTCCTCGAGTCCGCGCGCTTCATTCCCGAACAGCCATGCAGTGGGCTCGGCCAACATCGACCGCCGCGCGAGGAAGTCGTCGCCGCCTACATCGGCGGCGATCACGCGCATACCCGCGCTGTGCGCGCGCTCGACCACCGGGGCGAGTTCGACGCCGACGACGACCGGCACGTGGAACAGCGATCCGGTCGTGGCGCGCACGACCTTCGGGTTGTACGGGTCGACCGTGCGACCGGTGAGCACGACCGCGTCGGCGCCGGCGGCATCGGCGGCGCGGATGATCGTGCCGAGGTTGCCGGGGTCGCGCACCTCCTCGCAGATCGCGATCAGGCGCGGCTCCGCGGCGAAGACGTCCTTCAGCGACGACGGCGATTGGCGCGCGACGGCGACGATGCCCTGCGGCGTGACGGTGTCGGCCATGGCATCCAGCGCCGCCTCGGTCGTGTACTCGACCTCGAGCCCCGCCTCGCGCACCGCGTCGCGCACGTCGGGGTGCCGCTCCATCGCGGTCGGCGTCGCGTACACCTCGACGACCGTGTCGGGCCGGTAGGCGAGCGCCTCGCGCGCCGCCTGCGGGCCCTCGAGTAGGAACAGCCCGGTCTCCTGACGGGCGCTGCGCTTCGTCAGTTTCGCGACCGCGCGCACGCGGGGAGAACGGGGGTTATCGAGCACGGTCTCATCCTAGAGAACGCGAAAGGGTGCCCTCCCGAAGGAGGACACCCTTTTCTGCGGGTTGCGCGGGACGCTCAGGCCTTGGGGGCGTTCACGTCGGCGGGCAGCGCGCTCTTGGCGGTCGCGACGAGCGACGCGAACGTCTTCGGCTCGTTCACCGCGAGCTCGGCGAGCATGCGACGGTCGACCTGCACACCGGCGAGGCCGAGACCCTGGATGAAGCGGTTGTACGTGATGCCGTTCTGGCGGGCAGCGGCGTTGATGCGCTGGATCCACAGGCGACGGAAGTCGCCCTTGCGCTTGCGACGGTCGCGGTACGCGTAGACGAGCGAGTGGGTGACCTGCTCCTTCGCCTTGCGGTACAGGCGCGAACGCTGTCCGCGGTAACCGGAGGCGCGCTCGAGGATGACGCGACGCTTCTTGTGGGCGTTGACGGCCCGCTTGACTCTAGCCATTTCTTGTTCTTCCTAACGTGCGACGCGGCTCAGAGGCCGAGGAGCTTCTTGGCGACCTTGGCGTCACCGGGGGCCAGGACCTGCTCCTGGTCGAGGCGACGGGTGCGACGGGTCGACTTGCCCTCCAGGTTGTGGCGGAGGTTCGCCTGCTGCTTCATGATCTTTCCGCTCCCGGTGACCTTGAAGCGCTTCTTGGCACCCGAGTGGGTCTTCTGCTTCGGCATATCTCTATCCTTCGTTGTGGTTCCCGGCGAGCGGGAGTCTGTGGGCCGCGTTACTCCGCGGCGGCGGACGGTGCGGGGTCGGCGGCGGGCGCCGCTGCGTCGTCGGAGACCGGAGAGCCGGAGCGCGCCTGGCGTGCCGCCTCCTTCTTGGCATCGCGCTGCGCGTTCTGCTCGGTCTTGACCTCGGACTTGTTCTTGTGGGGTGCGACCACCATGACCATGTTGCGGCCGTCGATCGTGGGGTTGGACTCCACGGTGCCGTACTCGGCGACGTCTTCGGCGAACTTGCGCAGCAGACGCACGCCCTGCTCGGGACGCGACTGCTCGCGACCGCGGAAGAGGATCATCGCCTTGACCTTGTCGCCGGCCTGCAGGAAGCCTTCGGCGCGCTTGAGCTTGGTCGTGTAGTCGTGCGCTTCGATCTTCAGGCGGAAGCGGACCTCTTTGAGCACGGTGTTCGCCTGGTTGCGACGGGCCTCTTTGGCCTTCTGCGCCGTCTCGTACTTGAACTTGCCGTAGTCCATGATCTTCACCACGGGGGGCTTCGAGTTCGGGGCGACCTCGACCAGGTCGAGATCTGCTTCCTGCGCGAGGCGGAGGGCCACCTCGATGCGGACGACGCCGACCTGCTCACCCGCGGGGCCGACGAGGCGGACCTCGGGGACGCGGATGCGGTCATTCGTGCGGGGATCGCTGATGCGGAACTCCTCTGTCGTACGGGTGGATGCCACCGCGTGACGGAAGTCTCGCGGGCGGAAGAGTCTCACGCCCACCCGGCGCGACGCGAACGACGGCGGGAAGTTCTGCACCCTGGCCCGGTGAGGGGCTCCACTCGCGTGGCTACCCGGTGCCGATGTCGCTGGCGGGCCGGGCGGAGTGCGGGACCCGGTAGCCTGGAGCGGCAAGCGCGGGTGGGATGTGATCCACTTTCGATCCGGAGCAGAACACTCCGGTGCGCGCTCAGTTTAGCAGAAAGCGAACCGTGACGACCAACGCCCCCTCCCCCGACCATTCCCACGACGCGGACAGCGAGCGGCTCGCCCGCTGGGAGGAGCAGGAGCGGGCCGCCGCGGCGGCCTCGCGCGACATCGCCGATGTCCCCGCCGTCGAGGTCATCACGACCGCCGCCGTGCACCTGATGAGCGCCGCCGCGGTCAAGACCGGCCTCGCCGATGACCCCGAGACGCAGACCGACCTCGACGAGGCGCGCAAGCTCATCAACGCCCTCGCCGGGCTCATCACCGCCGGCGCCCCCGAGATCAGCGACATGCACGCACGGTCGCTGCGTGACGGCCTGCGCTCGGTGCAGCTCGCGTTCCGCGAGGCATCCGTCATCCCCGACCCGATCGGCAAGGGCCCGGGCGAGAAGTGGACCGGCCCGGTCACCTGACCCCAGCCGCGGAGACTCAGCCGGGAAGGCTCAGCCGCGGAGGAGCTTGACCGTCAGCGAGTCGACGAGCACGGCGACGCGGTCGTCGGTCGCCCAGCGCGCGGCGAGCCGCTGCAGGATCGCATCGAGCGCGGGCTTCTCGAGACCGTCGACCAGGTGCAGCCCGACGATCAGCTCGGGGCCGCGCAGGCGCCCGGTGGGATCGCCGTCGGCGACCGTGAGATCGATGACGCCCATCTCGCTCGCGACGCTCTGCTGCAAGCCCGCGTAGACCTCGGGCGAGCGGAACGCCGGCTCCCAGGGCTGACCCTGGCCGATCGCCCACACAGCGGGGCGGCGGAGGACGAACTCGGTGTCCGAGCCCGGGTCGATCACGATGAGGTCGCTGTCGTCGGCCGCTGCCGACAGCGCGGTGCGCACACCCTCCACGGGCACGGGGCGCGCCTTCGCATCCCACCGCGCAAGAGAGGCGACCGAGGTGAACACCGGCAGCACGCGGCGGCCGTCGGGGGCGGCGACCGTGACGATCGACAGCTCCTGCGTCTTGTCGACGGTGTGCCCCGACGGCGCGATGCCGACGTCGCCGGCCTCGGCGACGAGCGGGATCAGCAGGCGCGCGTCGCGGTAGGCGTCGACGATCGCAACGGCGTCGCCCGATCCCGCGTGGAACGCTTCGAGGGCGGCGAGCAGCGCGGCATCCGCCGACCCGTCGTCACCCGCGTGCGGATTGGACTCGAAGCTGCGCCCCTCCCACGGGACGCCGGCGCTGTCAGCCTGCGACATCCAGCGCCTCGGCCAGCGTGAACGCCCCCGCGTAGAGGGCCTTGCCCACGATGGCGCCCTCGACCCCGAGCGGCACGAGTTCGCGCAGCGCCGCGATGTCGTCGAGGGTCGAGATGCCACCGGAGGCGACGACGGGGCGCGTGGTGCGCGCCGTGACGGCGCGCAGGAGATCGAGGT
Source organism: Microbacterium sp. F2E (assembly GCF_020905435.1). Taxonomy (NCBI): domain Bacteria; kingdom Bacillati; phylum Actinomycetota; class Actinomycetes; order Micrococcales; family Microbacteriaceae; genus Microbacterium; species Microbacterium sp. F2E. The sequence goes on along the minus strand of NZ_JAJJIB010000014.1, from coordinate 11,632 downwards.
TCGGGCCCTGCAGGGTGCCGTCCTTCGTGACGTCGGTGACGACGTAGCGGCTGCAGCCGGCGTCCTCGAGGCGCTCGAGCACGTCCCACAGGTCGCCGCCCTCGCGCGTCCAGCCGCGCGCGGCGAGCGTCGTGCCGCGAACGTCGAGTCCGACCGCGATCGCCTCGCCGTACCGCCCGATCACGTCGGCGGCCCACTCGGGGTTCTCGAGCGCGGCGGTGCCGAGGTTGATGCGCGTCGCGCCGGATTCGAGCGCGGCCTCGAGGGTGGCGTCGTCGCGGATGCCTCCGGACAGCTCCACCTGCACGCCGCGCAGCTGCTTGATGACACGGCGGATGACGGCGGTGTTGTGGCCTCGGCCGAACGCGGCGTCGAGGTCGACGAGGTGGATCCACTGCGCGCCGTCGCGTGCCCAGGCGGCGGCCGCGTCGACGGGGTCGCCGTAGCTCGTCTCGGAGCCGGCCTCGCCCTGCGTGAGGCGGACGGCCTTGCCGCCGGCGACATCCACGGCCGGCAGCAGGATCAGTTCGGGGGTCGACGCGAAATCGTTCATGGCTCCAGATGCGTGGGACAGGCGCCGGGACTGCTCGCGGGGCGAGGCGGGGCGCACAGAGAGACTACCCGGCTTGCGGGAGCGATGAGATCCAGTTGCGGAGCAGGCGGATGCCGGCGGCGCCGCTCTTCTCCGGGTGGAACTGGGTCGCCGAGAGCGGTCCGTTCTCCACGGCGGCGAGGAACGGGGTGCCGTAGTCGCACCAGGTGAGCACCGGCTCACGGAAGGGCCGCATCGGCTCCATCGACCAGTGCTGGGCGCCGTAGGAGTGCACCAAATAGAACCGCTCCTCCTCGATGCCCTCGAAAAGCACCGAGTCCGCGCCCGCCCGGACGGTGTTCCATCCCATGTGGGGCAGCACCGGGGCATCCAGCTCGGTCACCGCGCCCGGCCACTCGCCGAGGCCCTCGGCGTCGACGCCGCGCTCGACGCCGTGCTCGAACAGCACCTGCATGCCCACGCAGATGCCGAGCACCGGGAGGCCGCCCGCCAGGCGGCGGCCGATCAGCTCGTCGCCGCGGATCGCGCGGAGGGCCTCGATGACGGCGCTGAAGGCTCCCACGCCCGGCACGACGAGCCCCGCCGCATCGCGGATCAAACCGCGATCGGCCGTGAGGCGCGCGTCGGCGCCGGCGGCGGCGAGGGCCTTGACAGCGGAGTGGATGTTGCCGGAGCCGTAGTCGAGAACCGCGACGACGGGCGCCGTCACAGAGCCCCCTTGGTGCTCGGCACGCCGACGACGAGCGGATCGAGCGCCTTGGCCTGGCGGAACGCGCGCGCGAACGCCTTGTACTCGGCCTCGGCGATGTGGTGCGGGTCGCGGCCGCCGAGGACCGTCACATGCACGGTCAGCCCGGCGTTGAAGGCGAGCGCCTCGAACGTGTGCCGCACGAGCGAGCCGGTGAAGTGACCGCCGATCAGGTGGTACTCGAAGCCCGCCGGCTCGCCGGAGTGCACGAGGTACGGCCGGCCGCTGATGTCGACGACGGCCTGGGCGAGCGCCTCGTCGAGCGGCACCAGGGCGTCGCCGTAGCGCGAGATGCCGGCCTTGTCGCCGAGCGCCTCGCGGATGGCCTGCCCCACCACGATCGAGACGTCCTCGACGGTGTGGTGCGCGTCGATGTCGGTGTCGCCGGAGGCGCGCACCGTGAGGTCGGTCAGCGAGTGCTTCGCGAACGCCGTCAGCAGATGGTCGAAGAACGGCACCGTCGTGTCGATGTGGCTCTGGCCGGTGCCGTCGAGGTCGAGCTCGAGCTCGACCGTCGACTCACTCGTCGCGCGGCGGAGTGAGGCCGTGCGGTGCGTGGGGGCGGTCATGGCACCGAGTCTAGCGAGGCGGCTCGGTCGCCCGTCGCGGGTGCCGTCGGCCGACCTTGGGTGGGATGGGCGCGAGCGAGCCGGGCGGGGCGGGCGCGGTCAGACGCGGGCGCCGCCGGGGCCGAGCGAAGCGAGGGCATCGAGGAACGCCGTCGACTCCGCCTCGGTGCCGGCCGTCACCCGGAGGCTCCGCGGCAATCCGACGTCGCGGATGAGCACACCGCGGTCGTAGAGGCCCTGCCAGGTGGCCGCGGGGTCGTCGACGCCGCCGAAGAGCACGAAGTTGGTCCAGCTCTCGAACGGCTGGTAGCCGAGCGCGTCCAGGGTCGCTGAGATGCGATCGCGCTGCGCGACGATCTCGTCGACCATGGCGAGCATCGCGGGGGCGTGCCGCAGCGCGGCGCCGGCCGCCGCCTGGGTCAGCGCACTCAGGTGGTAGGGCAGTCGCACGAGGCGGAGGGCGTCGATGATCGCGGCATCGGCGGCGAGATAGCCGACGCGGGCGCCGGCGAACGCGAACGCCTTGCTCATCGTCCGCGAGACGACCAGTCGCTCGCGACCCGGGAGGAGGGTGAGGGCGGAGCGCGACTCGCGCGGCGCGAACTCCTGGTAGGCCTCGTCGACGATCACGATGCCGTTCGCCGCGTCGTAGACCGCCTCGATGACGTCGAGGCCGAGCGGCGTGCCCGTCGGGTTGTTCGGTGCGCACAGGAACACCACGTCGGGATCGGCCGTCTCGATCTGGGCGGCGGCGTCTGCGGCGCCGAGCGTGTAGTCGACGCCGCGCGTGCCCGCCTGATAGGTCGCCCCCGTCGCCCGGGTGAGCAGCGGGTACATCGAGTAGGTCGGCGCGAAGCCGAACGCCGTGCGTCCCGGCCCGGCGAAGGCCTGCAGCAGGTGCTGCAGCACTTCGTTCGAGCCGTTGGCCGCCCAGATCTGGTCGGCCGACAGCCCGTGACCGAGGTACTTGGCGAAGCCCTCCCGCAGCGCGGTGAACTCGCGGTCGGGGTACCGGTTCACGTCACGCAGCGCCCGCGCGACGCTGTCGAGGACGTCGTCGGCGACGTCTTCGGGCACCGGGTGCGTGTTCTCGTTGACGTTCAAAGCGACCGGCAGCGCCGCCTGCGGCGCGCCGTAGGGCGTCAGCCCGCGCAGATCGGCTCGGAGGGGAAGATCGTCCAGACTCGCACTCACAGCCCCCATCGTACGGCGACCGGCCGACTCACTGCCCCGCGGAGTACTCCGCCGGCAGGGCGAGCGTCTGGCCCACAGCCAACGCACCCGACGGCAGCGCGTTCAGTCGCACGATCGCGTCGACGACGTCGCGCGGGTCGGCACCCGGGGCCGCCTCCTCGGCGATCGACCACAGGGTGTCGCCGGGCATGACGGTGACCTCGGCGAAGGTGCCCGCCGGCGCGCTGCCCTCACCCGAGGCGAGGGCCCCACCGCCGGAGACGATCGCGACGCTCAGCGCGATGACGGCCGGGATCGAGGCGAGGAACGCGAGCACGCGGCGGCCGCGGACCGTGAGGCGCAGCCGCGTGGCGGGTGCGCCGCCGACGGCGGGAAGTGAAGTGCCGGTGCTGAAGTCGATGGCGGTCATGGTTCCTCCTCAAGGCGATGCCTCGGACGCTCCCGGGTGGGGGATGTTCGCATCCGGCGCTCGGCCGGGAGCACCGGATGCGAAGTTCTCTTCCGAAGCTATCTTCGATATAGTTCGATTGTCAAGGGGCATCCGGATCGGAATCGGATCGAACGCGACACGCGGATGCCTGCCGGCCGAGCCCGCCCTCACCGGATACGGTTTCGATAACGACAGACCATCACCCACCTCCGACATTCGAAGAAGAGAGCCCGTCGGGGCGATCACGTTCCACCCATCACAAGGAGTGCGTTCATGGAGAAGCCGCAGACGCGTCGGCGTAAGAATCTCAGCGAGAAGCAGCTGGCGATCCTCGAGGTCATCCAGCGCTCGATCGCGCAGTACGGCTACCCGCCGAGCATGCGCGAGATCGGCGATGCGGTGGGCCTCAAGTCGCTCTCGAGCGTGACGCACCAGCTGGGTCAGCTCGAGCTCAGCGGCTATCTGCGCCGCGACGCCGGCAAGACGCGCGCGATGGAGGTGCTGATCGATCTGCCGGGCGTCTCGACGGAGAACCCCGCCGACACCGCACCCGCCGTGGGCGACGCCGCCCTCGTGCCGCTCGTCGGGCGCATCGCCGCCGGCGTGCCGATCACCGCCGATCAGCACGTCGAGGAGGTCTTCCCCCTCCCCCGTCAACTCGTCGGCAAGGGCGACCTGTTCATGCTCAAGGTGAGCGGCGAGTCGATGATCGACGCCGCGATCTGCGACGGCGACTGGGTGGTCGTCCGCTCGCAGGCGACCGCCGACAACGGCGACATCGTCGCGGCGATGCTCGACGGCGAGGCGACCGTCAAGACGTTCCGCCAGCGCGACGGGCACACCTGGCTGCTGCCGCGCAACAGCGCGTTCGAACCGATCCTGGGCGATGACGCCACGGTGCTCGGCAAGGTCGTCGCGATCCTGCGCGCGGTCTGAACTCCCGCGCGGCGGGCGTCAGGCGAGCTCGTCGCGCACGATGCCCGCGCCGGCGCTCAGCGCGCTCAGCTTCTCCGCCGCGACCGCCCGTGGGAACGGCGCCATGCCGCAGTTGGTGCTCGGGATGAGTTTGTCGGCATCGACGAAGGCCAGCGCACGGCGGAGCGTGTCGGCGACCTCCTCGGGCGTCTCGACGACCTCGCTGGCCACGTCGATCGCCCCCAGCATGACTTTCTTGCCGCGAACGAGCTCGATGAGCTCCATCGGCACGTGCGAGTGCTGGCATTCGAGCGACACGATATCGATCGACGAGCGCTGCAACAGCGGGAACGACTCCTCGTACTGTCGCCACTGCGACCCGAGGCTCGCCTTCCATTCGTTGTTCGCCGTGATGCCGTAGCCGTAGCAGATGTGCACCGCGGTCTGCGCGCGCAGACCCTCCGCGGCGCGCTCGAGGGCCGCGACCCCCCAGTCCTTCACCTCGTCGAAGAACACGTTGAACGACGGCTCGTCGAACTGGATGACATCGACACCGGCATCCTCGAGCGCTCTCGCCTCTTCGTTCAGGATCGTCGCGAACTCCCAGGCGAGCTTCTCGCGGCTCTTGTAGTGCGCGTCGTAGAGCGTGTCGACCATCGTCATCGGGCCGGGGAGCGCCCACTTGATCGGGCGGTCGGTGATCTCGCGGAGGAACCTCGCGTCGTCGACGAACACCGGCCGCTCGCGGCGCACCTCGCCGACGACGGTGGGCACGCTCGCGTCGTAGCGGTCGCGGATGCGCACGGTCTCCCGCCGATCGAAGTCGACTCCGCTCAGGTGCTCGATGAACGTCGTGACGAAGTGCTGCCGGGTCTGCTCCCCGTCGCTGACGATGTCGATGCCGCGGCGGGTCTGCTCCTGCACGGCGATGCGGAGGGCATCGCGCTTGCCCTCGATCAAGGCATCCCCCTCGAGCGCCCACGGCGACCACAGCACCTCGGGCTGCGCGAGCCACGAGGGCTTCGGGAGGCTCCCGACGATCGTGGTGGGCAGGAGTGTGTGCACGGCGCCCGGCACGGCGCCGCCGCTCGGGGCGGCCGTGGCCGGGCTCGTGACGGCGCTCACGCGAGCGCCCCCGCGCCCGCCGTCGCCGCCCACTGTTCCAGCACCTCGCGGTGCGGCTCGATGAAGTGCTCCTGGGTGTACCGGCCCTGGGTCAGCGCGAGCCGGCTGCGCTCGTCACGGTCGTAGTCGATCTGCGTGCGCGAGAAGTCCTGCGCGTCGAGGCTCGGCCGGTACACCTCCGGCGCGGCCGAGTTGGCGTTGTAGATCTCGGGACGATAGATCTTCTGGAACGCCTCCATCGTGCTGATCGTGCCCGCCAGCTGCAGGTCGCTGTAGTCGGCGAGGAGGTCGCCGCGGAAGTAGAACGCGAGCGGGGCGACCGCGCCCCGGGGCATGAAGTAGCGGGCCTCGAGCCCCATCTTGCCGAAGTACACGTCGGTCAGCGACGAGGCATCCTGCCGGTATTCGACGCCGAGCACCGGATGCTGGGTCTCCGTGCGCCGGTAGGTCTTGCTCGTCGAGACGCTGATGCAGATCACCGGCGGCTGGGCGAAGCGCTCGCGGTAGACGGGCGAGGCGAGGAAGTCGTCGAACAGCTTGCCGTGCAGGTCGCCGAAGTCCTCCGGCACGGCGGGCGCGCCGCCCGCAGCCTGCTCCCCCGCGCGTGCCGCCGCGGCGGGAAGCAGCACGCTGAAGTCGTAGTCGCGCACGTACGACGAGAAGTTGTTGCCGACGATGCCCTGGGTGCGAAGCCCAGTGAGCCGGTCGAGGAGGTGGATGTCGAGGACTTCGAGCAACGGGAAGCTCTGATCGGCGCCCGCCCCGGCGTCGAGCGCGTCGAACTGGAGCTGCACCGAGACGATGTCGAGTTCGACGCCGTAGCGATCGCCGGTCGGGTTGTCCGCGCGTACGAGATCGTTGAACCGCCGCTCGATCATCGTCAGCGTGTTGCGGAGGTTCTGCTCGCGGTGCTCACCCCGGGCGAGGTTGGCGAAGTTGGTCGTGAGACGGGAGCTCTCCGCGGGCGTGTAGTGCTCGTCGAAGCGGGTCGTCGAGATGCGATAGGAGAAGTCGTCCGCCATGGCTGGCCAATCCGGTGAGAGGGTGAGGTTCCCTTCATGGTGAGGCGTGGGCGGAGATATCGGGTAACTCACGCTGACTATGCATACATATAGTCTTCCCCTATGCCCCAGCGAACGAGCGGCCTGAACCTTCAGCACCTGCGCTACTTCATCGAGGTCGCCGCGGAGGGATCGATCTCGGCCGCCGCCGACGTGCTGTACGTCGCCCAGCCGACCATGTCGGCCGCGATGAAGGAACTCGAGACCCGGGTCGGCCGCGCCCTCCTGACCCGCTCCGCGCGCGGGGTGAGCCTTACCGCCGAGGGCGCCGAGTTCCTCGGGTACGCGCGTCAGGTGGTCGAGCAGGTGGAGCTGCTCGAGCAGCGCTACCTGGGGCGGCCTCCCGCGCGGCGCCTGCTCGGCGTCTCGGCGCAGCACTATTCGTTCGCCGTCGACGCGTTCGTGCGGATGGTGCGCGCGAGCGACGCCGCGCAATACGAGTTCGCCCTGCGCGAGACGCGCACGTGGGACATCATCGACGACGTCCGCACCCTCCGCAGCGAACTCGGCATCCTCTATCGCAACGACTTCAACCGCAAAGTCATCGATCGGCTGCTGCGCGACAACGGCCTGGCGTTCCATCCGCTGTTCGTCGCCGCGCCGCACATCTTCGTCTCCCGTCGGAACCCGCTTGCACGGCGGCGGAGCGTCACCCTCGCCGACCTCGAAGGACTCCCCCGTCTCACGTTCGATCAGGGCGCGAACAACGCGTTCTACTTCGCCGAGGAGATCCTGTCGACCTCCTCGAGCGCGCAGGAGATCCGGGTCTCCGACCGTGCGACGATCTTCAACCTCATGATCGGCCTCGACGGGTACACGATCTCGACGGGCATCGTCAGCGACGAGCTCGACCCCGAGATCGTCGCGATCCCGCTCGAGGTCGACGAGCGCATCGAGATCGGCTGGATCGGCCACTCCGCGATCCCGCTCACCGAGCAGGCGCAGCGCTACCTGGCCGAGGTGCGCACCGTCGTCGCGGGGTTCGGAGTCACGCTGCTCGGATGAGCGCGCCCCGGCTGTGCCGCGCGGATGAGGCGGGTGGCCGTGGTGCGCGGCGGTTGTGCGCGGCCGTGTCGCGCGAGTCCACCGCGTAGCGTGAGGGCATGGTCGAGACACTCCCCTACGGCTCCTGGCCCTCCCCGTTCACCGCCGCCTGGGCATCCGGCGCGTCGCCGCGCATCGACGGCGCGGCATTCGTGGGCGATGAGATCTGGTGGGGTCAGTCGGTTCCCGAAGAGGCGGGCCGTACGACGGTGCGACGCCGGCCGGATGCCCGTGACGTGCGTGTCGGCGACGATGCCAGCGGCGGCGATGTCGCCGATGTGCTGCCTGCGCCGTGGAACGCCCGCTCGCGGGTGCATGAGTACGGCGGCGGGTCGTGGGCCGCGGGCGACGACGGCAGCCTGTACTTCGTCGAGAAGACCGACCAGCGCGTGTGGGCACTCCGCCCCGGCGCCGACCCGGTTCCGCTCACGCCCGCTGACGGCGCGACTTCCTACGGCGGGCTGCGGTTCACCCGCGGCCGCCTGCTCGCGGTGCGCGAGTGGCGGGGCGAGGGCGTCGTCCGTAGAGGGATCGTCGAGATCGCGCTGGAGCGCGAGGCATCCGTTCGACAGCTCGTCGGCGACAGCGACTTCGTCGCCCAGCCCGACCTCTCCCCCGACGGCACGCACCTGGCCTGGGTCGCGTGGGACCACCCGAACATGCCGTGGGACCGCACCGAGGTGCGCGTCGGACGCATCGACGACGGCCGGGTCCGGTCGTGGGCGGCGGTGACCGCGGGCGAGACCGCAGCGCTCGAGCCGACGTGGCGGAGCGACACCGACCTCGTCTACCTCGACGAGCCGACCGGACGGTGGAACCTGTGGCATCGCGTGCACACCGGCGAAGGTTTCGGGCCCGCGGAGCCGATCGCGCCCACCGACGCAGACACGGGCGGTGCGCTCTGGTCGCTCGGCGCCCGGTGGTACGGCGTGCTCGACGACGGACGCATCGTCGCGGTGCGGACGAACGGGGCGGACGAGCTCGTCGCCATCGGCGCGGACGGCGAGTCGTCGCGGATCGACCTCCCCGCCACGAGCGAGCTGAACGTCGAGGCCGTCTCGGGCGGGCGCGCGCTCGTCTCGGGCAAGGCGCCGGGAACGAGCGGTCTGTGGCTCGTCGATGCCGAGGCTCGCACGGCGCGGCAGGTCGTGGGGACGCCCGGTGAGATCGACGAACAATGGATGCCGGCAACGCGCGCGATGACGACGGCCGGGCCGCACGGCGAGGTGCACGCGTTCGTGCATCCTCCGACGAATCCGGGCGCGGTCGCTCCCGCCGGCGAGCGCGCGCCGTACGTCGTGATGGTGCACGGCGGGCCCACCGGCCACGAGGGCGGCGTCGCCGACGCGAAGACGGTGTACCTCACGAGCCGCGGGATCGGCGTCGTGCAGGTGAACTACGGCGGGTCGACCGGGTACGGACGCGCCTACCGCGAGCGCCTGCGCGGCCAGTGGGGCGTGGTCGACGTCGACGACGTGGTGGCCGCCGCGGCGGGGCTCGCGGGCACTGCGGGCGAGGGTGGCGCCGGGGATGGCGGCGTTGGGGATGCTGGGGGCGCGGACGGCGGTGCCGGGGGCGTCGGCCTCGCCGACCCCGACCGCATCGCGATCAAGGGCGGATCGGCGGGCGGCTGGACGGTGCTCGCCGCGCTCGCCCGCACCGACGCGTTCGCCGCGGGCATCAGCCGCTACGGCGTCGCCGATGCGCGGGCGCTGGCGACCGACACGCACGACTTCGAGTCGCGCTACCTCGACGGGATGATCGGCCCGCTGCCCGAGGCCGACGAGCTCTACCGCGAGCGGTCGCCGCTCACGCACGTGGACGGGTTCACGGCGCCGGTGCTGCTGCTGCAGGGCAGCGAGGACCGGGTGGTGCCGCCGGCGCAGTCGGAGGTGATCCGCGACGCGCTGGCCGAACGGGGCATCCCGCACGCGTACCGGCTCTACGAGGGCGAGGGCCACGGCTTCCGCCGGGGCGACACGATCGTCGACGCGACCGAGGCCGAGCTCGCCTTCCTCGGCGCGGTGTTCGGCTTCACCCCGCCCGACGTCCCGCCCCTCACGCTGGACTGAACCCGCGCCCGGCATCCGCCCCGCGAGAACGCGCAATAGCACCGCCAAACGTCCCCGAGACGTGCAATCGTGCGTTCTCGACGCGGGTCGCCGGCGCGAGCGCAGCGCCGCACCCACGCGCCGGGCGCGGCGTTCGACTCGCGAGAACGCGCGATAGCACCTCAAAACGTCCCGCAACGGTGCTATCGAGCGTTCTCGCGGCCCCCGCGGCCCGGCGCCCGGCGCGGCGCGCTAGACGGCGTAGGCCGCGAGGCGGCCGCCGAGAATCGCGGGCACGTGCGCGTGCAGGAACGTGCCGTCGGGGCCGTGCTCCTGGCTCAGGATGATGCCGTGCTCGTGCACCGCCGAGACCAGGTCGCCCCGGTCGTACGGCACCACCGCGCGCACCTCGACCGCCGGCAGCGGCAACGTGCGCTCGATCGTCTCGCGCAGTTCGTCGATCCCCTCGCCGGTGCGCGACGACACGAACAGCGCCTGCGGCGCGAGGCCGCGGAGCACCAGACGCGTGTCGTCGTCGACGAGGTCGGCCTTGTTGAACACGACGATCTCGGGCAGGTCGCGCGCACCCACGTCGCCGATCACATCGCGCACCGTCTGCAGCTGGGCGGCTGGATCGGGGTGCGAAGCATCCACGACGTGCACGATCACGTCGGCGTCGCCGACCTCTTCGAGCGTCGATCGGAACGCCTCGACGAGCTGGTGCGGCAGGTTCCGCACGAACCCGACGGTGTCGGTGAGCGTGTACACCCGGCCGTCGGCAGTCTCGGCGCGGCGTACCGACGTGTCGAGCGTCGCGAACAGCGCGTTCTCGACGAGCACCCCCGCCCGCGTCAGCCGGTTCAGCAGACTCGACTTGCCGGCGTTCGTGTACCCGGCGATCGCGACTGCCGGGATCGTGTTGCGCTTGCGCTCGGCGCGCTTGGCCTCACGGGCAGGCGCGAAGTCGCGCAGCTGACGACGCAGCTGCGCCATCTTCGTGCGGATGCGCCGCCGGTCGAGCTCGATCTTCGTCTCACCGGGACCGCGCGAACCCATTCCCGCACCGCCCGCGCCGACCTGGCCACCGGCCTGCCGGCTCATCGACTCGCCCCAGCCGCGCAGGCGCGGGAGGAGGTATTCGAGCTGAGCGAGCTCGACCTGGGCCTTGCCCTCGCGGCTCTTGGCGTGCTGGCTGAAGATGTCGAGGATGACCGTGGTCCGGTCGATCACCTTCACCTTCACGACGTCTTCGAGCGCGCGCCGCTGGCTGGGCGCGAGCTCCGTGTCGGCGATCACGGTGTCGGCGCCGACCGCCGCGACGAGATCGCGCAGTTCGGCGGCCTTGCCACGGCCGACATAGGTGGCCGGGTCGGGGTGCGGGCGGCGCTGCAGCACGCCGTCGCGCACGACGGCGCCGGCGGTCTCGGCGAGCGCGGCGAGCTCACGCAGCGAGTTCTCGCCGTCGTCCTGCGACCCCTGCGGGTAGACGCCGACGAGCACGACGTTCTCGAGCCGCAGCTGGCGGTACTCGACCTCGGTGACGTCTTCGAGTTCGGTGGACAGCCCCGGCACGCGGCGGAGCGCCGCGCGCTCCTCGCGATCCCACTGGTCGCCGTCGGTGTCGCCGTAGGCGACCGTCGAGGCATCCTGCAGCGCCTGCGCGGCGCCGAACACGTGGATGCCGGAGCGCGTCTCCGCGCGCGCGAGCACCCGGTCGACGGGGTCGATCGGCAGGCGCTCGGTGTCGGAGTCGAGCAGCGCACCCTCGTCGGTGCCGCTGATGTCGCTCGTGTCGCTCGTGCCGGTGGTGTGTGTCATTCGATCCTTTTCGTGATGAGCCTTGCAGTCTAGTGTCGTACGCCAGTAATTCGTTGTCTATCTCTTAGAATGGGGTATGGCACGAGTTGGGCGTCCGAAAGCTGATCTGGTCCTGAGTGACGAG
>NZ_JAJJIB010000013.1:0-69092 GCF_020905435.1 Microbacterium sp. F2E | reverse complement strand
AACCCGAAGCCCTTCATCTGGACCAAGACCGCAGACCAGATACTCGAATCCCTCGGACGACTATTGCAACGAATTAACGGCGGAGGACACTAGGAGCACCGTGACGAGGAAGAAGACGAGGCCGACGGCGATCGAGGCGCCGACGTAGGCGAAGGCGAGGGCCTGATTGCCCGACTTGGCGTAGCTCGCGATGGCGGTTCCCAGCCCGTCGGCGGGTCCGCCGAAGTACTCCGCCACGAGGGCGGAGATGACCGCGAGCGAGCTGGCGATGCGGACACCCGTGACCAGGTAGGGCAGGGCCGTCGGCATCGTGAGCAGGCGGAACTCCTGCCCGCCCGACGCCGCGTACGCACGGAACAGGTCGCGCTGCACGGGGCGGGCCTGGCGGAGCCCGCGCAGCACGTTGACGTAGACGGGCACGAACGCCGCGACGGCCGCGACGATCTGCCGGCCGAACTGACTGGATGCCCCGAACATCGTGTTCAGCAGAGGTGTGAGCGCCACGATCGGAATGACCGCGATGGCGGCGATCACCGGCGCCGTCATCGCGTCGATCGGTCGCAGCCACGCGGCCAGCCCCGCCAGGAAGACGGCGCTGACGGTTCCCGCGATCAGGCCCACGAGGGCGTTGCCGCCCGTGACGAACGCGTCCTCGACGATGATCCCGGAGTGGGTGACGGATGCCTCGATGACGGCCGCGGGGGCGGGGACGAGGCTGATCCGCCCCGTGCTGATGCCCGATATCAGCTGCCACGCCACGAGCAGGAGGACGCCCACCACCACGGGGGCGGCGACGCGGGTGACGCGCTCGGCGAGGTTCATCGCTCGTTCGGCCTTTCGACGGGCTGGCCGTGCAGGGCCTCGCGCACGGCGGTGACGCGCTCGAAGAACTCGGGGGCCTCGCGCAGGCTCTCGGTGCGCTCGCCGGGGAACCCGATCTCGAGGACATCGGTGATGCGGCCGGGGCGCGGCGACATGACGACGACCCGATCGGAGAGGTACACCGCCTCGGGGATGGAGTGCGTGACGAAGACGACCGCCGCACCGGTCTCGGCGGCGATGCGGATCAGCTCGGTCTGCATCCGTTCGCGCGTCATCTCGTCGAGCGCGCCGAACGGCTCGTCCATCAGCAGCAGCTTCGGACGCGTCGCGAGCGCGCGTGCGATCGCGACGCGCTGCTGCATGCCGCCGGACAGCTCGTCGGGGTAGCGCGCGCCGAAATCCGTCAACCCGACCATGTCGGCCAGCTCCCGCGCCCGCTCGGCGCGAGCCGCCGCCCCGATCCCGTGCAGCTCGAGCGGCAGCGCGATGTTCTGCAGCACGGTGCGCCACGGCAGCAGCCCCGCCTGCTGGAACGCGATGCCGTAGTCCTGCTCGAGCCGCGCGCGATGCGCGCTCTTGCCGAAGACCTCGACCGTTCCCGCGGTGGGCTGGTCGAGATCGGCGATGAGCCGCATGAGGGTGGACTTGCCGCATCCGGAGGGGCCGATGAGCGAGACGAACTCGCCTTCGGCGACGTCGAGGTCGACGCCGGTCAGCGCCTGCACCTGCGTCTTGCGGCCGAAGACGCGGTCCACTCCGGTCACGTGCACGGCCAGAGCGCTCATGGCGGCATCCTTGTCTGTTGCGGCGGGGGTGTCGGGGGTGGGGTGCGGTCCGCTCATGCGGGCGCCTCCCCACGGCGATACTTCGTGAGCCCCGCGCCCAGCAGCGCGACCGAGCCGGCGGCGACGAGCCCCAGCAGAACGGCGCCGAACAGCGGTGCCCAGGGCAGCGCCGGATCGGCCGAGGCGGATTGCGCCATCTGCAGCAGCATGCGGCCGAGACCGCCGCGCATGCCGATCGACACCTCCGCGACGACGGTGCCGACGACGGCGTTGGCCGCCCCGAGCCGCAGCGCGGGCAGCAGGTGGGGCACCGCGGCCGGCAGGCGCAGCACGCGCAGCGTCTTCCCGTAGCCGGCCGCGTAGCTGCGCATGAGGTCGAGGTGGATCGCGTCGGGAGAGTTCAGGCCCCGCAGCGCCCCGACCGCGACCGGGAAGAACGCGAGGTACGAGGCGATGACGGCGACCGACAGCCACTCCGGCCATGGGACGCCGCTGCGGTCGATCTGGTTGCCGAACCGGGCGACGAGGGGGGCGAAGGCGATCAGCGGCACGGTCTGCGACACGACGATCCAGGGCAGCAGACCCCACTCGGCGATGCGCCAGCGCTGCATGATCAGGGCGAACGCCATGCCGACGACGACGCCGATGACCCATCCGACGGCGGCGATGCCGAGCGTGAGCAGCGCTCCCTGCAGCACCGTCTGCCACAGCGGCGGAGTCGCCCCGCCGCTCGTCGGATCGAACAGGCGCGAGAACATCGTCCACACGTGCGGCATGGCGCGGTCGTTGGTGCGCGGCAGGATGCGCAGTCCCGAACGGCTGTCGCCGTCCGTCGCGCCGATGACGAGGCCGTCGGCGGGCCCGAACGCCTTGTACAGTTCCCAGAGGGCCCCGACGGCGAGGACGCCGACGGCACCCCACGCCCAGGCCGACCAGGACCGGCGCGTCATGCCTTCGCCGTGATCTTCTCGGCGAGCGCGGGGATGACCGTCTCGCCGTAGACGCGCATCGTCTCCTCCTTGTTGTCGTGCTGCAGGTACCCGGCGAACTGCGTCACACCGATCGCGCGCAGCGCCTCGAGCTTCGCGATGTGCTCCTCTGCCGTGCCCAGCACGCAGAACCGGTCGACGATCTCGTCGGGAACGAAGTCGACGTGGTCGTTGCCAGCCCTGCCGTGCGTGTTGTAGTCGTACCCGGTGCGTCCTGCGATGTAGTCGGTGAGCGCCGGGGGCACCTCACCGTCCGTGCCGTACTTCGCGACGATGTCGGCGACGTGGTTGCCCACCATGCCCCCGAACCAGCGGCACTGGTCGCGCATGTGCTCGCGGTCCTCGCCGATGTACATCGGAGCGGCGACGCAGAAGGCGATCGACTCGGGGTCGCGGCCGACCGCTGCGGCGGCATCCTTCACCGTCTTGATCATCCAGGCGGCGATGTCGAGATCGGCCAGCTGCAGGATGAAGCCGTCGCCGACCTCGCCGGTGAGCTTGAGCGCCAGCGGACCGTATGCCGCGACCCACACGTCCAGCTGCGACCCGCGGCTCCACGGGAACTGCAGCGTCGCGCCGTGGAATTCGACCGCGCGCGAGTTGCCGAGCTCCCGGATCACGTGGATCGCCTCGCGCAGCTCGCGCAGCGTCGTCGGCTTGCCGTTCGTGACGCGCACGGCGGAGTCGCCGCGCCCGATGCCGCAGATCGTGCGGTTGCCGTACATCTCGTTGAGCGTCGCGAAGACGGATGCCGTGACGGTCCAGTCCCGTGTCGCGGGATTGGTCACGAACGGGCCGACGGTCACCCGCTTGGTCGCGTTCAGGATCGCGGAGTGGATGACGTAGGGCTCCTGCCAGAGCAGGTGCGAGTCGAAGGTCCACACGTGGCTGAAGCCGTGCGCCTCGGCCAGCTGCGAGAGCTGCACCGTGCGCGCGGCGGGCGGATTGGTCTGCAGTACGACGCCGAAGTCCATGATGCGCTCAGATCAGGTACTGGCTCAGGCCGCGCTTGACGAACCGGCCGTCGCCGGCACGGCCGAGGTACTCGCCGCCATCCACGACGACCTTGCCGCGCGCGAGCACGGTGTCGACGTGTCCGTCGACCTCGAAGCCCTCCCACGCGGAGTGGTCCATGTTCATGTGGTGCGTCTTGCCGAGGCCGATCGAGGTGTGCCCGTTCGGGTCGTAGACGACGATGTCGGCATCGGCGCCCGGGGCGATGACGCCCTTGCGGCCGTACATGCCGAACATGCGCGCCGGGGTGGTGCTCGTCAGCTCGACCCACCTCTCGAGCGTGATCTGCCCCGTGACGACGCCCTGATACATGAGGTCGAGGCGGTGCTCGACCGATCCGATGCCGTTGGGGATCGCCCGGAAGTCGCCCAGGCCGAGCTCCTTCTGGTCCTTCATGCAGAACGGGCAGTGGTCGGTCGAGACCATCTGCAGGTCGTTCGTGCGCAGGGCCTGCCACATGTGGTCCTGGTGCCCCTCGGCCCGCGAACGCAGCGGCGTCGAGCAGACCCACTTGGCCCCCTCGAAGCGACCCCACTCGTCGCTCGAGGCGCCCAGCTGCTCCTCGAGCGAGAGGTAGAGGTACTGGGGGCACGTCTCGCCGAACACGTTCTGGCCCTTGTCGCGTGCCCAGGCGAGCTGTTCGACGGCCTGCTTCGCGCTCACGTGCACGACGTACAGGGGCGCGCCGGTGAGGTTCGAGAGCATGATGGCGCGGTGCGTGGCCTCCTCCTCGGCCTGCCACGCGCGGGCGATGCCGTGGTAGTAGGGCTCGATCTTGCCCTCTTTGACCAGCTGCTCGGCGAGCACGTCGATGACGGGGCCGTTCTCGGCGTGCATCATCGTCAGCAGGCCGGTCTCGGCCGCGATCTGCATCGCCTTCAGGATCTGCGCGTCGTCGGAGTAGAAGACGCCGGGGTAGGCCATGAACATCTTGAAGCTCGAGATGCCCTCGTCGATCAGCTTCGGCAGGGCCGCGAGCGAGTGCTCGTCGACGCCGCCGATGATCTGGTGGAAGCCGTAGTCGATCGCGCAGTTCCCGTCCGCCAGCTCATGCCAGTGGGCCAGCCCGTCCTCGACCCGCTCGCCGTAGCGCTGCACGGCGAAGTCGACGATCGTGGTCGTGCCGCCCCAGGCGGCGGCGCGGGTCCCCGTCTCGAACGTGTCCGAGGCGCTCGTGCCGCCGAACGGCAGCTGCATGTGGGTGTGCGCATCGATGCCGCCGGGGATGACGTACTTCCCCGTCGCGTCGATGACGGTGTCGACGGATGCCGCGAGGTCGGTGCCCAGCAGGTGGGCGCCCGGCGCGAGGACGGCGGCGACGGTCTCGCCGTCGATGAGGACGTCGGCCTGCGTGCGCCCGGTCGCCGAGACGACCGTGCCGCCCGTGATGAGTGTCGTTGTCATGAGGTGCTCCAGTCGCTACGGTGCGACGATCTCGCCATAGGTGTCGGGGCGACGATCGCGATAGAACTGCCAGTCGTCGCGCATCTGCTGCACGAGGTCCATGTCGAGGTCGCGGATCAGCAGCTCCTCGTCCTCGCCCGACCCGAGCGCGCCGACGTAGTTGCCGCGCGGGTCGACGATCTGGCTCCTGCCGTAGAAGTTCACGGCCTCGTCGCCGTACTCGTTGTCCTCCAGACCGACCCGGTTCGGGGCGAGCACGAAGTACCCGTTGGCGACGGCGGCGGCAGGCTGCTCGACCTCCCAGAGCCGGTTCGACAGCCCCGGCTTGGTGGCGTTCGGGTTGAACGCCAGGTGCGCACCGTTCAAGCCGAGTTCACGCCATCCCTCCGGGAAGTGCCGGTCGTAGCAGATGACCACGCCGATCTTGCCGACAGCGGTGTCGAAGACGGGGTAGCCGAGGTTGCCGGGACGGAAGTAGAACTTCTCCCAGAACTTCTCCACGTGGGGGATGTGGTTCTTGCGGTATTTGCCGACGATCGTGCCGTCGGCGTCGACCACGACGGCGGTGTTGTAGTACACCCCGGCCTGGGCCTCTTCGTAGATCGGCAGCACCATGACCAGGTTCAGCTCGGCCGCCAGCGCCGCGAAGCGCTGCACGATGGGGCCGTCCGCGGGCTCCGCGTAGCGGTAGTACTTCTTGTCCTGCGTGATCCCGAAGTACGGACCGTAGAACAGCTCTTGGAAGCAGATGACCTGGGCGCCCTGAGCGGCGGCATCCCGAGCGAACTGCTCGTGCTTGTCGAGCATGGATGCCTTGTCACCGGTCCAGGTGGTCTGGGTGATCGCTGCGCGCACCGTGGTCATGGAAGCTCCCATCGTGGTGTCCACGCCCGGGCGAATCACAACCGGATGCGACAGATGTCGCCGGGCTCATCCGGTTCTGTTACTGTCCAGCTTGAACATTTCTCGGCAATTACCGATTGTGTCGTGGCCGTTAATCCTGGGGAAACCCGCGGCGCACGGGCACCCCCTTGGAGCACGGATGCTGCGCCCCGAATCCCTCATCGAACGCTCCCCGCAGGGCATCGCCGCCGAGATCTCGCGCCTCGCGCACGATGGCACGCTCGCCGCGGGCGAACGGCTGCCGACGGTACGGCAGGTCGCTGCGGCACTCGGGGTCTCAGCCGGCACCGTCGCAACCGCGTGGCGGGCGCTTGCCGACGCGGGCGTGATCGTCTCACGCGGGCGCGCGGGGAGTTTCATACGGTCCGAGCGGCCGGAGTGGCTGAGCCCGCGCGTGCAGGGACTCACCACGGCGGCCGACGTGCGCCTGGACCTGTCCCTGGGCACACCAGATTCGTCGATGCTGCCCGCGCTGGATGCCGCATTCTCGAGAGTCGCGACGCGCGCAGAGACCGGTTCATACCAGGACGAACCGGTGCTGCCGGGACTGCGCGACGTGCTGCGCGAGCAGTTTCCGTCGGCGGTCGAGGCGATCACCGTGGTCGACGGCGCGATCGACGGTGTGGCGCGCACCCTGGAACAGGTCGTGCGCTTCGGCGATCGGGTCGCGGTCGAATCCCCCGGCTTTCCGTACTTCTTCGACCTCGTCGACGCGCTCGGCGCCGTCACGCTCCCCCTGGAGGTGGACCGCGACGGCGTCACACCGGCATCGCTGGCCCGTGCACTCGGACAGCGCCCGGCTGCCGTCGTGCTGCAGCCGCGTGCGCAGAACCCGACGGGCGCGTCGATGCCCGCCGACCGCGCCCGCGCCCTGGCGAGCGTCCTGCGGGGTACGGCCGGCGGCGACCGGGTCGTGGTGATCGAGGACGAGCACTCGGCGTTCACCTGCTCGGCGCCCGAGATCACCCTGGCGAGGTGGATCCCGGCGCAGGTGGTGCAGGTGCGCAGCTTCTCGAAGTCGCATGGGCCGGACCTGCGCATCGCGGCGCTGGCAGGTCCGGCGCACCTGATCGAACGCATCGTCGCACGCCGCATGCTGGGGCCGGGATGGACCTCGAAGCTGCTGCAAGCGGTGCTGCTCGACCTGCTCACCGACCCCGCCTCGGTGGCGCGGGTGCGCAGCGCCCGGCTCATCTACCGGGACCGCATCGACCGGCTCGCCGATGCGCTGCGGCGCCTGGGCATCGATGTGGGTGGACCCGACGGCATCAACCTGTGGCTGCCGGTCACCGACGAGCGCGCCGCCGCCGTGCGTCTGGCGGCGTCGGGCATCGCGGTCGCCGCCGGGACCCCGTTCATCGCCCCCGGTCGCGCCACCGCGCCGCACGTGCGGGTGACCGGCGGCGTGGTCGCCGAGAATACCCGCCTGGTCGCCGAAGCCCTCGCCGATGCGGCGAGCGCCACCGCACCGGGGTGACCGCGGACCCTGGACTTACCACGACGCGCCCGGCGGAGCACTTGCCACGAACCTGGGAGAAACCCTAGAGTGCGTGATCACCGAGTAACACGCCGCTCCCCCACGGAAGTCGAGCCACCCATGGACATCGTCGCGATCTTGCAGGGATTTTTCGGATTCATCGATGCGGCGACGTGGGGGTGGTCACTGATCCCGATGCTGGTGATCTTCGGCATCATCTTCACCGTCACGACGAGGTTCATCCAGCTGCGATACTTCGGCCGGATGTGGCGTGTCGTGGGCGGCGGCGAGAAGGTCGCCGACCCCGACCAGATCAGTGCCCGCCAGGCGCTGATCGTCTCGATCGGGGGACGTGTCGGCGGCGGCAACATCTCGGGCGTCGCCGTTGCGATCACCCTCGGCGGCCCGGGCGCGGTGTTCTGGATGTGGATGGTCGCCCTGATCGGCATGGCCACCAGCCTCATCGAATGCACCCTCGCACAGACCTACAAACGGCGCATGCCCGACGGCTCGTTCCGCGGCGGACCGGCCACCTATATCCGCCATGGCCTGGGCAAGAACTTCACCTGGCTGCTCATGATCTACGCGATCTGCCTGATCGCGTCGTTCGCGCTCGGGTTCAACGCGTTCCAGGCGAACACGATGGCCGGTGCCGCCCAGAACAGCCTCGGCATCGACCGCTGGATCACCGGCATCGTGATGGCCGTGATCGCCGGGTTCATCGTGTACGGCAGCATCCAGCGCATCGCGAAGGTCGCCGACTTCGTGGTGCCGATCATGGCGTTCGTCTACCTGCTTCTGGCACTGATCGTCGTCGCCGTGAACATCACCGAGGTGCCCGCGATGCTGTGGACGATCATCGCGAACGCCTTCGGAATCCAAGAGGCCGTCGCCGGCGGCATCGGCGCCGCGATCGCCAACGGCGTGCGACGCGGGCTGTTCTCCAACGAGGCAGGTCTCGGATCGGCCCCCAACGTGGCAGCGACCGCCTACGTCAAGCACCCGGTCAGCCAGGGCATCTCGCAGATGCTGTCGGTGTTCATCGACACGATCCTGATCTGCTCGGCGACCGCCTTCCTCATCCTGCTCAGCGGCGCCTATCAGCCGGGCGACGAAGCGGTCGACGGCATCGTGCTCACCCAGACCGCGCTCGCCGACAGCCTGGGCGAGTGGACGCTGTACGTGCTGACCTTCTCGATCCTGCTGTTCGCGTTCAGTTCGGTGATGTACAACTATTACCTCGGTGAGACCGCCCTGCAGGAGCTCACCTCGAGCCGCCTCGCGACCCACATTCTGCGCTGGGCGGTGATCGCCATCGTGCTCGTCGGCGCGATCGCCCCCGGCGCCGTGGATGTGTTCTTCTTCTCCGACCCGGTGATGGGCCTGTTGGCGCTGGTGAACCTAGTGGTGATCCTGATGCTGTTCCCCACCGCCATGCGCGTCATCAAGGACTTCAACTCGCAGCTAAAATCGGGCATCGACAAGCCGGTGTTCGACCCGGCGAAGTTCTCCGACCTCGATCTGGATCCCACCGCCTGGGAGGATGCCGCGCTCGAACCGGATGCTGCGCACACCAGCACGCGCAGCTGACCGCACACCGCACACGATCGGTCCGCCCGCGCGGGCGCGCGCAGCGGACCGATCCGACGGGGATGGAAGGAAGGTTCAGAGCACCTTCGACAGGAACGCGCGGGTGCGCTCGCGCTGGGGGTTGCCGAGCACCTCCCGCGGCGCGCCGGACTCGACGATGACGCCCTGGTCCATGAACACCAGTGAGTCGCCGACCTCCCGCGCGAAGCCCATCTCGTGCGTGACCACCACCATGGTCATCCCCGACTGCGCGAGTTCGCGCATCACGTCGAGCACTTCACCGACAAGTTCCGGGTCGAGCGCCGAGGTCGGCTCATCGAACAGCATGAGTTTCGGCTCCATGGCCAGCGCCCGGGCGATCGCCACGCGCTGCTGCTGCCCGCCCGAGAGCATGGCCGGGTACGCGCCGGACTTGCCGTCGAGACCGACCCGTTCGAGCAGGGCCAATGCGCGCTGCTTGGCTGCCGCGGGCTTCTCGCCCTTGACCCGGATGGGTGCTTCCATCACGTTCGCCAGTGCCGTCATGTGCGGGAAGAGGTTGAACCGATGGAAGACCATGCCGATGTCGCGCCGCTGGGCCGCGATCTCGCGCTCGCGCATCGCGTAGAGCTTGTCGCCGCGCTCCTCGAAGCCGACGAGTTTGCCATCGACCCGCAAGGTGCCACCGCTGAGGGTCTCGAGATGGTTGATGCAGCGCAGGAACGTCGATTTGCCCGAACCGGACGGCCCGATCAGACACATCACCTCGCCGTTGGCGACCTCGAGGTCGATGCCGCGCAGCACCTCATGCGCGCCGAAGTGCTTGCGCACGCCGCGTGATTGGACCATCGGGTTCATCGCGTCCTCCCGGGTCGCAGGTTGGCCATGACCGTGCCGAACACGCCCCCGCCGGCGGGTTGCCCGCTCGCGCCACGGGCGAAGCGCTTCTCGAGGAAATGCTGGCCGATCGAGAACACCGAGGTCAGCACGAGGTACCACAGCGACACGGTGAACAGCAGCTCGATGACCATCAGGTTGCTCGAGTAGATGTTCACGGCCGACAGCAGCAGCTCGGGGAACTGCACCGCGTACACCAGCGACGAGGTCTTGAGCATGTTGATGAACTCGTTGCCGGTGGGCGGGATGATCACCCTCATGGCCTGTGGCAGCACGATCCGACGCATCGTCTGCACCGGCGAGAGCCCCAGCGCCTGCGCCGCTTCGGTCTGGCCGCGATCGACTGAACCGATCCCGGCCCGGACGATCTCCGCCATGTATGCGCCCTCGTTGATGCCGAGCCCCAGCAGCGCCGCCAGCATGGGGGTCATGAGGTCGTTGGTCGACCACGTCACCACCCCGGGGATGCCGATGGTGGGGAACACCAGCGAGAGGTTGTACCAGACCAGCAGTTGCACGAGCACCGGCGTGCCTCGGAAGAACCAGATGTACAACCAGGCGACCGAACGCGTCACCGGGTTCTTCGAGGTGCGCATGACGGCGGCGAGCACACCCAGCACGATGCCCACGACCTGCGCCATGACGCTGATGGCGAGGGTGTTCCACATGCCTGCGACGATGGTGTCGGCGGTGTAGTACTGCGCGGTGACCGCATAGTCGATGTTGCCCTGCGAGAACCCGTAGACCAGCGCGGCCAGCAGCAGTAGCCCGACGACGGCCCCCACCCACCGCCCGTAATGCCGGACCGGAACGGCGACGATATCGCCGTTGGTGTTGGCGTTGGCGTGCATCGGCTCAGCTGCCGCCGTTGATGGTCGCCGATTCGATCGCGCCCAGCGGAGTCTGGTAATCGTCGATCAGCTCCTGGTACGAGCCGTCGTCGATGATGGCCTGGAGCGCCTGCTGCAACGCGTCGCGCAGTTCGGTGTTCTGCTTGCCCACGCCGATCCCGAGCGGCCCCGCCTCGATCTGCTCGCCGACGACCTCGAAGTCCTCGCCGCCGCCGGATTCGCGCGGGTTGTAGGCGGCGACCGGATAGTCCTGCAGCCCCGACGCGGCTCGCCCGTTCTTGCCCTGCAGCATCGCCTCGGTCTCGCGGTCGAACTGCAGCAGCTCGATCGCGCTGTCGCCGTCGGCGACGCATTGGTCGCTCTGCGTCTGCGCGTAGTCGGCCTGGGTCGTCCCGCGCTGAACGTCGACGGTCAGTCCGCACAGGTCGGCGATCGAGGTGAGACCCTCGGGGTTGCCCTTCTTGACCAGCAGCATGGCTCCGGCCTGGTAGTAGTCGACGAAGTCGATCTGCTGTTGGCGTTCAGCGGTGTCGCTCATGCCCGAGATCGCGATGTCGATCCGCTCCGATGTGAGTTGCGTGATGAGGCTGTCGAACACGGCGTTGTTCCACTCGAAGTTCACACCCAGTTGTTCTGCGAGCAGGTCGGTGAGCTCCTTGTCGAACCCGAGCACGGTCGTTCCGTCGGTGTCGTAGTACTCCATGGGGGCGTAGGCGATATCGGACCCGACCCTGATCACCCCGGATTCCTGGATCGCGCTGGGCAGCTGATCGAACAGCGGAGCGTCTGCCCCGGCGGCGTCCGGTTCGCTGGTGGTGCCCGCGCAACCCGCGAGCGCGAGTCCGGCGACGAGGATGGTGGTGGCGAAGATGCCGGTGGTGCGCGTTCGGTTCGACCTGGGATTCTCCTGGTTGGGGGTCAGTGGTTCAGCTGTCGGCGTCGTGCGTGACGGGAGTTCACTGCAACGGGACGGTCGAGCGGGTGGTCGTGAACTCAGCCAGCACGTCGGGCAGGATCTCGACGCCGATTCCGGGCCCCGTCGGCACGGCGATCGCGCCGTCCTCGAGCACGAACGGCGCAGTGAGGTCGGTTTCGAAGTACCGGTCGGACGCCGACGTGTCGCCCGGGAGGACGAACCCGGGCAGCGCGGCGAGCGCAAGATTGGCGGCGCGTCCGATGCCGGTTTCGAGCATGCCACCGCACCACACCGCGATCCCGTTGGCCACCGCGACGTCGTGGATGCGGCGGGCTTCGAGGTAGCCGCCTACCCGCGCGGGCTTGATGTTGATGATCGAGCAGGCGCCCATCGCGATCGCGGTCGCGGCGTCCCGAGCCGACTCGATCGACTCGTCGAGACAGATCGGCGTCTTCACGATCCGCGCCAGCTCGGCGTGTCCGCGCAGGTCGTCCTCAGGCAGAGGCTGTTCGATCAGCAACAGATCGAACGGGTCGAGACGGGCGAGGTGCCGCGCATCGGCCAGCGTGTATGCGGTGTTCGCGTCCACTTGCAGCAGCAGCTCGTCGCCGAAGCGTTCCCGCACCGCGCGCACCGGTTCGATGTCCCATCCGGGCTCGATCTTCAGCTTGATCCGGCGGTACCCCTGCGCGAGGTAGCGCTCGACATCGCCGAGCATCTGCCCAATGCTTTCCATGATGCCGACCGACACGCCCGAGGGGACCCGGTCGCGCACCGCGCCCAGCGCGGTGGCGAACGATTGCCCCGTGGTTCGCAGCTCGGCGTCCAGGATCGCGGTCTCGAGCACGTGCTTAGCCATGAAGTGCCCCTTCACGGGCGCGAGCGCGGGAAGGACGCGGGTCGCGGTGAGCGCGTCGCCGAGCGCGAGCACCCGTGGGACGAGTTGGTCGCGCAGCACCATCTCGGCGCCTGCCAAGAACTCCGAACTGTACAGCGGGTCGAGCTCTGCCGCACACTCGGCCCACCCTTCGACCCCGGTGTCGGTGGTCACCCGCACCAGGAACGTGTCCTTGTCGTGGGAGGTGCCGAAGCTGGTGCGGAACGGGGTGACCAGCGGGATCTTCACCCAGATGATCTCGATGTCGGCGATTTTCATCGCTCCTCCTTACTGAGGTGGTACCAGCCGTCGCGGGAGAAGTCCACCGCGACGAATCCCTGCTGCAGCGCCGGTTCGAGTCGCTGTCTGACCGCTTCGCGCCATGCCGATGCACGCGCTGGGTCGTCGGCGCGCACCGCCACGATGTCTCGCGGCACCCGACACCAGACGTGCTCGCCCGCGTCGATCCACGCGTCGTCGCCGTCGGGGCCCTCGCCACGTTCGATCACGATGGTATCCGCGGCGGGCATCCGCGTCTCGGGCAGCGTGTGCTCACTGGCGGCGACCACGCGGGCACTGGCGAGCTGCCATGAGGCGACCAGCCGATCCGCCGGGTCGTCCCCGTTGATCGCATCCGACATGCGCCCGTAGAAGGCGGGCTCGTAGACGCGTACCACGGCGCCGAGCTTGGTCAGGTTGAAGCGGGCGTTGCGGCTGACCAGCGGATCGAAGGTCCACTCGATGGTGTCGATGTCGGCCTGCAGCGCCCACGCCCGCTGGTGCTGCTTGAGCGCGAACCCGACGCCGGAGTCGGTGCCGCCGGGGCGGATGCCGGCGAGGTACGAATACCCGGCGCGGGTGCGGCCGCGACCGAGCACGGCCACGCCCGCGAGCGCACCGGACGGGTCGTATGCGCCAGAGACGAGACCGCCCGCATGGATGAGGGAGCGCATGACCTCGCTGTTCATGGGCACCCCCTCCGGGGTACGACCCCACACGGCGACCAGCAGCGCGGCGGCCTCGCGCAGCGTCTCGATGTCGGTGAGCGCGCGCACCTCGACCCCGGCGCGCTCAGCGGACCGATCGGCCGCCCGTGCGGCCTGCGCCACGATGTTGAACGGGGAGCGGTGCGCGGGAGGAGCAGTCGTCACCTGGGGCATTCGTCCATCCTGCGCGCTCGCGCCGTGCGCCACGTGAGACATTCGTCTCAAGTTCTGGCAGATATCTTGTGAGCATGTCCAATCCTGAGCTCGATGTGGTGCACACCAGCGTCGGCATGCTCCTCGACACGATCGGGGCAGACGCCCTGCGGCTCGCCAACGATCCGGCCGCTCGCGAACTCGCGGTCTCACAGCGCACCTTCTACGATCCGAACGATGCGCTGCCGGTGGTGCGGCAGGGATTGCTGTACGGCGTCGGTGTTCGTGCAGGCGCGCCCTTGCTGCACCTGCTGCCGCAGGCGACGACGGCCGGCTACACCGTCGTGGTGGCGAAATCCGACGACGATCAAGCACTGGCCGCATCCGCACGCATGGCGGACCGCCTGGGCATCGCACTGGTCGCGGTCGGCTCGGGGTTGGAATGGCTGCAGCTGGAGCATCTGGTCGGCACCGCGCTGGCCGCGGCGAGCGCCGAGGCCAGCGCGCAGCTGTCGACGGTCGCAATGGGCGATCTCTTCTCGCTGGCCAATGCGATCGCCGCCGCGACCGGTGGCGCCACCGCCATCGAAGACACCGATACCCGGGTCCTCGCCTACTCCACGGTGCACGGCCAGCAGATCGACGACGCTCGCCAGCAAGGGATCCTCGGCCGCCTCGTTCCCGATCTTCCCGACAACCCGTGGCACTACCGGCAGGTCTACTCGCATCCCGCCGCCGTGCGCCTGCCGGCGAGCGATACCGCGCAGGGCCGACTGGCGTGTGCGGTACGTAGCGGCACCCGCATCATCGGCTCGATCTGGGTCGTCGACTGCGGCACCCTCACCGACGACGCCGACCGGATCCTGACCGAAGCGTGCGAGGTCGCGGCGCTGCACCTGCTGCGCGCCCGCGCATCGGACGATTTCGCGCGCCAGCAGCGAGCAGACCAGGTGCGTGCGGTGCTCGAGACCGGCAGTGCGGGCGCCGCCCGGCTGCTCGGGCTCACTCCCGACCGACCCCTGTGGGTCGTGGCGATCGAACCTGCCACCGGTGAATGGGACGCGCAGACGGTTCCCGATCCGGGACGGGTCGTGGATGTCTTCTCGCTCGAGCTCGCCGCCCGATCCGTGCAATCCGGGTGCGTGGTGATCGGTGGCCGCATCTACGCGGTCCTCACCTGGCCATCGCAGCAGCGACCCGATGATCTGGTGCGCCACGCCGTCCGCGCCTCCGGCACGGCGGTGCGCGCTGCGCTGCGCGCGGGTGTCGCGGGGCCGGCCCACGGACTCGACAGCATCCGAGCGGTGCGCGAGTCGGCGGATCGCGTCGTCGACCTGGTCGCCTCCCGGCCAGCCCTGGGACCTGTCGCGACCGCCGACGATGTGCGTGAGGCGCTCGTGCTGCACAGTCTCGCGCAGCGCCTCGACGTGTCACAGGTGAGCGATCTGGCCGAACGCGTCCTGCGTGACGATGCCGAACGCAGCGCCGACACGGCACGACTGCTACGGGTGTGGCTGGGCTCGCAGGGAGACGTGGGCCACACCGCGGCCACGCTCATGGTGCATCCGAACACCGTCCGGTACCGCCTGTCCCGCGTGCAGAGTCGGTTCGGGCTGCGCCCCGATCATCCCGACCAGATGCTCCTGCTGTGGCTCGCGCTCCGACTCGCCGACGACCGCTGACGCCGGTGCACCCCGTGCGCGCGCGGGGGGCGTCGGCGCCGCGCGGGTCAGATCCCGGCAGCGCGCAGCGCCGCGACGGCGAGCGCGCGGGTACGCGCGGCGTCTGACATCCACAACGGTTCGACGTGTGCGACGACACCGGTCGCCGCCACCGTGTCGCACTCGGCCGCATCTTCTTCGCCGATCAGCCAATGGTCGAGCACACCGTCGTGCGCTCGCGAACCGTACTGCCCCGCAACCCCGGCCGCGGTGCACGGGACGCCCGCAACCCGCAGACACACGTCGGCCATGCCGCGCACCGGGGCGCCGCCGATGATCGGCGACACCCCCACCACCGGCGCGGTGCTTTCGCGCACCGCCTGCGCGATGCCGGGGACCGCGAGGATCGGCCCGATCGAGACGATCGGGTTCGAGGGGGCGATCAGCACCGCATCGGCGGCGCGGATCGCCTCCACCACGCCGGATGCGGGCGGTGCGGTGTCGATGCCCGCGTTCTCGAACCCTTCCGGCTCGAGCCGGGCACGATGGCGGGTCCACCACTCCTGAAAGTGCAGACGGGTGCCGTCCGGCAACACCACGTGCGTATCGACTTCGGCATCGGTCATCGGCAGCAGGGTCGCACCCAGCTGCCATCGCGCCTGCAAGCGCGCGAGCACCTCGGTCGGCGTCAGTCCCTCCCGCAGCCACGACGTGCGCGCGATGTGTGCCCCCAGGTCGAGGTCACCCAGTTCGAACCAGTCCCAGCCGACGCCCCAGGCGTGCAGCTCGGCCGACACGCGGGTGCTGTCGCCTGCGCGCCCCCACCCCCTGATGCGATCCTTCACATCGGCCAGCGCGTACAGCATGGAATCGACGTCGGGCTGGATGCGCAGGCCGGAGAGCCACAGGTCATCACCGGTGTTGCAGACCACGGTCAGCGCACCGGCGCGTGCCGCGACCTCGTCGCGCACCCCCGCCGTGAACGTTGAGCCCCCGACACCGCCCGCGAGCACCACCAC
Organism: Microbacterium sp. F2E; assembly: GCF_020905435.1. Classification (NCBI taxonomy): domain Bacteria; kingdom Bacillati; phylum Actinomycetota; class Actinomycetes; order Micrococcales; family Microbacteriaceae; genus Microbacterium; species Microbacterium sp. F2E. The sequence continues at coordinate 52,769 of NZ_JAJJIB010000013.1, read as the reverse complement.
GCGCGGTCCACGTCCGCTCGTCGCCACCGTCATGCCACTCCCTCCGCGGCGGCCGAGGCCAGCCGCCGCCCGTCCTATTCTGAACCGGTGGACGAACCGTTGCTGCAGGTGTGGGCACTGCCCGGCATTCCTGAGATCGAACCCGGCGCCGACCTCGTGGCGGTGATCGCGGATGCTGCCGGCGACACGCTGCGCGACGGTGACATCCTGGTGGTCACGTCGAAGATCGTCTCCAAGGCCGAGGGCCGCTACCGCCCCGCCGCCGAACGCGACGCGGCGGTCGCTGAAGAGACGGTGCGGATCGTCGCCGAAGACGAGACCGGCCGCATCCGCATCGTGGAGAGTCGACTGGGCATCATCGCCGCCGCCGCGGGGGTCGATGCGAGCAATACCCCCGAGGGTCGCATCCTGCTGCTGCCGCTGGACCCCGACGCCAGCGCGCGCGCACTCGCCGCCGGGCTGCGCGAGCGCACCGGCGCACGGGTGGGCGTGCTGCTGAGCGACACGATGGGGCGGGCGTGGCGCGACGGACAGACCGACTGCGCGATCGGCGCCGGCGGGGTGATCGTGCTCGAAGATCTGCGCGGCAGCGTCGACAGCGCCGGGCGCGCCCTGGCGGTGACCGTCCCGTGCGTAGCCGACGAGGTGACCGCGGCAGCCGATCTCGTCAAACGCAAGGCGACCGGGCTGCCGGTCGCGGTGGTGCGTGGCCGCGGCGACCTGGTCGGTGCGCTCGACCTGCCCGGCGCACGCAGCATCCTTCGCGCCGCCGAGCGAGACCTGTTCCACACCGGCGCGCGAGAGGCGTTCGCCGCCGGGCGCGCGTCTGTCACGAAGGCACACGACCCGCCGTCGGCGCGCTAGCGTGGTGCACGTGACCACGCCGATCGATGCCACCACCACCACCGCCTGGAACGACCTGACCGCGCTGCGCGACGGGTTCTCCCCCGACCTGCGCGGGTGGTTCGACACCGACCCCGGCCGCGTCGAACGGCTGACGTTCGAGCTGGCCGACCTTCGCGTCGACCTGTCGAAGAACCTCGTCACCGACGAGATCGTGGCAGCCCTGGTGCGCCTGGCCGAGCAGACCGGCGTCGCCGACCGGTACGCGGCCATGCTCGCGGGCGAGCACATCAACACCACCGAGGACCGCCCTGTGCTGCACACCGCCCTCCGCCGCCCGCCCGGGGCCTCGCCCGCGCTCGTCGTCGACGGGCAGCAGGTCGACCACGACGTGCAGCGGGTGCTCGACGCGATGAGCGCGTTCGCCGACCGGGTGCGCTCGGGCGAGTGGACCGGCATCACCGGCAAGCCCGTGAAGACCGTCGTGAACATCGGCATCGGCGGGTCCCACCTCGGCCCCGCGATGGTCTCCGCCGCCCTCGAACCGTATGCCGACGCGGGCATCTCGGCCCGATTCGTCTCCAACATCGACCCGTTCGACCTCGCCCACAAGACGAAAGACCTCGACCCCGAGACGACTCTCGTCGTCGTGGCATCCAAGACCTTCACGACGCTCGAGACCCTGACCAACGCTCGCCTCGCGCGAGACTGGCTCTGGGCGGGGCTCGAAGCCGTCGGCGCGATCGACGGGTCCGACGCGCAGAAGAAGAATGCCGTCGCCCACCACTTCGTCGCCGTCTCGACCGCGCTCGACAAGGTCGAGGCCTTCGGCATCGACCCGGCGAACGCGTTCGAGGTCTGGGACTGGGTCGGCGGCCGCTATTCGGTCGACTCCGCGATCGGGCTGTCGCTCGTGATCGAGCTGGGGCCCGACGTGTTCCGCGAGTTCCTCGCGGGTTTCCACGCGATCGACGAGCACATGGCATCCACTCCCCTCGCTTCGAATGTGCCCGTCGTCATGGGCCTTCTGAACGTCTGGTACACCAACTTCCTCGGTGCGCAGTCGCACGCCGTGCTGCCGTACGCGCAGCAGCTGTCGCGCTTCCCGGCGTACCTGCAGCAGCTCACGATGGAGTCGAACGGCAAGCGCGTGCGCTGGGACGGATCGCCGGTCACCACCGAGACGGGCGAGATCTTCTGGGGCGAGCCCGGCACGAACGGTCAGCACGCCTTCTACCAGCTGATCCACCAGGGCACGCGCCTGATCCCCGCCGACTTCATCGGGTTCGTGAACCCCGCGTACCCGCTGACCGACGACGGCCGCGACGTGCACGGGCTGTTCCTCGCGAACTTCTTGGCGCAGACGAAGGCGCTCGCCTTCGGCAAGACCGCCGAAGAGGTCGAGGCCGAGGGGACGACCGGGGCGCTCGTGGCGGCGCGGACCTTCCCCGGCAACCGCCCGACCACGTCGATCTTCGCGCCCGCGCTCACCCCGCGGGTGCTCGGCGAGCTGATCGCGCTGTACGAGCACATCACGTTCACGCAGGGCGTGATCTGGGGCATCAACTCGTTCGACCAGTGGGGCGTCGAGCTCGGCAAGCAGCTCGCCCTGCAGATCGCCCCCGCCGTCGAGGGCGACACCGCCGCCTACGACTCGCAGGATGCCTCGACCCGCGCCCTGCTCGACTACTACAAGTCCCACCGGGCCTGAGGGCTGCGCGCGGGCGCCGGCCGCGGCGCCCGCGCCCCGTCTCCCCCGCGATACGGCATGCAGCGCGCCGGACGCACGTCGGCGTGGCGCGCTGCATGCCGTCTCGCGGGACGGGGCGGGCTCAGGCGGTCGCCGACACGGGGTCGTCTTCGTGGGCGGCGAGCTCGTCGGGCTCGGCGCCGCCCGCCGTGCGGAAGTGGCCGATCACCGACAGCAGCAGACCGCCGACGGTCCAGCCGGCCAGGACGAGCCACGAGAACGAGGCATCCGCCTGCGGAAAGTACGACACGTCGCGCAGCAGGTTCGCCGCCGCCCCCGGCGGGAACCACTGACCGACCTGCCCCCAGACGCCCGGCAGGAATTCGCGCGGCATCGCAGCGCCCGAGATCGGGTTGGCGAAGAGCATCATGACGATCGGCCCGACCGCGATGCCCGCGCGGCCGATGAGCGCGACGACACCCGTGATCGGTGCGGCGATCGCGGCGAGGGCGAGTGCGATGACGGCGGCCTGGGTCCAGAAGTCGCCCTGCAGCACGCCGAACCAGCCGGCGAGAATGCCGGTGAGAAGCACCCCGCCCACGGCGGAGTAGACGACGACCGCGAGCACGCGGCGAAGCGCCCCGATGACGGCGATCGAGATCGCGATGCCGCCGATCATCCCACCCATGACGAGCGGGAACATCGCCGCCGTCAGGCCCGTACCGCGCGGGTCGGTCGACGCGAGCGGCACGACGTCGGTGACGGCGACCGTGATGTGCGCGGGCGCGGGCGCCCCGGCGGCGGCCGCCGCGGCGGCGGCCTGTGCGTTGATCTGGGCCTCGAGGGTGCCGCCGAGCCCGGCCAGCAGCTGGCTGACGGCGAGGTTCGCCGCCGACGAGGTGAGCACCTCGGGCGCGACGCCCGGCGCCGCGCCGAGGATGATCGCGCCGTAGACCTCGCGCTTCTCGATCGCGGTGACCGCGGCGTCTCGGTCATCGACGGTCTGGAAGGCGAGGACGTCGGGCTGCTTGGCCTGCACGGCGTCTTCGAGAGCGGTCACGGACTGCTCGGGGCCCGCAACGGCGACGGGAAGGTTGTGCGGCTCGGCGGTGACGCTCGGCCAGGCGAACGCGAGCACGACGACGCCGACGACCACGGCGAGGGCCACGGCGATGGCGAGCACCCGGCCGATCGGCGTGTGCGGGGTGTGCACGGGTGCGGAAGATGATGTGGACACGAAGACTCCTCGTGAAGTGGTGACAGCACGTACGAAACCGACTGTATAAAAAACGAATGCTCGTTCTTTATACTCGGTTCTCGTAGGATCGCCAAGAGGGGGCGACGAAAGGGCACGGATGCCGAAGGTCACCGACGAGTACCGCCAGGCGCGACGCGACGAGATCATCGAGGTCGCGATCGGCTGCTTTCTCACGCGCGGCTACGGTCACACCTCGATCGCCGACCTCGTCGCCGCGTCGGGCCTCTCAGCGGGCGCGATCTACGGCAACTTCCCCGGCGGGCGCGACGAGATCTTCGTCGCCGCGGCGACCCGCATCCTCGACTCGCGACGCCTCGACCTCGAAATGGCCCGCCGCGAAGGTCCGCTCTCCCCCGCCGAGATCATGACGACCCTCATCACGGGCATCCGCTCCGAGGCCATCGGGCCGATCCTGCCGCAGCTGTGGGGCGAGGCGGTCGTGCAGCCCGACATCCTGGTGCTCGTGAACGGCGTGTTCGCCCAGCTGCGGTCGACGATCCACGACGCCGTCGCCGACTGGGCCCATGCGCACCCTGATCGCATCGACGGCGATCCCGACGAGTGGGCGCATCGGGTGACCCCGGTGATCCTCTCGACAGCGCCCGGCTACATCCTGCAGCAGGCGGTCATGCCCGATTTCGACGGCGACGCCTACCTCGCCGCCCTGCGCGAGGTGCTGCCGCACTAACGCGCTGCGGCGGCCGCCGCGGCGGCGCGGGCCGCCCAGACGGGCACGACGCCGTAGCGCTGCGAGGGGATGAGTTCGCCCGCCGCGCAGTGCGCGACGAGGGCGGCCAGGCGGTCGGTGCGGGTCTGCGCGCGCTTGGCCGCGTGCAGCCAGTTCGCGCAGAGGCGCTGATAACCGGGCGTCGCCACGCTCCAGAACGCCTGCGCCGCGGGAACGGCCGCGATCGCTGCCAGTTCGCCGCCGTCGAGCTCGTCGCGCGTCTCGTACGAGTACACAGCGCTCCGCTCGGGCGAGCGCCGTGCGTAGGCGTCGAGCCCGGCGCGGTGCATCAGCCCGGCCGCGGTGAGGCGCTCGACGTGCGCGATGTTGATCGCGCTCCAGTTCGACGACGCCTTGCGGGGGCTGAAGCGCTGTGCGCGCACGTCGCCGATCCGCCGGCTCGTCGAGTCGATCCATCCGAAGCACAGCGCTTCGACGACCGCGTCTTCCCACGTCAGCCCCTGCTGCGGGTGCGTCTTCGGACGTCGCTCCACCCACAGCTCGGCGGCGTGTTCGTGGTGCTGCTCGAGCCAGGAGCGGAACGCCGCGGCATCCGCGAAGAACACCACCTCGGGCTCACCGGCACCACCCGCCTCTTCTGCGCTCACGCTCGCGAAGCTACCAGCGACCGCCGACACCGCGGCGCGGCGTGGCGGGTTGGGGCCGGCCGGGGCGGCTCAGCGCAGCACGGGGCGGTTCCAGGCGCCGGGCTCGTCGAACTCGCCGTAGCGCACGTCGACGGCGCCGGGCGCGACCGACGCCGTGCAGACGAGCAGCGACAGCGTCGGATAGCCGAACGGACGGTTGTCGCGCACGATCGCGCGGTCGTCTGTGGCGCCCACCGCGCTCGTGCGCTCGAGGGTGTCGAGCCACTGTTCGCGCCAGCCGTCGTCGGTGGCGGCGTCGGGGTCATCCGGCACGAGCGGCGCGGCGAAGTCGTCGCGCCACGCGGCGATGCGGGCCGTGGCCGCGTCGTCGACGTCGTCGTGGGCGATCATGTGCGTGCCGGGGGCGAGCACCACGCGCCGCAGCGACCGCCCGTCCCACATGGTGACGGATGCCTCGCCGGGCGTGACCTCGACGAGGTTGAAGCCGTGCGTTCCGGGCGGGTCGGCGAGCGGGGTGCCCGCGACGGCATCGAGCACGATCCGGCCGCGCGAGAGCAGCGGCTCGGCCTCGTCGGTCGCCACATCGGCACGGTTCAGGATGACCGCGACGCGCCCCGCATCCGCATCGGCGGCGAGCCACGCCCCGCCGGCGCGCCGGTCGCGCACCCCCGAGACGCTGGGAACCTCCGGCCACCAGGGGCCGAGCGGGTCCCACGCCCGGGCGGGATCTTCGTCGCGCACGGCGAACAGCCGGATCGGCGCTCCCGGCTCGCTCGGCACGTGGACGATGACGGTGCACACGGTGCTCGTGACCTCTCCGCCCGACCCTCGCGGTGCGTGGGAGGATCGGACCATGTTCGTTGTCGTGGGTGTGACGGGCGGCATCGCCGCGTACAAGACGGTGCAGCTGGTGCGTACCCTCGTGACGAACGGCCACGAGGTGCACGTTGTTCCCACCGAAGACGCGCTGCGCTTCGTCGGCACGGCCACGTGGGAGGCCGTCTCGAGAAATCCTGTCACGACGAGCGTGCACGACGACGTCGCGCAGGTGCGCCACGTCGCCCTCGGCACCTCGGCCGACCTCGTGGTCATCGCACCGGCGACGGCCAACACCCTGGCCAAGATGGCCGCCGGCCTCGCCGATTCGCTGCTCGGGGTCACCCTGCTCGCGACCACGGCGCCCGTAGTCGTGGCCCCCGCCATGCACACGGCGATGTGGGAGCACGCGGCGACGCAGGCCAACATCGCAACCCTCCGCGCGCGCGGCGTGCACGTGGTCGGCCCCGCCGACGGGTCACTCACGGGCGGCGACAGCGGCCCCGGCCGCATGGTCGAGCCGGATCAGATCGCCGAGGCCGCGCTCCGGATCATGGATGCCACGGCGCCGGATGCCACGGCACTGCAGGCGTCCGCGACCGCCGACCTCGCCGGGCTGAGCGTCGCCGTCTCGACGGGCGGCACGCGCGAACCGATCGACCCCGTGCGCTATCTCGGCAACCGCTCCAGCGGACGGCAGGGCACCGCGCTCGCCCTCGCGGCCGCAGCCCGCGGCGGCGAAGTGACCCTCGTCGCCGCGCACGTCGACGACGGGGTGCTCGCCGAGGCATCCACCCACCCCCGCGTGCACATCGTGCGGGTGTCGACGGCCACCGAATTCGGTGACGAGATGACACGGGCCGCGGCGCGCGCGGATGTCGTGGCGATGGTCGCGGCGGTCGCCGACTATCGGGTCGCCGAGGTCTCGCACACGAAGCTGCGCAAAGAAGACGGCGTGCCGCGGCTCGAGCTGACCGCGAACCCCGACATCCTCGCGGCGCTCGTCGCCGCGCGGCGGCCGGGGCAGACCATCGTCGGCTTCGCCGCCGAGACCGCCGCGACCGAGGCCGAACTGATCGAGCGCGGCCGCCGCAAGGCCGCACGGAAGGGCGCCGACCTGCTCGTCGTCAACCGCGTCGACTGGGATCAGGGCTTCGAGAGCGCCGAGAACGCGGTGCTCGTGCTCGACGCCGCGGGCGAGGTCGTCGCCGAGGCCTCCGGCACCAAGCGCGCGGTGGCCACGACCGTTTTGGACGCCGTGATCGCGCTCCGCACCGCCGAGATCTGAGAACCCGCACGTAGGGGCTCACCCCCGGACGACGCTCTCACCCAGTCCGCGTTCGGTATTCAGTCTGCGCGCCCGTCCCACGCCGCCACCGCCCCGCCATTGCGGGCGCCCGCGCCCGATCCTCCCGCGCAGAGACTGAATACCGTACGCGCGGCGCACGCGCCCGGCGCCCCGCGGCCGGCGCCCTCAACCACGCCCCCGCGCCCGGCCCCGCGCACGAGAGAGGCCGGCGACCACGCGGGTCACCGGCCTCTGCTCGTCTGTGCGGGTCAGGCCTTCTTCTGGATGTCGAGCAGCGGCTCACCGTGCGAGACGGGGCCGAGCTTCACCGGGTCGACCGTGTCGAACGAGTCGCCGTTCAGCACGATCACCGGGGTGATCAGCGGGTAGCCCGCCTTCTCGATCACGGCGCGGTCGAAGGTGACGAGCGGGGTTCCGGTTTTGACGCGGTCACCGTTCTTCACCTTGACGTCGAAGCCTTCGCCCTTCAGGTTGACGGTGTCGATGCCGACGTGGATCAGCACCTCCACCCCGTTGTCGAGCTGCAGACCGAACGCGTGACCGGTGGGCTGCGCGGCGACGACGGTGCCCGCGCCGGGCGAGTACACCGTGTCACCGGTCGGCTCGATCGCGACGCCCGGGCCCATCACGCCGCCGGCGAAGACCGGGTCGGGCACCGCGTCGAGCCCCACGGCGGTGCCGTCGAGCGGCGACGCGAGCTGCACGAGCGCGCCGACATCGGTCGCCGCGCCCTCACCCTTGGTCGCGAGTGCGGTCGCCGAACCCGCCGCCGCGCCCGCGACGGCCCCCGCGTCCGCTCCGGGCAGCAGTTCGTCACCACCGGCGACGCTCTTCACCGCCGCGGCCTCGTCAGCGGCCCCGCCGACGATGCGCGCGTCGTCGGCCGCGACCGCTCCGGCCAGCGCCGGTGCCGCATCGGCCGGGTTCTTGTATCCCGACACGATCACGAGCACCATCGCGACGATGAAGGCGCCGGCGACGGCGATCAGGTACAGCCCGATCGGGTTGAAGGCGGGGATCGTGAGCAGCGACGTGAACACGAACGCCTGCGTCGTGATGCCGTTCGGAAGGCCGAGAATCAGCGAGCCGATACCGATGATGAGACCGCCGGTGAGGCATCCGACCAGCATCCGCGGATAGATGCGCTTGTAGCGCAGATGGATGCCGTAGAGCGAGGGCTCCGAGATACCGCCGAGCAGGCCGGCGGCGAGCGCACCCGTCGCGGTCTGGCGCATCTGCTTGTCCTTCTCACGCCACGCGAGCACGAGCACACCGGCGGTCGCGCCGAAGCAGGCGAAGTTCCACGCACCCATCGGGCCCTGGATGAAGTCGTAGCCGAGGGTCTGGATGTTCAGCAGCATGATCGCGTTGATCGGCCAGTGCAGGCCCAGCGGCACCATGAACGGGTACGCCAGCGGAATGACGATCGCGAAGATGAACGGAGAGAACGTGTTGATGGAGCTCAGCAGGTTGGCCAGCGCCGCGCCCGCGTAGACGCCGATCGGGCCGATGAGGAAGGCCGTCAGCGGGATCATGATGAGCATCGCGAGGAACGGCACGAAGATCAGCTGGATGTTCTCGGGGATGATCTTCCGCAGACCCTTGTAGACGAGGCCGAGCACGGCCGCCATGAGCAGCGGCGGGAACACCTGCGAGCTGTAGTCGAAGATCGTCAGCGGCACCCCGAAGATGGGGATCGTCGTGATCTTCGACCCGAGGAACTCGGACTGGGTGGCCGCGTCGTTCTGGCCGAGGTCGGTGAAGGCCGGCAGCATCATGACCGCCATGATCGCGAAGCCCACCCACGGGTCGGCGCCGATCTTCTGCGAGGCGTTGTAGGCGACCATGAGCGGCAAGAAGACGAACACGCACTGCCACATCAGGTTCACGAACTGCCACGACGGCGGCAGGGTGACGCCCGGCGAGTTCCAGGCCGGGATCACATCGAGCGTCGCCATGAGCGCCATGAAGGTGATGAACAGGGATGCCCCGAGGAGCGCGCCCAGGATCGGGCGGAAGGAGTCGGAGAGGAACTCGAAGAGACTGTCGAGCCACGCGTTCGTGCCGCGCGGCCCCTTGGCGCGCTCGCGCGCCTTGATGTCGGCGTCGCTCTCGCCCGCGCCGCCACCGCCGGACGCGGCCGCGCCGCCGCCCGTGCCGACGCCCGCCATCGCGGGCAGCGCCATAATCTCGTTGTAGACGTTCTGCACGCCGCCTCCGATGACCACCTGGAAGCGGTCGCCCGACTGCGGCACCGCTCCGAGCACGCCGGGGATCTTCTCCGCGGTGTTCTTGTCGGCCTTGTCGCCGTCTTTCAGTTGGAATCGAAGACGCGTCGCGCAGTGCGTGAGGCTCGCGATGTTGTCGGGACCACCGACCGCGTCGACGATCTCTTGTGCGGGCTCGTATGCCATGGTCTGTGCTCCCTGGTTATCGCCAAAAGTCACTCTCGCCCGCGACTCTATACCGGCCCTCGGACGCAGGGTAGAGCCCCCAAGAAGCCCACTCGGCGAGCGGCGGCACTCAGGTTACACTCAGGAACCACACCCGGGATGTCCAGAAAGTGTTGCAAACCTGTGACATTCGCGCCCACCCGAGGACGCACGCCGCCGGTTGCTCTCTGCCATCGCGGTGCTGATTCACCGGAAGTACCTCTATGCCTCGTCTGCCTTTCCGCTCTGCCACGCCCGTCCTCGTCTGCGCCGGTCTCGTCGCCGGGATGCTCGCCACCACCGGCGCGGCACTCCCTCCGAGTTCCGACACGACCGCATCCGCCGCCGCCGACCACTCCGAGCGCATCTCCGCGCCGCTGAGCTCGATGACCGAGAAGGGCGCCTCTGCGCTCGTCGACGCGCGCAACGCCGTGGCCGAGGCCCGCGCCGTGACGGCCGACATCGACGCGTCGGGGCTGACGGTGCCGGCATCCAACACCGTCGTCGACACCCGCGCGCTCGGCGTGTACATCGACAAGCTGGGCGATCTCGACATCATGCCGACGCTCCTGATCCCCGCGCTCACCACCGACGCGACCGCCGAGATCCAGAACGTGCGCATCAAGACGGCGACCCTGCGCGGCCAGCTCGACGCCGCGGTCGAGAAGAAGGCCGAAGAAGAGGCCGCCGCCAAGGCTGCCGCGGAAGCCGCCGCCGCCGCGCAGGCCGCCGCCGAAGCCGCCGCCGCGCAGGCCGCCGCCGAAGCCGCTGCCGCTGCAGCCGCCGCAGAGGCCGAGGCGAGCTCGTCGTCGTCCTCCTCCTCTTCGTCGTCGTCGGTGCCGTCGGTCGACGTGAACGTCGACCCGGCCTCGGCCCAGGGCATCGCCCGTTCGATGATGGCCGCCAACTACGGCTGGGGCGACGACCAGTTCGCCTGCCTCGTGTCGCTGTGGAACCGCGAGTCGGGCTGGCGCGTGAACGCCGCCAACTCGAGCGGCGCCTACGGCATTCCGCAGGCCCTCCCCGGCAGCAAGATGGCCTCGGCCGGCGCCGACTGGCAGACCAACCCCGCCACGCAGATCGCCTGGGGCCTTGGCTACATCGCCGGCCGCTACAGCAACCCGTGCGGCGCGTGGGGCCACTCGGAGTCGAACGGCTGGTACTGAGCCGCCCCGCTCCTCGCACGATCCGTCGAAACGGCCCGGGTTCGCCCGGGCCGTTTCGCGTGCGCGGGCGCGCCCCGCGGGCGCGCCCCATTGTGGGCGTGGCGTTCGCGAAGGGATGCCACGGGGCATCCTCGCTCCTTCGTTCCTTCCGGGCGGTGACACATGTCGGAGACCGTCGAGCCGTTCTTCACCGTGATCGCGGTGGTCTTCGAGATCATCGGCGCGATCGCGATGGTGGCGGGGTTCGTCGTCGCCGTGGTGCTCGCCGTGCGCACCCTCGCCCGCAAGGAGAGCGCGCGGGCGGCCTCCTTGGTGCTGCGGAACACGCTCGGCGCGGCGATCCTCCTCGGGCTCGAGGTGCTCGTCGCGGCCGATCCCATCCGCACGATCACCTCGAAGCCGTCGATCGAAGACGCGCTGATTCTCGGACTCATCGTCGTGATCCGCACGGTGCTGTCGATGTCGATCCAGATCGAGATCGAGGGCGTGCTGCCGTGGCGGCGCGCGCTGCTGACGAGCGGCGGCCAGTTGCTGGGCGAGGCGGTCGCGCGCGACCGCGCGGCATCCACCCAGACCGCGTCCGCGGATTCCTAGAGCCTGCCGCCGCCGCCGTCAACCCCCTCCCTCGCCCGGCCGCCGCGCCGTACGGTCGAGGTAATCGCGATAGAGAGGGGATCCCGATGGGACTCGACGACAAGATCAAGAACGCGGCAGAAGACCTCGGCGGCAAGGCCAAGGAGGGCTTCGGCAAGGTCACCGGCAACGAGAAGCTCGAGGCGGAGGGCGAGGCCCAGCAGGCCAAGGCCGACATCAAGAAGGCCGGCGAGAACGTGAAGGATGCCTTCAAGTAAGCCGCTCCCCCACATCGAGAGGCCCCCGTCGATCAGATCGGCGGGGGCCTCTCGCGTGCGCTCCGGGCGGCGCTGAGCGAGGCGGGCGGCGCGTGATGGCCTGGGCAGGACGGGCAGGTCGAATCCGTGCTGCGTCTCGGGCAGCTCGGCGTCGGCGGACGGGTGACGAGGATGCCGCGCGGATCGTCGCGGCCACCGCGCGCGCCAGCGCGGGGGCGAGCGCGGTGTCGCGCGCGCCGTGCACGATCATGACCGGCGACGAGGCGTCGGGGCGGATCCGGTGTATGTGGGTGAAGACGACGGGTCGGCGCCGCGCGGTCCGAGATATCCGTAGATCTGCCGCGTGTCGACGCCGAGGCGATCGGCGTGCTCGGCCACCCGCGCGATCACGCGGGCGACGTCGAGTTGCGACGCGGGGAACGCTCCGGCGGCGCGAAGTCGGTAGTTCGCGCTGATGGCGCATCAGCCGTGTGCGGCGAGTTGCAGCAGAAGCGCCCGGCTCTCGCGACTCTTCGCGGCCTGGACGAATCCGCCGGCGTGCAGATGCACGACGACCGGCCGCGCCGTCGCCGGGGCGAAGTCCCGGTACACGTCGAGCCGGTGCGCGCGCGTCGGGCCCGTAGCGGAGGTCGCGCCAGCGCTCGACGCCGGGGCGTCGGCGGCCGAACGGCAGCAGGATGCCGTGGCGCCAGGCGAGTCCGGATCGTGCGGCCGGCGTGGGCGATGTCGAGGGCGTCGACGCCTGCGATCGCCACCGCGCTCCGAGAGCGTCGTGGACGTCCTTATCGAGTGCGGGCTGGGCGCGGCGGGCGCGCAACTGCACCCAGAAGAGGCCGAGCGCGACCAGCGCCGACACGGCGACGCCCGCCGCCGTCGCGGTGGGGTCGGCCCGTCGTCACTGATCACGAGCAGGGCGGCCGATCCGGCGAAGACGGCGAGCAGCACGAGCGGGATCTCGTTGCCGGTGACGGTGTGCATCACTCCGGGCATCCGCACCGCCACGACGGCGCCGAGCGGGCCTGTCTAGGCTGGTGCCTCGTGACGACGGATTGGACCGCCGGAAAACTGTCGAGAGGACAGCGAGACTTCGTGCGCGCGCACCTCGGCGACGAGATCGAGCTGGTGTCCGACATGTCGTGGGGACTGGTCGACACGCGCGTCCTTCACGTGCAAGCGGGCGCGGAGCACTTCGTCGTCAAAGCGGCCGGTCCGGACGATCATCACATCGGGCGAGAGATCACCGCCCACGAGTCCGCGACGGGCGCGCTGCTGTCGCAGGACCTGTGCGCCCGCCTGGTCGCCGCAGATCGCGAGAGCAACATCCTCATCACCACGTTCGCGCCGGGAACACTCGTCGAGGGGACGGCGGCCGAGCGCTCCCCCGAGCTCTACGCGCAGGCCGGTGCGCTGCTGCGCGCGTTCCACGGCGAGAACGGACGGCTCGATGACGAGCACGAGTCCCGCGAGACGGATCGTGCGCTCGAGCGCCTGGCGCAGGCACACCGCATCGCCGACGATGTCGTCGACCGCGTGCGCGAGACTCTGTCGGGTTACTCGCCGCGTCCGATCCTCGTGGTGCCCACGCACGGCGATTGGCAGCCGCGCAACTGGGTGTTCGACGGGCACCAGGTTCGCGCGATCGACTTCGGGCGGTTCGCGTATCGCCCTGCGGCGAGCGACCTGTGCCGGCTCGCCGCGCAGCAGTGGCGTGCAGATCCACGTCTCGAGGATGCCTTCCTGTCGGGCTATGGCGGCGACCCGCGCGACCCGGAGGTGTGGCCCATCGATGTGCTGCGCGAAGCGGTCGGCACCGCGGTGTGGGCGTATCAGGTCGGTGATGAGCCGTTCGAGAAGCAGGGCCACCGCATGCTTCAGGACGCGCTCCGGCAGTTCTAGCACCGCGACGCCAACGGCTTCGCCGTGGCGGCGCCGAGCAGGGGGTCAGGCTGCGGTGTCCTCGTGCCGCGCGTCTCGGAGCGGGGAGAACACGATGACGAGGGCGGCAATGACGAGCACGCCGGGCTCCGATGCCGAACGTAGCCTGGAAGCCGAGGAGCGTCATGAGCAGGCCCGTCAGCAGCCGAGAAGGATCGCCTTGCCGGCGCCGAGCCGCACGCCGACACGGGGCGCGATCATCGCACCGACGAAGCCGCCGACGCCCCGGCCGTGAGGGCGACGCCGAACGCCCACGAGCGGAGAGCCAGCTCACGAAGGACGAAAACGGCGAAGACGGTCACGACGATGCTCTGTTGCCGAGGAACCACACGTGCACCGAGAGCGCGAGCGGCCGCAGGGTCGGATGCTGGTACGTGTACCGCATTCCCTCGGCGATGTCGTGTCCCGCGTGGCGTTCCGGCGGGCGCTTCTCGGGCTTCGGCTCGTCGACGTTGATGCGCGCCTGCAGGATGGCGGCGATGGCATTAATCACCGCCTCGAAAGCGAAGAGTATCGGCGCACCAACGATGTTGAACAACACGCCGCCCAGCGCTGGGCCGGCCGTTCCTGCGACGGTGCGGCTTTGCCCGATGCGTGAATTCGCAGTGACGAGCGAGGCTCGTGGAACGATGCGCGGCAACAGTGGCTGCTCTGCCGAATCGGAGAGGAGCGTCAGCACCCCGAGAATCAGGACCACCACCGCGAGAGCCCAGAAGTCGAGCGCGTTCAGCAGCAGCAGGATCGGGATCGCGGCGAGCGTCGCCGCGCGTCCGATGGTGGTGAGCACGAGTGTGCGCTGCCGGCTCCATCGATCCATCAGTGCGCCGATGATCAACCCGAGGAAGAGGTACGGGACTACACCGAGGGCGTTCAGGATGCTGATCTGCAGGGGGGTGGCGTTCACCACCGTGACGATGAGGACCTGAAACGCAACACCCGCGATCGCGCCGCCGAACGCGCGGATCGTCGTCGCGCTCCAGAAGTAGGCGAACGGCGGATGACGGAGGATCCCACGCGACCGCTCGCGTGGTCCGGATCTGGCCGAAGCCCTGTCGTCGTTCACGCTATCGAACGTACTCAGCACCCAGCTGGCGACACCGAAGGAACACCTGGTCCGACGGCGCCACCCCCACGACATCAATGGCACGGGCTACAGAATCAATGTCCTCGGACAGCCGAACCTATGAACCCGACAAGAATCACAGAAAGATAACGACGAACGCTTGTGGGCCGTTACCTTTCCGTTATAGAGTGCTCGCACGGTGGTTGTTTTGCTGTGGCAGCTACCGACATGTGATTGCAGGACACTCTTGGTGCAAGGGACAAGGGCCGGTCGGATGCCTCTCCGACCGGCCCTCACTCTGTCACCCGGCGAGTGTGACGGACCGGGTGTGATGGACTGAACGCATGAGCGACCTCTCGATCTCCCTCACCCTCGACGGCGCGCCCGATCTGCCGAGCGCACCGCTCCAGGCGCTCTACCGCATCACGGGGCGGTCGACGCCGGAACTCCGCCGCTCGATCCTCGCCGGCGAGCCGCTGTTCACCGCGGCGCTCTTCGGCCGCGAGCACATCACCGCCGCCCCGCGGCTCGAGAAGACGATCGCGTTCCTCACCGAGCACGACCTCGGCTTCTCGCTCACCGAGACGAGCGACGGGGTCCACACCCCGATCGACCTCGCCACGCTCCGCGAGATCCTCGAGCCCGGCGCGGGGCTCGCCGGCGCCTGACGCCGGAGCCCGCGCGCGCCCCGGCATCCATCGCACCCCGGGTCAGACGCCGCCGCCGCCGCCTCCGCCACCGCCGCCACCGGCAGATCCGCCGCCGCTCGATCCGCCGGTCGACGATGACGATGAAGCCGCCGACGACAGCGACCCGATGCCCGACGAGAACGACGACGCGTCGAACGACCCGGTGCCTACGAACCAGTACGGCCCCGTCGCCCCGACCGCCGTATAGAGCGCGGCGAGCTGGCGCGACCACTCCTTCTCCTGCCCGAACACGACGGCGTACGGCAGCAGCCTCTCGTACAACGCCAGCTTCTGGCGCGGGTCGTCGACGTCGACCGGCACGCGCTCCGCGCCGCTCGGCGACTGCAGCACGCGGATGCGGTCGGCCTCGGCCCAGCCGATGAACTCCTCGAGCCCACGCAGGTGGTCGCGTGTGTCCGCGCCGCGCGTGGTGAGCGGGCGCCGCGCCACCAGAATGCACACGATGACGACGAGGGCACAGGATGCCACGATCACCGCCACCGGCGCGAACGCATGCGTTCCCCGATCGATCGCCGCCGCCCCGAACACGAACGTGAGCACCGCCGACAGCCCCGTGATCAGAATCGGCCACAGCCGCGTGCCGGTGGGCACGGTGCGGCGGAGCCCGCGCGTGGTGAGCTCGCGATCGGCCGCGGCGAGGATCTTCTGCGCCGCCGCCGAGAAGCGCGTGTCCTGCCGCCCGAACGCGTACTGGTCCCCGGGCCGCCCCTGCGGAAACAGTCCGTCGAGTAGCATGCGCCCGTCGCCGTCGGCGCGCGACGGGTCGACCAGCTCGGCGGTGAGCTTCGGCTTGCCCGTCCAGCTGCGCCCGCCCTCGACGATGCGGATCGAACCGGCGACCGACTGCTCGAGCACCTCGGCCGGAATGCCCTTGTTCTGCCGCCCGAGCAGCACGGCGCTCTCGAGCGCGTCGACCGTCGCCGGCGGATCGTATTCGGCGATGATCGTCGGCCGTCCGGGCTCATCGGCCAGCGGCCCGCGGCGGGCGCGCACGGCCAGCACGGCCCCGCACAGCGCGCCGACGCCGGCGAGTGCCTGCAGCCATCCGAACGGCGTCGCGAAGTACGAGCCGTCGAACGCCGCGAAGGTGCCCGGTGTGAACCCGACCGCCATCGTGAGGGTCTGGTGCGGCGCGAGATCCTGCGCCGTGGCCGTGACCACCGCCCCGCCGCCGGCCTCGTCGGTGCGTGTGATCGAGGCACAGGCATCCGTCGCCCCCTGAGAGCCCTGATAGCAGGCGAACCTGCCGGTGAGCCCCGCGGCGAGCTCGGGCGACAGGTGCAGCCGCGCGGTCACGGCGCCGAAGGGCTGCGCCCACTCGATGCCGTTGACATCCCAGAAGAACTCGAGCCCGGTGTCAGGAAAGTCGTAGGTGACGTTCTCGAGCGTGTAGGTGATGACGTAGGTCTGTCGGCCGTGCACGTAGCCGGCGGCGCGCGAGACGACCGAGAACTCGTCGTCGACGTCTTCGACCTCGGATGCCCGGGCGTTCCCGTTCTCGTCGGTGATCGACTCGAGGTGCGCGCGCAGCGGCTGCCCCTGGTAGGTGTCGGGGATCGCCCGGCGGATGCCGCGGTTCTGGTCGGTCTCGGGGAAGACCGCCACGATCGTCTCGACCGCGCGCAGCCGGCTCGTGCCGTCATCCGCCCGCGTCAGGGTGTAGTCGGCGTCGAACGAATCGAACGTGAAGTCATCGACCCCGGTCGGTGCGGCGTCCACCGGAGCGACGGTCGCGTGCGACGACGACGACGTGACGGATGCCTGGGCCGCAGGCGCCGGCAGCAGCAGCGCCGTCAGCAGCAGTGCCGCGACCGCGCAGGCCGGCAGCCCTCCCCGTGCCCCGACGGCCGCCGCCATGATCGCCCGCATGCGCCCCATGCGACCACCCTCCCACACGCGGCGCGCACCGGGCGTGTCGCTGACCGCCACTAAAGTTGACGCCATGACCGACCGCCGCCTCGCCGTCGCCGCGTGGGAGAGCCTGTTCCGCGCACAGCACGAGGTCCTCCAGGAGATCAGCGACGACTTCGGCGACGATGACCTCACGCGGGCCGAGTACGACGTGCTGCTCACCGTCACCCGGGGCGAGGGGCACGCCGCGCGCCTGCGCGACGTGACCGCCAACATGCTGATCAGCCAGCCGAGCGTGTCGCGCCTGGTCGACCGGATGGTCGCACGCGGACTCATCAGCAAGTGCCCCGACCCGCACGACGGGCGCGGAGCCATCGTGCGCGCCACCGATGAAGGCCTCCTCGCCTTCCGCCGCGTCGCGACCACGCACGCCCGCTCGATCGCCGAGCGCATGTCGGTGCTCTCCGACGCGGAGCTGACCGAGCTGCAGGGCCTCACGACGAAGCTGCGCGGCACCGCCTGATCCGGCCGGCGACTACGGGGTGCGGCGGCGGAGGGTGAGCGACGCCAGCACGAGCGCGCCCGCAGTGAACGCGGCCACGACGAGCATCGGCCGCCACAGGTCCCAGCCGTCGTCGCCCGCCGCGACGGCGGCGACCGCGTCGATGGCGTAGCTGAGCGGCAGCCAGTCGCTCACGGCGTGCAGCACGTCGGACATCTGGTCGCGGGGCATGAACAGCCCGCCGAGGATGATCTGCGGGAACACGATCAGCGGCATGAACTGCACCGCCTGGAACTCCGTGCGCGCGAAGGCGCTCGCCAGAAGGCCGAGCGCGGTGCCGAGCAGCGCACGCGGCATCCTCCCGGCGGATGAGCGTCAGGAACGCCGCCTCCGGATCGGACGTGCCCGTGCTCGACAGCAGCCCCGACGAGGCGGTCGGCCTGCGCCGTGAGACCCACCTGTTCGAGCGCGCGATCGACGTCGCCGCGCGGTGCGCCGAGCAGCCGCGCGAAGTAGCGCAGGTTCTGCCGGACGGTGAGGTCGCCGCGGCGCACGCGCAGCCCGCGCACTTCGACGGCCTGCTCGCTCATGCGCTCAGCGTAGGCCCGCTCACCACCGGTTGTGCACGTCTTCGGCGAAGCCGATCAGGCCGGCGAAGGCGACCTCGTGCGTGCCCGCGGCATCCGGGGCATCCCCGTCCGCGGCGTCCGCGTCCGTCCAGGTGAAGGTTCCCGTCCACTCGCCGAAGCACTGGTCGGTGTGCGAAGAGAGGATGCCGAGGTTCATCGCCGACCGTTTGTCGTAGAAGGGGGTGAACGTGGCATCCAAGCCGCCGCCGGTCACCCGCCAGGGCCGGAGCGGCGCGGCGAAATCGTAGCTCCAGCGCACGGGTGTCGAGATCTTGTGGAGCACGCCGCCGACGATGACGGCGTTCTCGGTGGCACCCGTGCCGTCGGTCCACCGGCCGCCGACCTGCAGGCCGATGCTGCGGCCGTCCGGGAGCACTCCCGCGCCGGCGCCCCAGTTCCAGGCGACGTCGTACGGCCAGCGGCCGCGCCCGTGGTCGAGCACCGCCCACGAGCCGGCGGGCACGTCGTGGCGCACGCCCTCGGTCGTGATCGTGCCCGACGCGGGAAGGGCGACGTCCTTGACGGTGTACTGGAACCGCCGCGTCGACCACGGCACGACGACGGCGAGACAGTCGTGGTGCGCCGGGCGGGTGACGGTGATGTCGAACGAGGCATCCGGGATCGCAGCGTGCAGCCGCCAGACGCCGCCGTCGCCGGTCGGGGTGACCGTGATCGCGAGGTCTTTCGCGTGCGCGATCGCGATGCCCCCGCCGAGCGAGCCCGGCAGCACCATGTCGCGCGACGGGATGACCGTCGCGCCGCGCCCCCACGAGCGCTCCGAAGCGCGTTCGAACACCCACACCTCGTGCACGGCGGCGTAGTCGAGAGAGGAGATCGTCAGCGCCACGATGTGGGTGGGCGTGATGACGTTCCAGTACTCCCAGCGCTTGTTGCGGCCCCAGCCGTGGCGACCGCCGATGCCGGACGTGTCGACCAGCGGCGAGCGTGCGAAGCCGACCGCCGCGGGGTTGAGCCGGCCGTTCGGCAGGGTCAGCGAGACGGGGGCGGTGAGCTCGCGCTCGGGCGTCACGGCGGGCGCGGGGAACGGGTCGGGGGCGGTCATCGGCATCCTTGCTGACGGCTCGGTTCGGGTGATCCGAGTCTAGCGAGAAGCCGATGGCCGCCCCGGACGGGCCGCGGTCGTCGCGCTCAGCACTCGATGACGTTGACGGCGAGACCGCCCTCGCTCGTCTCCTTGTACTTGTGCGACATGTCGATGCCGGTCTGGCGCATCGTCTCGACGACGGCGTCGAGCGACACGAAGTGCTCGCCGTCGCCGCGCAGCGCGAGGCGCGCGGCAGTCACGGCGGTCGACGCGGCGATCGCGTTCCGCTCGATGCACGGGATCTGCACGAGGCCGCCCACGGGATCGCAGGTGAGCCCGAGGTGGTGCTCCATCGCGATCTCGGCCGCGTTTTCGATCTGCCGGGTGGTGCCGCCCATCACGGCGGTGAGGCCCGCGGCAGCCATCCCGCACGCGGAGCCGACCTCGGCCTGGCATCCGCCCTCGGCGCCCGAGATCGAGGCGTTCGCCTTGAACAGCGAGCCGAGCGCGGTCGCCGTCAGCAGGAAGCGACGGATGCCCCGGCGCCGGTTCGCCTCGGCGACGTCGCCCGCCGCCTCACCGAGGACGAGGGGCGCCACGGCCTCCGCCGCACCCGGGTGCAGGCCCAGCATCACCGAACCGACGAGCTCGCCGTACGGGGTCACCGCGTTCTCGGCGCCGAGCCCCGAGTCGGCGAGGAAGCGCCACCAGTACATCGCGACGGCGGGCACGATGCCCGCCGCACCGTTGGTCGGTGCGGTGACGACGCGGCCGCCCGCGGCGTTCTCCTCGTTGACGGCGAGCGCGAACGCGCCGAGCCATTCGCCGGGCAGCTCGCGTCCGCCACCGGCCTCGGCCTGTTCGAGCTGCTCGCGGATGAGGCTCGCGCGGCGCTTCACCTTGAGCATGCCCGGCAGCACGCCGCCGACGTGCAGCCCCGCGTCGACGCACGACGACATGGCATCCCAGATCGCGTCGAGACCCGCGGCGATCTCGTCTTCGCTGCGCAGCGCCTCCTCGTTGCGGCGGGCCACCTCGGCGATCGTGAGCCCGTGCTCGTCGCAGAGCGCGATGAGTTCGGCGGCGTTCGAGAAGCGGAAGGGAAAGGCATCCACGGCGCGCGGGCGGGCATCGGATGCCACGACGTCGCTCTCGCGCCGGATGAACCCACCGCCGATCGAGTAGTAGGTCTCCTCGAGGAGCACGGCCCCGGCCGGATCGAGGGCGCGGAGGGTCATCGCGTTCGGGTGGCCGGGAAGGCGCGTGCGCGGCGCGAACTCGATGTCGGCCCGCGCGAACGGGACGGGCGCCGCGCCGTCGACGAGGAGGGCGTCGCCGTCGGTCCAGTTCGTCCACGCTCCGCGCACGAGCGCCGGGTCGACGGTCTCGGGCTCGTGGCCCTGCAGCCCCGCGACGACGGCGTCGGGCGTGCCGTGGCCGATGCCGGTCGCACCGAGCGATCCGTACAGCACGCACGTGATGCGGGCGAGGGGCCCGAGAGCGCCGCCGGATTCGACGCCGAGTGCGACGGTGCGGCGCGCGAACTCGCCGGCCGCCCGCAGCGGACCGACGGTGTGGGAGCTCGAGGGGCCTACTCCGATGGAGAACAGCTCGAACGCCGAGACGTACGCACTCACTCGGTCAGCCTACGCCGGGCCGCGACGGCGCAGGCCGCGGCACACTTCTGGTCTCACTCCTTCTGGAAGGCGACGATGCCGACGGTGTTGCCCTCGGTGTCGCGCACGACGACATCGCGGAGGGTCGCAGGGCCACGCGGCGTCGCCGCCCGCACGTAGGCTGATACCAGGCACGGCGACCGGCGGAGGGAGAGCGCATGACCGCACTGACCACGCTCGAGGCCGACCGGGGGGCTGCGCTCGCCGCGGCCGAAGCGGCGGGCCGCCTCGACGACGCCTTCCTCGACCGGTTCGACGCGCAGTTCCCGCGCCTGCACTCCCTGTTCACCGAGCTCTACGGCGCGCGCCCCGACGGTCAGGAGCAGCTTGCCGAGACGGTGGCCGTGGCATCCACGGCATGGAATCTGCGACCGCTCGAGCTGAAGGCGCGCGACGCGTTGCGCGAGGCCGATCCGGCGTGGTTCCAGTCGGAGCGGATGCTCGGTGGCGTCTGTTACGTCGACCGGTTCGCGGGAAACCTCGCCGGCATCCGGGATCAGATCCCCTATTTCCGCGAGCTCGGCCTGACCTACCTGCACCTCATGCCGCTCTTCGACGCCCCCGAGGGCGAGAACGACGGCGGGTACGCCGTGTCGAGCTACCGGCGGGTCGATCCGAGTCTCGGCACGATGGAGCAACTCACCGAGCTCGCCGCCGACCTGCGCACCGCGGGCATCTCGCTCGTGCTCGACTTCATCTTCAACCACACGAGCGACGAGCACGAGTGGGCACGGAAGGCCGTGGCGGGCGACCCGGACTTCGAGGACTTCTACCTCATATTCCCTGATCGGGATATGCCCGACGCCTATGAGCTGACCACGCGCGAGATCTTCCCCGACGACCATCCGGGATCGTTCGTGCAGCTCGAGGACGGACGCTGGATCTGGTCGACCTTCTACCACTATCAGTGGGATCTCAACTACGCGAACCCCGCGGTCTTCCGCGCGATGGCGGGCGAGATGCTGTTCCTCGCGAACCAGGGCGTCGAGGTGCTGCGGATGGATGCCGTGGCGTTCATCTGGAAACGCCTCGGCACCGCGTGCGAGTCGCTGCCCGAGGCGCACCTCCTGCTGCAGGCGTTCAATGCGGTGCTCGCGATGGCCGCGCCCGGCATGGTGTTCAAGTCGGAGGCGATCGTGCACCCCGACGAGGTGATCGCCTACATCTCGCCCGACGAGTGCGAGCTCTCGTACAACCCGCTGCAGATGGCGCTGACCTGGGAGGCGCTCGCGACCCGCGACGGACGGCTCCTGCAAGACGCGCTCGAGCGCCGACACGCGCTGCCGGCGGGCACGGCGTGGGTGAACTACGTGCGCTCGCACGACGACGTCGGGTGGACGTTCGCCGATGAGGATGCCGCGGCGCTCGGCATCGACGCGTTCGCGCACCGGCAGTTCCTCAACCGCTTCTACACCGGCCGGCATGACGGCTCGTTCGCGCGGGGCGTCGCCTTCCAGGAGAATCCGGCGACGGGCGACGCGCGCGTTGCGGGCACCACGGCATCCCTCGCCGGGGTCGAAGCGGGCGATGCGGCCGGCGAAGACCGCGTGGTGCTGGCGCACGCGCTGGCGCTGTCGACCGGAGGCATCCCTCTCCTCTATCTCGGCGATGAGGTCGCGCAGCTGAACGACTACTCGTATGCCGAAGACCCGCTGCGCCGCGGCGACAGCCGGTGGGTGCACCGCGGCAACCGTCCGCGCGACCGCTACGCGCAGCGCACCGATCTGTCGACGCCGGCGGGGCGGATCCACCGGCGACTCACGAAGCTCGTCGCGGCGCGGCAGCAGTCACCCGAGCTCGCCGGCAACGCGCTGATCGGCTTCCGCACGCCGCACCCGTCGGTCGTCGGGTATCAGCGGCCGGGCGAGGACACCCGCGTGCTCGTGCTCGCGAACGTCGGGGATGCCGAGGTGCAGGTCGACCCGCTGACGCTGTCGGGGTTCGAGTCGGCCGCGTTCGACCTCGTGCACGACACCGAGGTCGACCTCGAAGAAGGCCTCGCGCTGCCGCCGCACGGCTTCGTGTGGCTGCGGGTCAGGGCGCGGTAGGCGCCGTCGGGGCCTTGTCGTCGCGCGCCGCGGGCGGCCGGCTCGCGACCATGCGGCCCTCCGGGTCGATCCGGGCGAGCACGGCGACGGCGGCGTCGCGCAGCTGCTTGCGCTGATCCGCGTCGAGGGCGTCGAACACGAGGCTGCGCACGGTCTCGACGTGACCCGGTGTCGCCCGCAGCACGACGCGGCGCCCTTCCGGGGTGATCACGACGTCGACGCCGCGCGCGTCGGTGGTGCGGCGCTCGCGGGCGACGAGCCCGCGGCGCTCGAGTCGGCTGACGACGTGCGAGAGGCGCGGCATGGTCGCGTTGGTCATCGAGGCGAGCTCCTTCATCTGCAGCCGGTGGTCCGGTGAATTGGTGAGCATCGACAGGGCGAAGTAGTCGAAGTGCGTGAGGTCGGCGTCGCGCAGCAGCTGGGCGTCGAGCTCGCGCGGCAGGAGCTCGAGCAGGGCGGCCACGGGGATCCAGGTGGCGAGTTCATCGTCGGAGTAGAACCGCGGGACATCCATGCCCTCAGTCTAGGAACGCTGAGCGGGAATAGTTGTCGCGACAAGCGGGTTGGACGATGATAGTTGCAGGTACAAGCATCCTGTCTCCCTCCTCGAAAGGACCGGTCATGACCACCATCACCATCTTCGGAAACGGCAACATGGGCCAGGCGATCGCGGGCGTGCTCGCGCGCGGCGGAGCCGACATCCAGCACATCGGCAGCGACGAGACCTCGACGCAGATCTCCGGCGACATCGTCGTGCTCGCCGTGCCCTACCCGGCGCTCGCGGTGATCGCCGACGCGTACGGCGACCAGCTGGCCGGTAAGACCGTGGTCGACATCACGAACCCGCTCGACTTCGCCACGTTCGACGCGCTCGTCGTTCCCGCCGGCAGCTCCGCGGCGGCGGGCCTCGCCGAGCGCCTTCCCGAGGCGAAGGTGCTGAAGGCGTTCAACACGAACTTCGCGGCGACGCTCGCGTCGGGCACCGTCGGCGGCGCGCCGACCACCGTGCTCGTCGCCGGCGATGACGCGGACGCCAAGGCGGCGCTCGTCGCCGCCGTGCAGGCCGGCGGCCTGAAGGCCGTGGATGCCGGGTCGCTCGCCCGCGCCCACGAGCTCGAGGCTCTCGGGTTCCTGCAGCTGACCCTCGCCGCGGCGGAGAAGATCACCTGGACCGGCGGCTTCACCCTCGCGAACTGACCCGTTCGGGCGGCGGCGCGTCGGTGCGGGTTCTCCTGCGCCGTCGCGCCACCGCCGCGCCGGGTTGTGGGGACACGGGACGACCCACCCCGCGCCGCGGTCAGCGCGGGGCGGTGACCTCGACCTCGAACGAGACCGACTGGCCGGTCGAGCTGTTGGTCAGCGTCACGTCGGAGTCGCCGACCTCGAGCGCCTTGACGCCGGGGTTGAACGTCGCCGAGCCGTCGGTGCGGCCGTCGACGAAAGAGACGACCTCGGGGTCGTCGATCTCGCGATCACGCTCCCCGACGCACCGTCCGAGTCGGAAGCAACACCAGACCCCGACCCCGTGCACCCGGTAAGGGAGGCGACGAGAAGCACGGCTCCGGCGACCACTGCGAAGCGGCTCGTTGTCCTGGCATCCATCGGCTCATCCCCCCGTCGGCGTCGGCGGAGCGCCCGCGGCGCGCCTTCCTCGTGGTCAGCACGCTACTAGAAGGGCGCCCCGCCGAAACCGAACCCGACCCGAGACCAAACCCGAGCCCGAATCTCGCGCGTCAGACGAGCGTCGCGGCGAAGGGATCGAACCCCTCGGGCAGCAGCGGCACCGGCGCGACGGCCGACTCGATGGTGCGGGTCCGCCCGTCGGCGACGGATTCCTGTGCCGAGAGCATCACGTCGAGCACGTGATAGCCGAGCTCGCCGGTCGCGATGTGCGGACGGCCCTCGCTGATCGCGCGCGCCATGTCGAGCACACCGATGCCGCGCCCGGTGGCGGGCCCCTGCTCCTCGATCTCGATCCACTGCTGACCGTCGCGGTCGGCGTCGGAGATCGAGCCGAGCGGCTTCACGTACGCGATGCGCCCCGAGAACATGTTCGGGTCGGGTAGCACGAGGGTGCCCTCCGAGCCGTGGATCTCGACCACGCCGGCACGCTCGAGCGCCGAGTCGAAGCTCAGCAGGTGCGTCCCGTGCTGGCCGCCCACGAACGAGCTCAGCACCTGCACCGTCGAGGGCACCTCGACCGGGAAGGTCTCACCGGCCCGCGGACCCGAGCGGATCGTCCGCTCGAGCTGCGGGCGCGAGCCGCGCGCGGTGACGGCGTCGACCGGGCCGAGCAGGCTCACGAGCGCGGAGAAATAGTACGGGCCCATGTCGAGCAGCGGGCCGGCGCCGTTCGCGAAGAGGAACGCGGGTTCTGGATGCCACGCATCCGGCCCCTGCGTCTGGAAGATCGTCTGCACGAACAGCGGCGTGCCGATGACACCGTCGAGGACGGCGCGCTTGGCGGTCTGGAATCCCGGGCCGAGGAGGGTGTCGGGCGCCGAGCCGATGCGAACGCCCGCCTGGCCGGCCGCGGCGAGCAGCTCGCGCGTGGACTCCCGGTCGAGGCCGATCGGCTTCTCGGTCCAGACGTGCTTGCCCGCGGCCACGGCCGCGCGCGAGACCTCGACGTGCACGGCCGGGATCGTGAGGTTCACGACCAGTTCGACGTCGGGGTTCGCGAGCACGTCGTCGGCGGTGCCCCACGACGGGATGCCGAACTCCTCGGCCTTCGCCTGGGCCCGCTCGGCGATCAGGTCGCCGACCGCGACGACGGCGGTGTCGGGGAACGAGGTGAGGTTCTCGAGGTAGGTCTGGCTGATGACGCCGGTGCCGATGATGCCGACGCCGAGCGGCTTGTTCGCGCTCACGCGACGAACCCGCCGTCCTTCAGGAACGCCAGGCTCGCGGCCACGTCTTCGAACACATCACCGGGGGCGTTGTCGTACTCGACGACGGCGTAGCGGATGGCTGTGCCGGCGCGCAGCGCCTCGGCGAGCGCGACGTCGCCCTCGCCCGGGCGGCGCTGGTCGAGCTCACTCGAGCCGCCGAGCGCGGCCGCCTCAGGAGCCCACGGGTTGACGGCCGGCACGACGCCGTCTTTGACGTGCACGGCGGTGAGCCGGTCGCCGAGGCGCGCGACGAGCGCGGGAACGTCCTGGCCGCCGGTGAGCGCCCAGAACAGGTCGAGCTCGAGCTGCACGCGCGGGTCGGCGAGCGAGACGAACCG
Source organism: Microbacterium sp. F2E (assembly GCF_020905435.1). NCBI lineage: Bacteria > Bacillati > Actinomycetota > Actinomycetes > Micrococcales > Microbacteriaceae > Microbacterium > Microbacterium sp. F2E. The sequence continues at coordinate 26,381 of NZ_JAJJIB010000013.1, read as the reverse complement.
CTCGTAGGCCGAGACGTCGTCCCACGACGCGATGAACTCCTGCGCGTGGTTGTGGTAGCCGACCGAGAGGCCGAAGCCGGCGGCGGTCTCGACGAGCGCGTTGAGGCGCTCGGCGATGTCGGCGACGCCCTCTTCGGTGAGCCAGCGCTCGGGGGCGACGAACGGGTCGATGACCGTGGTCATGCCGATCGTCGCGGCCGCCTCGAAGACCACCTCGGGGGCGGGCGTCGGGATCGAGCCGTCGGGCGTCCACAGCTCGTCGGTCAGCAGCGGGGCGTGGCCCGTGGGCGACGCGAGGCCCGAGGCATCCAGCGCCGCGCGGATCTCGGCGGGGCGCCCGACGAAGTCGAACGCCTCGACGTTGCGGTAACCGATCGCGGCGAGCTTGTCGAGCGAGCCCTGCGGGTCGGCGGCGAATGCGTCGCGCAGAGAATAGAGCTGAACGGATGCCTCGGGCAGAGTCATGGTGTTCCTTCGATACGTCGTTGTGGGCCGCCTCTTCGTGAGGCGGCGTGACGACGATACCGCAGAAAACCTCCGACCGGAAGTTTTATCGTGATGCGCGCTGCGGTGCCCCACCCTGGGCCGATGCGCATGCTTCTCACGTCTGGCGGAATCGCCAACGAGATGATCCGCGACGCGCTCGTCGACCTGCTCGGCAAGCCACTCGCCGATTCGCGGGTCGTCGTGGTGATCGACGCCATCCTCGGCTTTCCCGGTGACAGTTCGACCCTCGTCGACCATCTCGAGGGGTTGCGCGCGCTCGGCTGGGCGGAGTTCGACATCGCCTCGCTCTTCGCCGGCCCCGATGAGCTCGCCCTGTTCGGGCTCGTCGACGCCGCTCCCGCCGTCGCCCTCTTCGATTGGTTCTTCGCCGGGCACCTCGGCGCCGATTGGATGCCCGGGGATGCGGAAGAGCTGTTCGCGCGCGGCGCCGCGCGCTCGGGGCAGGAGGTGTGGTTCGTCGACGACGATTCGGCGCTGCTCGTCCGCGACCCTTCGGCGCCGCCGACGGTCATCTCATCGGGACACTGGCGCCGCTACGGCGCCGACGGCGCGCTCGTCGCTGCGCGGTGACCGCCCGCGGAGAGGCACAGGACAGGCGCCGAAAGAGTGAGCCGTCCCTGCCTTTTCTCGCCCTCGTGGGCACCTCTAGATTGGTCACAATTCGCTCTGTTTCAGACCGCTCCTGAGGCGCCGAGGAGTGCTCCGACGCCGTAGGTCGCGGCGAGGGCGAGGGCACCGCCGATGACGACGCGGATCATGGCGCGGGGTCGGGAGCTGCCGCCGATGTGTGCGGAGATGGCTCCCGTGATCGCGAGGGCGACAAGCACGGCAACGAAGGTCACCGGGACACGCCACCCTGGCGGGGGTAGGAGGATGGCGAGCATGGGCAGGATAGCGCCGATCGTGAATGCTGCCGCAGATGCGACTGCCGCGTGCCAGGGGCTCACGACGTCGTCTTGGTCGATGTTGAGCTCGGCGGATAGGTGTGCGGCAAGGGCGTCGTGCGCGGTGAGCTCCACGGCGACCTGTCGCGCGGTCTGTGCGCTGAGCCCGCGGGCTTGGTAGAGCCCGGCAAGCTCGTCGAGTTCTTCGTCCGGCATGTCGCGCAGTTCCTGGCGTTCTTTCGCGATCAGGGCGCGTTCACTGTCGCTCTGGCTGCTGACGGAGACGTACTCGCCCAGGGCCATCGAGATGGCGCCTCCGACCAGGCCCGCCAGCCCGGCGGTGAGGATGGGCCCGGTGGCGGTGGTCGCGCCCGCGACGCCGACGACGATCGCGGCGACGGAGACGATGCCGTCGTTCGCGCCGAGCACGCCGGCGCGCAGCCAGTTCAGCCGTTGCGCGATGCCGCCGCGGTGCGGCTCGTCAGGATGGGCTTGGAGCGCGGGGTTGTCTGCGGGCAGATCGGTCGCCATGACCTCAACATAAGCACCCGCCAGCCGCGGCGAGCAACGTTGGTGAGGCTAAGCGTCCCCCAGTTAGGCGCCCCAAGAATCCCGGAAGAAAGAGGGGGATCGTGGGACTCGTCGATAACCGGACCCACCCGAATCGAGTTGAGGATGACAACAGGCACCGCTCCCTCTCCGCGGGCGGCCAGGCCCCGCACAGACGATTCGGTTGCGCGGGCGCGGCGGGTCCGTGCTCGTAGACGGATGCGCGCGGCGGACCTGATGGTCGCCGCGGTATGGCTGTCGGTCGCCTCGGCTGTATCGCTGTGGCTCGCCTACGGCGGGCTGAACCAGGTCACCGATCCCGCCCGCTGGCACTCCGGGAGCGTTAAGCGCACGTTCACCTGTTCTATCGTCATTCGATATCGAGATCCGATAGACAGGCGTGGTGACGAGCAGGCGCTCCCTTGACGAGCTGGACGAGTACCGAGACCTCCTCGGCGGGCTCGTCAGGATGCACGTGCTGCACCACGCGTCACAGGGAGAGATCTACGGCGCCTGGATGATCGAGGAGCTCGCCGGTCACGGCTACCGCCTCTCAGCAGGAACCCTTTACCCGATGCTCCACAAGATGGTCGAAGACGGCTACCTCACCGTACGGACCGAACGAGAGGGCCGCACCATCCGCAAGCTCTACTCCGCAACCGAGAAAGGCCGGCACGGCCTCGCGGTCGCCCGGGAACGGATGCGCATCTTCACCCAGGAAGGCACCGGCCGATGACAACGGACACCACCACTCCCCCGCAAGCGGGACAGGGGTCCACCCGGGAGGTGCTGCGCGTCTTCGGGAAGCTGGGCGTGACCGCCTTCGGCGGCCCCATCGCCCACCTCGGCTACTTCCGCGACGAGCTCGTGCAGCGCCGCCGGTGGCTCGACGACAACGAGTACGGCGACCTCGTCGCCCTCAGCCAGTTCCTCCCCGGCCCCGCATCCAGCCAGGTCGGCTTCGGCCTCGGCCTCTTCCGCGCAGGCCCCGCCGGCGCGATCGCCGCGTTCCTCGCCTTCACCCTGCCCTCAGCCGCCCTCATGGTGGCCTTCGCGTACGGGGCGCCGCTGTTCGAAGGCGTCGTGGGCGGCGGCATCCTCACCGGCCTCAAGATCGTCGCCGTCGCGATCGTCGCCCAAGCCGTGTTCGGCATGGCAAAAACCCTCACCCCCGACCGGGAGCGCGCCGCCATCGCGGTGGTCGCCGCCGCCAGCGCCCTCCTGCTCGCCGGGTCGATCGGGCAGATCGGCGCCATCGCGATCGGCGCGATCGCAGGACTGATCTTCTGCCGGAGCGCTCCCGTACCCGCGACCGCGATGATCCGCTTCCCCGTCGCCCGCACAGCCGGCGTGATCTGCCTGACCCTGTTCGTGCTGCTCCTCGTGGGACTGCCGGTGCTCGCCACAACCACGCAGTGGGGGGCGGTGCAGCTGTTCGACGCCTTCTACCGTGCGGGAGCCCTCGTCTTCGGCGGCGGCCACGTCGTGCTCCCCCTGCTGCAGGCCGGCGTGGTCGACACCGGCTGGGTCACCCCTGACCAGTTCCTCGCCGGCTACGGTGCCGCCCAGGCCATGCCCGGGCCCCTCTTCACCTTCGCCGCCTACCTCGGCACCCTCTCCACCATCGGCCCCGGCGGCGCGACAGGAGCCGCGATCGCCCTCACCGGCGTGTTCCTGCCCGGGTTCCTGCTGCTCACCGGGGTACTCCCGTTCTGGAACACCTTCCGTTCCCGCCCCTGTGCCCAGGCGCTGATGCGCGGAGCCAACGCCGCCGTAGTCGGCATCCTCGCCGCCGCGCTCTACGACCCCGTCTTCACCACCGCCATCACCGGCGCGGCCCCCTTCGTGCTCGCGCTGATCTGCTTCGTGCTCCTGATCGCCTGGCGGGCACCCGCCTGGGCCGTCGTCATCGTGGGCGCCGCTGGGGGCATTCTGATCACCCTCATCGGCTAAGGCCGGGCGATGGAAGTCTCCGGATTGGTGCGATAATCTGCGTATGAATGCGGATACTTCGAGATGTGGACGTCTGCCGGAGAGCGAGTACGTCGAGCTGGCGGTGGAGGTGTTCTCGATGCTCGCGGACGCGACCCGTGTGCGCATCATCATGGCCCTGCGCGACGCCAGCGAGCTGTCGGTGAACCGTCTGGCGGAGACCGTCGACAAGTCGCCGGCCGCCGTCTCGCAGCACCTCGCGAAGTTGCGGCTGGCGCGCATCGTCTCGACCCGGCAGGAGGGCACGCGCATCTTCTACCGGCTCGAGAACGAGCACGCGCAACAGCTCGTCGCCGACGCGATCTTCCAGGCCGAGCACTCCCTGGGCGGGACCCCGCACCACCACCGCGCGGCCGACGCCGTGCGCCCGGCGGTGAGCGAGCCGTGACGAGCACCGTGAGGGATGCCCCAGTGCGCGCGGGCGGACGGATGCTCGCGAAGCCCCCGTCGATGCTGCGCACCGGCGCACGCCTTGCGGGAGAGCCGAACGAGCCGTCCGTCCCGATAGACCTCGCGACGGAACGGGTCAAGCCGGACGCCGCACGCCTCCAAGATGGGGGGCTGCGACGGCCCGCTCCGGCGGTTCAGCGCTCGAAGCCTCGCGACGACGCGCATCTGGAGTTGCTAACGCAGCCGTACGAGTTGTACCGCCACGCGAGCGACCAGACCAGGCGCATGCTCAACCAAGCCATCTTCAACCACATCTACGTCGTCAATGAAGAAGTGATCGGCGACGAACTCAACACCCCGATGCGCGAACTGCTCTCCGCCCAACGTGGCTGGAGCGTCTTCGAGGACACCGGCGATGACGTCCTCGCGCGCGAACTCGCCGGCGCTGAAGCACAACGCCACTCAGACACAAGCCAAACAAAGCAGGCCACCGTTTCCGGTGGCCTGCTCGATGATTTCAACTCGGCCCTGCTCACCGACCGTGTGGAAACGGTTGGCATTTGCAGTAAGCCATCTGTGGTGCGCCTGAAGGGACTCGAACCCCTAACCTTCTGATCCGTAGTCAGATGCTCTATCCATTGAGCTACAGGCGCGGGCACACGGCCCGAAGCGGGCCAGGGAATAGCTTAGCGCACCCGTCGGCGTCCGCCGAATCGGGGGCGCTCACTCCAGCTCGCCGGGGTCGACTTCGCCGGGAGCGAGGGCTGCCGCGCGCTCAACTTCGGGCAGCTGACCCGACTCGCGCAGACGCCGCTGCGTCTTCGCGGTGCGCCGGTTCGCGCGGAGCTTCGGCAGATCGACGAGCCGCAGCGCCTGCATCCGCGCCGCGCGCATGCGCTCGTAGTCGGGTTCGAGATCGGGGCGGGATGCCTCGATGCGCAGCACCCGGTCGATGTTGCCGGCGACCTCGGCCCAGGCCGCGTCACGGGCATCCGCGATGAGCTTGTGCAGCTCGACATCGTCCTCCGCCCGGGCACGGAGCTCGGTCGCGACGTGGAGCGACTGCTTCTCGCGCCGGCGGAGGTTGCGCACATCACGACTGCGGTAATCGTGAGTGCCGTCGGAGTCGGAGTGACGCGTGCGCGCACGCTTGCGCTCACGCTCGGTACGCGCCGCGTCGGCCTCGGCCTCGGCGGCGAGCGCCTCGAGCGCGGCACGCGCCTCGGGCACGTAGCGCTCGGCGTCGAAGTCCTCGCCGTCGGCGAGGGTGTGCACGAGGATCGTGTTCTTGAGACTCAGCCGCGTGGCCGCCGACGCGATGTACAGCCCCTCGGCGACGACGTCGCGCGTGCGCACGCGCTTCTTCTTGCCCGTCTTGCCCGTCCGCTGCCCGACCACGACACCCCCTCGAGTCGATCCTAGGGAACCGGCCCGCCGGGCGGGGAGACGGGGCGCTCAGATCGGCCGCGTGTAGCGATCCGAGCTCAGCCCGATGATGAAGTACCCGACCGGCGCGATCAGCCAGAGCAGGAGGAACGAGAAGAACGCCCCGTGCCCGAACCCGCGCCCGATCCGCACCGCCACGATGATCGAGAACACGATGTTCACGATCGGCACGAGCACGAGCAGCCCCCACCACGCCGAGAACCCGGCGATCTTCACCTGGATGAACCAGTTGACGACGGGGATCAACGCGAGGATGCCGAGGTACCCCGCCTTGCTGAACACGCGCCACATCGCCACGGCGAGCAGCACGTAATAGGTGAGCGCGAGCACCGTGCCCACCCCGTTGCCGAAGTACTGCTGGAACTGCTCGAACGACGGGTCCACGGCGAGAGCCATGGCCACACAGTAAGCCATATCGCCGCCGGATAGCAGGGTGGATGCCACGCTGACAAGCCCTTGCCGCAGGGCGTGCCCGCTCGTACCGTGAAACGTGAACCACTCTCCCAGCAGAAAGGAACGGAACATGGGATTCCTGGACGACGCGAAAGACGCCGCCGAGACGGCGGGCCGCAAGATCAAAGAGGCCTACGAAGACACCGCCGACCGTATCGGCGACAAGGTCGACGAGGTGAAGGCCGACCACGAGGTCAAGAAGGCCGAAGCCGAGCGCGAATCGGTCAAGAAGAAGAACGAGGTCAACGCCGAACTGCGCGGCGACAACGACTGAACCCCTCCCCGGCACGCCCGACGAAAACCACTCGGTGAGATCTCACCGGGCGAATGTGAAGGGCCTCGGAGAGTACTCCGGGGCCCTTTGCACTGCCCGGCGCGGGCGAAGCGAGGGGCGCCCGGCTCGCGCGAGCCGACCGCGCCCCTACAGCGCGGCGATGCGCCAGGATGCCTCGGCCATCGCGCCCGGCGCGAGGGAGAGCAGACCGGCGTCGAAGTCGTAGCGGCCCGCGTTGAAGGCATCCGGAGCGCACGTCATCGGCTCTACCGCGAGCCCCGCCCGGTGGAACGGCTGCGCCGCGCCGCCCGGGAGATCCGCGGTGTGCACCTGCACCCAGGCGCAGGCGGCATCCCACGACAGCTCCACGCCGGTGCCGCTCGGGTCGGTCAGTCGCACCCGCGCGATCCCGTCGGCGCCCCGATCGAGGTCGGTGTAGGCGTGGTCGATCTCGGCCGCACCGAGCCGGCGCGGTGCGCGCCAGTCGAAGCGGGCGGGGTCGTACGCGGCGACGTCGTGCAGGGCGAGTGGGATGAGCCGGTCGGCGGTCACCTCGAGTACGCGCGCGGCCGGCAGCTCGAGAGTCCAGTCATCGAGCGGTGCAGAACCGGCGACGAGATAAGGGTGCGGGCCGGTGCCGAACGGCGCGGCATCCGTCCCCACGTTCTCCGCGCGGACGGTCTGCGTGAGGCCGTCCGCATCGAGACGGAACGTCGTCTCGATGCGGAGGTGCCAGGGGTACGCGGTCTGCGGCACGATCTCGGCCGCGAGCGTCACGGCATCGGCCGACTGCTCGACGGGCGCGAAGTCGAGCCAGGCGGCGAGCCCGTGCAGCGCGTGCCCGCGACGCGGCTCGGTGAGCGGCAGCTCGAACTCGCGGCCCTCGAACGCGTACCGCCCGTCGACGACCCGGTTCGGCCACGGCGCGAGCAGCGCGCCGCGGAAACCGGGGCGCACCTCGTCGGCGTCGAACGGCACGATGAGGTCGCGTCCCTCGTGGCGGAGCGTGCGCACGGATGCCCCGATGCTCGCGATCTCGGCGACGTAGCCGCCGGAGCGGATCTCGAACGACGTGCCGGAGCGAGGCGTGGAGGTCATGCCTCCATCCTCGCGCAGGTCATGGGCGGAGCATGACCTTGAGCGCCTCGCGGCGATCCATGAGCGCGTAGCCCTCCGCGGCCTGCTCGAGCGGTAGCTCGACGTCGAAGACGCGCCCGGGGTCGACGGTGCCGGCGAGGATGCCGGGGAGCAGCCGGTCGATGTACGCGCGCACCGGGGCGACACCGCCGGTGATCGTGACGTTGCGGTTGAACTGCACGCGGCCGATCGGCCCGTCGGTGTACTGCGGCACCCCGACGCGGGCGATGCGGCCGCCGTCGCGCACGACGCCGAGCGCCTGCTCATACGCCGGGAGGTGCCCGACGGCCTCGAGCACCACGTGGCATCCATCGCCGTCCGTGAGTTCGCGCACCGCCTCGATGCCCTCCTCGCCGCGCGCAGCGACGACGTCGGTCGCCCCGAACTCGCGGCCGAGGTCGGTGCGGGCCTCGTGGCGGCCCATCAGGATGATGCGGTCCGCGCCCAGCTGCCGCGCCGAGAGCACGGCGAGAAGGCCCACCGCCCCGTCGCCGATCACGGCGACGGTCGTGCCCGCGCCGGCGCCGCCGGTGAGCGCGGCGTGGAAACCGGTGCCGTAGACGTCGCTGAGGGTGAGGAGCCCCGCGTAGTGCTCTTCCCCGGCATCCACCGCGAACAGCGTGCCGTCGGCGAGCGGCGCGCGCAGGAGCTCGGCCTGGGCGCCCTCGGATCCGAGGCGACTGCGCAGGCCCGCGACGCGGCACGAGGTCTGCAGCCCCTCGCGGCAGAAGTCGCACACTCCGCAGGAGAACACGAACGGCACGATCACGAGGTCGCCGGGCTTGACCGTGGCGACGTCGGCGCCGACCTCCTCGACGATGCCGAGGTACTCGTGCCCCATCGAGACGCCCTGCGCGCGCGGCTTCATCGAGTGGTACGGATGCAGGTCGCTGCCGCACACGCACGTGCGCACGAGCCGCAGCAGGGCATCGGTGGGTTCTTCGATGCGGGGGTCGGGGGCGTCGATCACCCGGACGTCGCCGGGCTCGTACATGTAGGCAGCTCGCATGGTTCCAGTCTGCTCCTTCGCGGGCCGGGTCAGGGGCGGTCGCCGGTGGCGACGGGGCGGCCGGGGGTGTTCGACCACTGGCTCCACGATCCCGGGTAGAGCGCGGCGTCGTAACCCGCGACGGCGAGCGCCAGAATCTCTTGCGCGGCGCTCACACCCGATCCGCAATACACCCCGACGGCCCCGTCACCGACGCCGAGCGCGGTGAAACGGCCGCGCAGGTCGGCCGAGCTGCGCAAGCGGCCGTCGGGACCGATGTTCTCGGTCGTCGGCGCGCTCACCGCCCCCGGAATGTGCCCCGCGCGAGGGTCGATCGGCTCGGTCTCGCCGCGGTACCGCTCCCCCGCGCGGGCGTCGAGCAGCACACCGTCGGCGCCGGCGGCGAGCGCCGCGGCCTCGTCGATCGTCAGCTGCGGCAGCTGCCCCGGGTGCAGGGTCGCCGTGCCGGGCTCGGTCGTCTCGTCGCCCGAGGCGACGGCGAGTCCCGCGGCACGCCAGGCGGCCAGGCCGCCGTCGAGCACGCGCGCGTCGATCCCGGCGTCACGCAGCATCCACCAGGCGCGCGCCGGTCCGAACCCCATCGCATCGTCGTAGACGACCACGGTGTCGCCGTCGTCGATCCCCCAGCGACGAACGGATGCCTCGAACGCCGCCGCGCTCGGCAGCGGATGCCGTCCCTCGGCCGGCTCGCCGTGCGCGGCCAGATCTGCGTCGAGGTCGGCGAACAGCGCACCGGGGATATGCGCCTCGCGGTATGCGTCGCCGCCGTGCGGCCCGCCGAGCCGCCACCGCACATCGAGCACGACGGGCGCCCGCCCGCTGCGCATCAGCTCATCGAGTTCGGCGGAGGTGGTCAGCAGCGCAGTCATGCCCCGACGCTACCGCCGAACGGGCGCGGGCGGAGCGCGCATCCGAGCTCCATCCAATGAGGTCTGACCTCAGGCTGTACATCTTCGCGTCGAAGGCGCATACTTTCAGCATGACTGAAGCTCTTGCCGCGACGCCCGCCTCCGCAGATGCGGCCGGCGCTCCCCCGCGCCGCGCCTGGATCGCCCTCGGCGTGCTCGCCGCGGGGCTCGGGATGATCGTGCTCGACGGCACGATCGTCGGCGTCGCCCTGCCTGACATCATCGGCGATCTGCACCTCGATCTGACCGAGGCGCAGTGGGTCTCGAGTCTCTACGCGGTGCTCCTCGCCGCTCTGCTGCTGTCGACCGGCAAGCTCGCCGACCGCTGGGGGCGAAAGCGGCTCTTCCTCATCGGCGTCGCCGTGTTCGTCGCGGCGAGCGCCTGGGCGGCGAGCGCCGACTCGGGCGCCGCGCTCATCTCGGCACGTGCCGCGCAGGCCGTGGGCGCCGCACTGATCATGCCCTCGACGCTCTCGACCGTGAACGCCACGTTCCGCGGACGCTACCGCGCCGCCGCGTTCGGCATCTGGGGAGCCGTCATCTCGGGCGCCGCCGCGATCGGCCCGCTCGTGGGCGGGGCGCTCACCCAGTACGCGTCATGGCAGTGGGTGTTCTTGGTGAACCTGCCGCTCGGCGCCGCGATCTTCGCGCTCGGCGTGTGGGTCGTGCCCGAGACGCGCGGCTCGGGCTTTCGCCGCGGCGCCGACGTCGACGGCGCGCTGCTGTCGGCGATCGGCTTCGGCACGCTCGTCTTCGCGATCATCGAAGGGCCCGACCTCGGCTGGTGGACCCCGAAGGCGGACTTCTCGATCGGCGGCTGGGTGTGGCCGAAGACCGCCGCCGTCTCGATCGTGCCGGTGTGCCTCGCGGTCGCCGTGATCGCGCTCACCCTGTTCGTCGTGTGGGAACGCCACCGCGAGCGCGTGCAGCGCGATGCCCTGCTCGACCTGTCGCTGTTCCGCCTGCGCACCTTCTCGTGGGGAAACCTCACCGCGGCGACGGTCGCGGTCGGCGAGTTCGCGCTGATCTTCGTGCTGCCGTTGTACCTCACGGCATCCGTCGGACTGACGATCATGCAGACCGGTCTCGTGCTGGCCGCCATGGCGATCGGCGCGTTCGCGTCGGGCGCGGCGGCACGCCACCTCGCCGCGCGGTTCGGCGCCCCCGGTACCGTGATGATCGGCTTGGCTCTCGAGGTGGTGGGCGTGCTCGCCCTGACGCTCGTGGTCTCGGCGTCGGCCTCGGGGTGGCTGCTCGCCGTGCCGCTGGTCGTCTACGGCCTCGGGCTCGGCCTCGCGTCTGCCCAACTCACCGGCACGGTGCTGCGCGACGTGCCGGTCGCCGTCAGCGGACAGGGATCGGCGACCCAATCCACCGTGCGCCAGATCGGCTCGGCCCTCGGCACCGCGCTCGCCGGCGCCGCCCTGTCGGTCTCGCTCGCGCTGACTCTGCCGCGCGCGCTGGCCGACGGCGGGGTGAGCGAGCCGCTCGCGACCCAGCTCGCCGAGACCACCCGCGTGTCGGCGGGCACGATCATCACCCAGCTGCGCGCGCAGGGGACGGCCAGCAGCCTCGGAGCACAGACGGATGCCGCGGTGCAGGCGCTCGCGTCGGGTTTCGCCGAGGCGACGCGCTGGTCGCTGCTGGTTGCGGCGCTCTTCCTCGTGCTGGGTCTCGTCGGTACCGTGCGCCTGCGGAGCATCGACCGGCACTGAGCCGCTCCGCGCGGGGCTACGCCGGGGCGCCCGCGCCGACCTTCGCGGGGCGCCCGCGCTTGGGCTTGTCGCCCGATAGGGCGAGCGCCATCGCGTGACGCGGGTGCGCGGCGAGGCGCCCGGCAGCATGATCGATGAAGCGCACCTCGGCTTCGGCGGCGAAGACCATGGACTCGTTGACGAGCGACCAGGCGAGCGCTTCGGGGCCGTCGGGGTCGGCGCCGGGGTAGGCCGCGCGGCGCAGCTCGTGCAGGTGCGCGAGCGAGGCCACGCGCTGCGCATGGAGGACGTCGGCGACATCGACCCCCGGCAGGGTCGCGGCGACGGCGAGCTTGATCGCCAGCTCGTCGCGCGTCCCGCCCGAGCGCGAGACGGGCGACGCGAGCCAGCCGGCCACCTCGGCCGACCCTGCGGCCGTGATGGCCCAGTAGACATGCCCCTCGGCATCCGGCTCGCCCTTTTCGACGAGTCCGTCACGCTCGAGACGCTCGAGGGTGTTGTAGATCTGGCCGACGTTCAGCGGCCACGTCGAGCCCGTGCGGCGGTCGAACTCGGCGCGCAGCTGGTAGCCGTAGCACGGCCCCTGATCGAGGATCGCCAACAGGCTCTGGCGCACCGACATCGCTTCTCCGCTCCCGAATCCGGCGCACGGCCCGGAATCTGATTTTCGAGTATATGCATACCGGGTATGTCGAGCGGTGCCCGGGCGGCTCGCCGCCGGGTGACGCTCGCTCAGTCGAGCCGCAGGCGCACGGCGAGCGCGGCCGCCGTGCCGATGGCGGCGCCGACGAGAGTGTCGACGACCCGCTCGAAAGCGAGGGGTATCGAGGCGGCATCCCCGGTCGCGGCGCCGATGATGAGGAGCACGAGCGGGGTGATGAACACGAGCGCGAGCGCGTAATGCCGCACGACGACCAGTTCGATCGCGAACTGCAGCAGGCCGAGCACGACGCCGAGCGCCCAGACCGGCAGGGGCAGAAAGGCCAGCACGAGGTAGAGCGCCGCGCCGACCAAGGTGCCGGCGGTGCGATGGATGCCACGCGTCGCGGCGTCGCGGCGGTCGACCGGCATGCCCACCACGGCGAGGCCGCTGCAGACGATCCAGTACGACCGGTGGGGATCGACGATGACCGCCGCCGCGACGCCCACGACCGCGACGATCGCGGCGCGGGCGGTCAGCGTGCGCGCGACGGCGCCCCAGCGCCGCGGGAACAGTTCGCGCAGCGCCCGCGCCGGCTCGCGGCGGTAACGCGGCATGACGAGCGGCACCGCGACGAGCAGGCAGGCGAACACCGACGAGCCGGCGACGACCGCGAGGTAGACCCAGGGATCGACGTCGCGCACGCCGTCGCGCAACCCCGTCACCTGCGCCGACAGGCCGAAGACGAGCACGAAGAAGATCGGCCCGGGCGGGCCGAGCGACACCCAGCCGACGGCAGCGGCGGATGCCACGGTCAGCACGAGCACGCCGACGAGCACCACGGCCGAGCCGCCGCCCGCGGCGAGCACGCCCGCGGCCGCACACGCGAAAAGCGCCAGAGAGACGAGCGGGGCGAATCTCGCGCGCTCGCGCGGTCGCAGCCACCCGCCGTAGATGACGGTGAACGCGCCGGTCGCCGCCAGCAGCGCCAGCCGGTCGTAGCCGAGCGCCGCGAGCACCACGATCGGCACCGTCATCGCGAGCGCCGCCTGCAGCGCGAGCGGCCAGCGCTTTCCGCGCGCGGGGCCGAAAGTGCGAAGGCTCTGCGCGACGTGCCGGGCCTCGGCGCGCACCCGCTCGGGCAGGGTCGGGTTGTCGGCGCTCACCGCTCTATTCTCCCGCGCGGCTGTGGCGCGCTGGTCCGGTTTACAGCGCGGGCACCGGCCCGCGCGCGCCGACGCCCGCGCCCGCTCCCGCACCGCGCGCACCGCGCCGGGCCGCGACGACCGCGAAGACGATCGCCCCCGCGGCCGCGACGGCGCTGACCGCGCAGAGCACCAGACCACCGGGCGCGTGGTCGCCGCCGCTGATGCCATAGGCATCCGCCAACGACATGCCCGGAATGAAGGCCGCCCCGAAGTAGCCCAGCGCCCCGGCGGCGATCACGGCGCACACCGCCGCACCGCACCAGACCGCCGAGAGACGGCCGAGCGCGGCGATCACGACCAACGCCAGCGCGAGCACCGGCCCGACGAGAAGCGTCGCCAGCACCGACCAGGGGCTGAACGCCTCACCGGTGTCGTCGAGATGGCCCGAGATCTCGACGAGGCTCGCGCCCGGCACCGCCGCGAGCGGGTTCCAGACGAGAATCTGCAGCGCCGCGACGGCGGCGTAGAGCACGACGGCGAGACCTCCCAGCACGGCGACGGTCACGGGCTTCATCCCCTGAAGGTATCGCCCGCTCGCGGCGAGCGGTACCGGCATCCACAGCGCTCCCCAAGACGTCGTGGGTACGGTCGAAGGCATGGATGCCTCGGCTGAACCCTTGTCTGTCGTGACCGGCGACGGGGTGTCGACCTTCTCCCCCGACCAGCTGCGCGCGATGCGCGACGAGTTCCAGCGGTTTCTGCTGGAGTACCAGTTCGGGCTGCGCGAGGTCGAGACCAAGCTCGGCATCTTGCGCGACGAGTTCTTGCTGATGCACGAATACAACCCGATCGAGCACGTCTCGAGCCGCGTCAAGACTGCCGACAGCATCGTCGACAAGCTCGGTCGCAAGGGCATCGAGCCGACGTTCGACGCCATTCGCGCCGGGATCACCGACATCGCCGGCATCCGCGTCACGACGAGTTTCACGAAAGACGCCTACCGCCTTTTCGACCTCCTCACGGCGCAAGACGACATCGCGGTGCGCGAGGTCAAGGACTACATCGCCGAGCCCAAGCGCAACGGATATCAGAGCCTGCACGTCATCGTCGAGGTGCCCGTGTTCCTCTCGTCCGGCCGCGTCGACGTCGCCGTCGAGGTGCAGTTCCGCACCATCGCGATGGATTTCTGGGCGAGCCTCGAGCACAAGATCTACTACAAATACGCCGGCGTCGTGCCCGACGGGCTACTCGCCGAACTGAAAGAGGCGGCCGACTCGGCGGCCCTGCTCGACGCCCGCATGGAACGCCTGCACAGCCAACTGCACGGGCCGCGGCAGCCCTCGATCCGCGCGGTCTGATCCGGTCGGGGTTTTGTCGGCGCGTATGGTCGTCACCTGACGCGATAGCGACCAGATGCGCCGACAAGTCCGCCACGAGCTCCCCACCCCGCGGCCGCGGTCACGTCATAGCCTGGAGCCATGAGCGAAGACCCGCGCCTTGAGGCGGCACGCTACCGGATGGCCCGCATCGCCGCGGACGACGAGGGTGCGGATGCCGAGGCGGGCGCCGCCTCACGAGAAGCGGATGCCGAGGCATCCACCCCGCCGGCTGCGGTGCCCGCCGCCCCACCCGCGCGGAATGCGCACGAGCGGGCGCTGTATGTCGAGACGGCGATCCAGCAGGCGATCCGGCGCGGGGAGTTCGACGATCTGCCGGGAGCGGGCAAGCCCCTCGAAGGCCTCGGCGATCATCATGATCCGGACTGGTGGATCCGCCGCAAGATCCAGTCGGAGCAGCTCACCGGGCTCGGCCCGCCCGCGCTGCTGCTGCGCGGCGAGCACGCCGAGTTCGCCGCGCGCGTCGATGCGCTGACCCGCGAGAGCGACGTGCGCGAGTACGTCGACGACTTCAACCGGCGCGTGATCGACGCGCGGCGGCAGTTGCAGGGCGGGCCGCCCGTCGTCACGCCGACGCGTGATGTCGAGGCCGAGGTCGCCGCCTGGCGCGAGCGGCGCCGCGCGCGCCCTGCGGCGCCGGGGTCGGGGTCTGAGGCCGGGTCGGGGTCTGAGGCGTTGGGCCGGGCCGGCGATGCCGCGCGCCCCCGGAAACGATGGCGCATCTGGCCGGTTCGAGACACCTGAAGCGACGAGCTGCGCCATCGAATCCCGCGCGCCGGCGCCTCAGCGTCGCGCGCTCACCCCAGCGCGGCGCGCCACTGCGCGAGCAGGGCGGCGGTGGCGCGGGTGTCGGTCCAGGGCATCTCGGGCACCTCGGTGCGGCCGCTGCGCAGTGCCGCGATCGTCGCGTCGGCTTCGGCGGCCATCGGGCTGACCGTCGCGGTGTGCAGGTGCTCGTCGGGGCGGCCGGGGCGGCGCAGCACGGCCGCGTCGGTCGAGGCGACGCGGCTGCCCCACACGTTCGGGATCTCGAGTTCGCCCCGCGTGCCACGGATGACCGCCGTGCGCGGCAACGCCCGCGTGATCGAGGTCTGCATGTGCGCGCAGATGCCGCCGAGGTCGAGGGTCGCCGAGGCATCCTCATCGACGCCCGTCTCACCGATCACGCCCGTCGCACTCACGACGGTCGGTATGGATGCCCCGAGCCGCCCGGCCCACGCGGCCACCCCTACCGCGAACGACACCGGGTAGCAGCCGGCGTCGAGCAGGGCGCCGCCGGCCAGCGCCGGGTCGAAGAGGCGCGCGATGCCGCGGTCGGCCGCGAACCCGATGGATGCCTCGACCTCGACGATCTCGCCCAGGTCGCCGCCCGCGACGAGCTCGCGCATCAGGTCGGGGAACGGCCCGAACCGGTACTTGAAGGCCTCGACGAGGGGCAGCCCGGCGGCCTCCGCCGCGGCGAGGACCTCTTCGGTCTCGGCCACGTCGATGCCGAGGGGCTTCTCGCACAGCACAGCCTTGCCCGCGGCGAGCGCGGCGAGACTCAGCTCGCGATGCGACGTGTGCACCGTGCCGATGTACACAGCATCGACGTCGTCACGGGCGAGCACCTCGTCGTACGTGCCCGCCGCCGCTCCGGGAAAGTCGGCGGGGACCTCGTCTGCGAACGCCCGGGCACGACCTGCATCGCGCGCGCCGACCGCTCGCAGCGTGCCGAGCTGCGCCGCCGGCAGCGCCCGCAAGAAGTCGCTGCTGATTCCGCCGGCGCCGAGAACGGCCCACCCTGCCTTGTCGCTCATGCCTCCACGCTAGAGGCGCGCTGCGTTCTCCGCCGCCGGGGCGTTCCCCTTCACCGAGAAACCTTGGCCGCCCCGCGTCAGCGCGCGAGCGCCTGCTCCACGTCGGCGAGAAGGTCGGCCTCGTCTTCGATGCCCACCGAGAGGCGCACGACCTCGACGGGCACCGCGGCCTCGGTGCCACGGACCGAGGCGTGGGTCATGGCATCCGGGTAGTTGACGAGCGACTCGACGCCGCCGAGCGACTCGGCGAGAGTGAACAGACGCGTGGATTCAGCGAAGCGCCGCGCCGCCTCGCCCGATTCGAGCGCGACCGAGACGATGCCGCCGAACCCCGACATCTGCCGCGCCGCGAGCGCGTGGCCCGGGTGCGAGGAGAGGCCCGGGTAGTACACGCGCGCGACGCGTTCATGCCCCTCGAGGAATGCGGCCACCGCCGCGGCGTTCTCGCTGTGCCGCTGCATGCGCACGGCGAGGGTCTTGATGCCGCGTGTCGTGAGCCACGCGTCGAGCGGACCCGACACGGCACCGACCGCGTACTGCAGAAAGCCGATCTTCTCGGCGAGCGCGTCGTCGTTCACGATGAGCGCTCCCCCGACGACGTCGGAATGCCCGCCGAGGTATTTGGTGGTCGAGTGCACGACGACGTCGGCACCGAGGGCGAGCGGCTGCTGCAGCGCCGGCGTCGCGAACGTGTTGTCGACGACGACGAGGGCGCCGACCGCGTGCCCGATCTCGGCGAGGCCGGCGATGTCGGTGATCCGCAGCAGCGGGTTCGACGGCGTCTCGACCCAGACGATCTGCGGCGGCGCGGTCTCGACGGCGGCGCGCACGGCGTCGAGATCGCTCATGTCGACGACGCGCAGGCGCACGCCCCACGGCCCGAGCACCCGGGCGAGCAGCCGGTAGGTGCCGCCGTAGACGTCGCTGCCGAGCAGCACCTCGTCGCTGGGTGCGAGCGCGGCGCGCAGCAGCGTGTCTTCGGCGGCGAGCCCCGACGCGAACGAGAACGCGTGCGCCCCGCCCTCGATCGCGGCGACCTGGGCCTGCAGCGCGGTGCGCGTCGGATTTCCGCTGCGCCCGTACTCGTATCCGCCGCGCAGCCCGCCGATGTCGTCTTGGGCATACGTCGTCGAGAAATGCACCGGCGGGATGACGGCGCCGGTGGCGCCGTCGGGCTCCTGCCCGGCGTGCACGGCCAGGCTCGCGAACCCGCGGGCGGTGTGGCTGGTCATGAGCGTGCTCCTTCGGCGATGGGGTCGGTGACAGCGTCGGTGTCGAGGTGGATGCCTCGGGCCTCGAGCCACGCGTCGTCGTACAGTCGCGACAGGTAGCCGCGGCCGTGGTCGGGCAGCAGCACGACGACGACCGCGTCGGCGGGGAGGTCGCGCGCGACGCGGAGCGCCGCGACGACCGCCATGCCCGACGATCCGCCGACGAGGAGACCCTCCTCGCGGGCGAGGCGCCGGGTCATCGCGAAGCTCTCGGCGTCGGAGACGCGCTCGTAGCGGTCTACGACGGAGGGGTCGAACGTGTCGGGGTAGAAGTCCTCGCCGACGCCCTCGACGGCGTAGCCGTGGATCGGTCCGCCGGAGTAGATCGAGCCCTCCGGGTCGGCGCCCACGACGACGGCCTCGCCCGCCGTGGCATCCTTCAGAAAGCGTCCCGTGCCGCTGATGGTTCCGCCCGTGCCGATGCCGGCGACGAAGTGGGTGACGAGCCCGTCGGTGTCGCGCCAGATCTCCGGGCCGGTCGTCTCGTAGTGCGCGCGCGGCCCGTTCGGGTTCGCGAACTGGTTCGGCTTGAACGCCCCGGGGATCTCGCGCGCGAGCCGGTCGGAGACGCTGTAGTACGAGTCGGGATGCTCGGGCGGCACGTTCGTCGGCACCTCGACGACCTCGGCGCCGTAGGCCCGGAGCACCGCGGTCTTCTCGCCGGTGAACTTGTCGGGCACGACGAAGATCATCCGGTAGCCGCGCTGCAGGGCGACCAGGGCGAGTCCGACGCCGGTGTTGCCGCTCGTCGGCTCGACGATCGTGCCGCCGGGGCGGAGTTGCCCGGATGCCTCGGCGGCGTCGATGATCCGCGCGGCGATGCGGTCTTTCGCGGAGCCGCCGGGGTTCAGGTACTCGACTTTGGCGAGCACGGTCGCGCGCGTTCCGGCGGCGACGTCGTTCAGACGGACGAGCGGGGTGTTTCCGACGAGGTCGGCGATGTGCGAGGCGTAGCGCATGGGATGTCCTGGGGTGAGGCCGCGGGCGCCGGCGGAAGAGCGGGCGCGCGAGCTGCGGCGGGCTGTCGGGGTCGTCGAAGGGAGCCGGAAGGGCTCAGCGACAACAGCGACAGGTCAGCGACACGCGCCCAGCGTAACCCACCGGGCCGGATGCCGCGAGTGTTACGTCTCCGGCGTCACCGATCGACGACCCCGCCTACTCTGTGGGAGTGAGTACGAACCCCGACGAGTTCGGCTTCGACACCCGGCAGGTGCACGCCGGCGAAGCCGAGGAGCGCAACCACCGCGCCCGCATCACCCCGATCTACCTGACGGCGGCGTACCTGTTCGACGACTTCGCCGAGGCCGAGGCGCGCTTCACCGGCGCCGAGGAAGGGCAGCTCTATTCGCGGAACCTGAACCCGACGCACCAGGTCGCCGAGCGGCGCATCGCGTCGCTCGAGGGCGGCACGGGGGCGATCGTCGTGGGCTCGGGTCAGGCGGCGATCTCCGCGCTGCTGCTGGGTCTCGCCGGCTCGGGCGAGCGGCTCCTGTCGACCGCGAGCATCTACAGCGGCACCCGGATCCTGTTCGACCGCACGTTCGCCCGGCTGGGCGTCGCCACCGACTACGTGCGGGACCCCTCCGACCGGGCCGAGTGGGAGCGGCTGATCCAGCCCTCGACGAAGGCGATCTTCGTCGAGACGATCCCGAACCCGAAGAACGACCTCGTCGACGTCGCGTTCGTCTCCGAGGTCGCGCGCGCCCATGGCATCCCGCTCATCGTCGACAACACCGTCGCGACGCCCTACGTCATCCGCCCGTTCGAGCACGGCGCCGACGTCGTGGTGCACTCGTCGACGAAGTTCCTCACCGGCCACGGCGCCGCACTGTCGGGGGTCATCGTCGACGGGGGCTCCTTCGACTGGCAGGGCACGACGCGCCGCTACCCGGGGATCACCGACCCGGTCGCCCCCGGCAAGCACTCCTACGCCGAGGCCTACGGCCCACGCGCGCTCGAGGCCTACCTGCGCTTCGGCATCGTCAACGACCTCGGGGCGGCGCTGTCGCCGGTGAACTCGTTCCTGCTGCAACAGGGCATCGAGACCCTCTCGCTCCGCATGCGCCAGCATCTCGCCAACGCCGACGTGATCGCCCGGTGGCTCGCCGAGCACCGGGCGGTCGAGAGCGTCGACTACGCGGGGCTCGAGTCGAGCCCGTACCACCGGATCGCGCTGGAGCGCTTCGGCGGCCACGCCGGGTCGGTGTTCGCGTTCACGGTGCGCGGCGGACGCGCGGGCGCCGAGCGTTTCTTCGACGCGCTGCAGCTGATCAGCCGCATGACGAACATCGGCGACGTCCGCTCGATGGCCCTGCACCCGGCGACGACGACGCACGTCTCGTTCTCCGCCGAAGAGCGCGAGCGCCTCGGCATCACCGACGGGCTCATCCGGCTCTCCGTCGGCATCGAGACGGCGGATGACCTCATCGCCGACCTCGACCGGGCTCTGGCCGCCGCGGTCGAGTGAGCGCGGGGGCCTGCGCGCGCCGCATGTCGCCATGTTGCGATCGGGCGCGCACGCGATCGTCGATCTGCCTAACGTCGGGGCTATGAGCACACCGCAGCCGCACCGTCGCCCCGACCTCGCCTCCCTCGCCGTCGAGGGCGCCCCGGCGGTGTCAGCCGACGCGTTCAAGGCGTTCTTCCGCGGTCACCCCGCGGGCGTGACGGTCATCACTGCGATCGGCGACGACGGACCGGTCGCCCTCACCGCCTCGTCGGTGTCGTCGGTGTCGGTCGACCCGCCGCTGCTCATCTTCTCGATCTCGAGCCTCTCGTCGGCGACGCCGACCCTGCGCACGGCGCCGACGCTGGTCGTTCATCTGCTCGACGCGGACGACCTCGACATCGCTCGCCTCGGCGCGACGAGTGGCGTCGACCGCTTCGCCGACCGCTCCGCGTGGTCGAGCCTCACGACCGGAGAACCCGTCTTCCACGGCGTCCGCGCGTGGGCGCGGTGCGCGGTGATCAGCCGAATGGATGCCGGCGCCTCGACCGTGATCGCCGCGCAGGCCCTGCAGGGGTCGATCGCCCGCGACATCGACGACGTCGGTGACGAGGGCGGCGCGCTCGTCTACCACAACAGGCAGTGGCACCGCCTGGGCGCGCACTCCCTCATCGACTGAGCCTCGGCGCTCGCGCCCGGCCACTGTCCCGGGTGCCCGCGCGCGGCGGCACCGTCGCGCAGGGGCAGACGCGTCGCCGCTGAGTATCGGCGCCCGCGCTGTCCCCCGCGCTGCCGTTCAGCTTCGAACGCGACGACTACCTCCAGATCCTCGGCGACATCGCCGGAGCCCTCGCCCCGCGCCTCGGGTGGCGCCCCGCCGCGGCCTGACTCGGCTCCTGTCGCGCCGCGCGTGGGGTTGACTCCTGCGCAGCAGTGACGGGATACCCGTGACTCAAGCCGCAACAACTGCCCACAAGTCACCTCGGCCCGCCGCGGAAGCGAGAAGCGCGGGCGGGTTCACCAGCCGCGGAAGGCGTCGCCGGGGGTCGGGCCGACGGCGACGGGGCGCCCGCGCGTGCGCGACCACTGGCTCCACGATCCGGGGTAGACGCGGGCGTCGACCCCGGCCTGCGCGAGCGCGAGTGCCGAGTGCGTCGACGCGATGCCGACGCTGCAGTAGAGCACGATCTCGCGAGTCAGGTCGACGCCGCCGACGCGGAGCACGGCGCGGATCTGCTCCGGTCCGCGCAGACGCCCGTCGCGGTCGATGTACGACACGGTCGGGATGTTCACCGCCCCCGGAATGTGTCCTGCGGCCGGGTCTGCGCCGGCCGAGCTTCCGCGATAGTGATCCGGCGCGCGCACGTCGATCAGGGTGCCCTCGAGCGGCGCGCGCGCCGCGTCGTCGATCGTCGCGACGCCGTCATCCGAGGCATCCGTCGCCCGCAGTCGCACGCGACCGGTCGGCGCCACGCGGTCGCCCGATTCGACCGGCAGTCCCTGCCCCACCCAGGCGCGGATGCCTCCGTCGAGCACGCGCACGTCGACGCCGTGCCGGCGGAGCAGCCACCACGCCCGCGATGCGGCGACGCCGTCGTTGTCGTCGTAGGCGACGACGAGGTCTCCGTCGTCGAGACCCCAGCCGCGCGCCGCGCGCTCGAGTGCTGCCGGGTCGGGAAGCGGATAGCGGCCGTCTTCCGGGTGACCGACGCGCGAGAGCTCGCGTTCGAGGTCGACGTAGACCGCCCCGGGCAGGTGAGCGGCGAGATACGCGGGCCGCCCCTCGGGCTGATCGAGCCGCCACCGCACGTCGAGCAGACGCACGGGGCGCTGCGCGGCGAGCGCCGCACGCAGGCCGGGAGCATCGACGACGTGGGTCACTCCCCCAGCGTCGGGCCGACGCCCCGCCGGTCGGAAGGCGAGGCGACACGTGACGCAACACGGCGTAAGACGGCGTCGCACGAGCGCGACCCCGCCTCCCACCGCCACCCTGGAAGTCGATTTACAATTCTGGCGTGGGAACCATCTACTACGGAGGGTCGGCGACGCCGATCCACATCGAGGACCGGGCGCTGGCGCACCTGAAAGTCGTCATCGCCACCAAGCTGCGCCGCGGGGAGAGCTTCACGGTCTCGTGGCAGCACCTTCCCGACGAGCCGCGGGGGCGGAGCACGATCTGGCTGCACCCGTCGATCCCGCTGCGCTTCGTGTTCGACGACCTCGAGCCGGCCGAGCTCAGCCGATCGTGGATCGAAGATCTCGCGCAGTCGGCGAACTCGTCGGGCGGGATCACCCTGGTCTCCGAGCACATCGACCCGGACGGCGTGGAAGACGAGTCGCCGCAGGCCGTCGAGGTCGCCGACTGACCGGCGCTCAGCCGGTCATGACCTCGCCGGTATAGGCGCCCTCGGGCTCGGGCACGATGTGCAGCCCCGCCGTCGAGTTCGCGGCGTGGGTGAGCGCCTCGAGCCACGCGCGATTGAGCGCGGGCTGCCGACTGCCGTGGTACTTGTACACGAGCGACGCGTTGGGGTGCAGCCACACCGTGGTGCGTCCGTCGCCGAGACTCGGGTCGTTCCGCCACGTGAACGGGAACGGCTCGCCGCGCCGCAGCTTCTGCGTGATGACGACCTGCAGGTGCGCCAGCACCCGGTCGTCGAGGTCGACCTTGACACTGCCGTCGTAATTGAACCTGCCCACGCCTCTACCGTAGCCGGTCGATCAGCACGCCAGCATCCCTCAGCGCAGCACCTCCGCGCCGCGCAGGGCGTCGGCGCGCCGCGTGATCTCGTCGAGAGCGAGATCGGCGCCGCCGACCGGCGCCGCCAGGGCGACCGGCGCGTCGACGACCGCCATGAGACCCGTCCCCCCGAGCAGCAGCGAGCACAGGGTGGGCGACCCGTCATGGATGCTCGGAAACTCGACGATATCGGCGGTGCGGCGTTCGATCAGAACGCGTGCATACGACAGCACCGCGTCGGCGATGTCGTCGGTCGTCAGGATGCGGTGGCCTCCGATCAGGATGTCTTTCATGGCTGCGCCCTCGTGTCTCCTCCGCCTGCGTTGCGTGTCTTTCCACTACTGAATCGGATGCCACGCGTACAGAGCGAGGGGTTGACAGATGCCGTTCCGGCTGTCAACCCCTACGCACCGTCGGACCGACGGGGAGAGAATCGAGGCATGACACTCGCCATCATTCTTCTCGTCGTCGCCATCGTGCTGATCCTTCTCGGCGTCTTCGTCGAGGCGGCGAAGTTCCTGCTGTGGATCGGCCTGGTGATCCTGATCATCGCGATCATCGCGTGGCTCATGCGCGTCGTGAAGCGCAACGCCTGACCCGACGGACGATCCCGCCGCGCCTGCGCCCGATGTCGGCCGTCAGGCGCGGCGGTACTGCCCCACCATCGGGCAGTCGAAGGGGTCGCGCGCCGCGAGACCGACGCGGTTGAGGTAGTCGATCACGATCGCGTACGACCGCCACAGGCTGGTCTCGGTGTAGGGCACGTCGTGGGTCTCGCAGAACTCGCGCACGACGACGCGCACCTTCGACAGGTGCGGGCGCGCCATGCTCGGAAACAGGTGGTGCTCCACCTGGTAGTTCAGCCCGCCGAGGAGCGCCGTCGCCCACCATCCGCCGCGGATGTTCCGCGACGTTCGCACCTGCTTGCTGAAGAAATCGAGTCGCGCGCCTTCCGCGATAATCGGCATGCCCTTGTGGTTCGGCGCGAACGACGCGCCCATGTAGACGCCGAAGACGGCGAGTTGCACGCCGAGGAACGCGAACGCCATGCCGACGGGCAGGAAGACGAACAGCGCCCCGGCGACGATCGCGAAACGCGCGCCGATGAGGGCGAGCTCGACGCCGCGCCCCTTCACGGGCTGCCGTGAGAAGAGGTGCCGCAGGCCGAGAGCGTGCAGGTTCAGCCCTTCGAGCGTCAGCAGCGGGAAGAACAGCCAGCCCTGACGCCGGGTGATGAGGCGACGGATGCCTCGTGCCTGCGCGGCATCCTCCGTCAGGAACGACACGGTGTCGACCTCGATGTCGGGGTCTTTGCCGACCCGGTTCGGGTTGGCGTGGTGGCGCGAGTGCTTCGAGTCCCACCAGGCGTAGCTGATGCCGACGACGCCGGCCGCGAGGATGCGGGCGAGCCGGTCGTTCGCTCTGCCCGAGGAGAGGATCTGCCGGTGCGCGGCTTCGTGGGCGAGGAACGCGACCTGCGTGAGCACGACTCCGAGCGCCGCCGCGATGAGCAGCTGGAACCAGCTGTGGCCGAGCAGCACGAACCCCGCGATGCAGCCCGCGAGCGCCAGCACCAGGGCGGCGCCGACGAGCGAGTAGAACACCGGAGCACGCCGCAGCAGGCCGAGCTCTTTGGCGACCTGCGAGACCTGGGTGTAGGCGCGGGCGACGGGCGGGAACGTCTCGGCTGTCGCGTACGTCTGTCGGATGGGCCCCATCGTCGAGGCCGGGGCGGCGGACGAGGAGCGGAGAGCGACGGCGGTCATATGCGGATCCTTCGGCGACTTTGGACGAAGCCAAAGGCGGATGCCGATCGCTGGGGCCGACACTACGCTGAGAGCCATACCGCAACCGGCATGCCCCGCAACCTCGGAAGGCTCTCATGACACTCGCTCTCGCGATCGATCTCGGCGGCACCAAGGTCGAGGCGGCTCTCGTCGACGAGACGGGTCGGATCGTGGAGGGCTCGCGCACGCGGGAGGCGACGGGCGCGGCGGCGGCCGCCGACCGGGATGTGCTCGTGCGTGCCGTGGCATCCGTCATCGCGCGCTGCCGCGCGCTGCCGGAGTGGGCGTCGGTGTCGGCCGCGGGCATCGGCTCGGCGGGGCCGATCGACCTCGCCGCGGGCACCGTCGCCCCGATCAACCTCCCCGCGGTGCACGGGCTCGCCCTCGTCGACCTCGTGCGGCAGGAGTCGGGACTCGATGACGTGACCCTCCGCCTCGACGGCACGTGCATCGCACTGGCCGAGGCGTGGCTCGGTGCGGCGCAGAGCGTCGACGACGCGATCGTGTTCGTCGTCTCGACGGGCATCGGCGGCGGCATCATCTCCGGCGGGCGGCTGCTGGCGGGAGCGTCGGGGAATGCCGGACATCTGGGGCAGATCGTCGTCGCCGAGATCGAGGGGGATGCCTCGGCGTCCACCGTCGAGCAGCTCGCGTCGGGTCCGCACATCGTCGCGTGGGCGCGCGCGGAGGGCTGGGACGGGTCGACCGGCGAGGAGCTCGCCGACGCGTACCGCCGGGGCGATGCGCTCGCACGGGCGGCCGTCGCGCGCTCGGCGCACGCGATCGGGGTGGGCCTCGCGAACGCGGCGACGCTGCTCGACCTCGAGCTCGCCGTCGTCGGCGGCGGGTTCTCGTTCGTCGCGGAGGACTTCACCGCGCAGATCGAGGCGTCGGTGCGCGCGGCGGCGGTGAACGGCTACGCGGCGCGGCTGCGGGTCGTGCGCGCGGGGCTCGGCGGCGACGCGCCGCTGATCGGCGCCGCGGCGCTCGTGCACCGCCGCGACCTGCTCTGACACGCGCCGCACGCGCGACCCCTGGCACCCAGTGATCGATCGACCGAGACAGGCAGAAGGAACGGGAATGGGCAAGCGAATCCTCATCATCGCACCACGCCGTCGAGGAGTATCTGCGCACGCGCGATGCGCCGTATACCTTTCTGCGGCCGAACTTCTTCATGCAGAACCTGTCGACGACGTATCGCGACGGGATCCGCGACCGCGACGAGATCTTCCTGCCGGCCGGTCGGGCGTTCACCGCCTTCATCGACACGGATGACATCGGTGCGGTCGCCGCGGCAGTGTTCACCTCACCCGGGCACGAGCGGCGCGCGTACACGCTGAACGGCGAGCAGACGCTGACCTACCGGACCGTCGCGCGCATTCTGAGCGACGTGCTGGGGCGTGAGATCCGGTACGCCCGTCCGACGGAGGCGGAGTACCTCGACCGGCTTCGCACCGACGGCTATACCGACGATTACATCACCGTGCAGAAGATGATCTATCGGATCGTTCGCCTGAACGTCTCGGCGCTGCCCAACCGGATGGTGCGCCGCTTGACGGGTCGGCCCGCGACGACCTTCCGCCAGTTCGCCGAACGCGAGCGGAGCGCCTGGGAGCGCTGACGCGCGCCGGGCGGTAGCGCGGCACGGACGTCGTGGTGCACGGATGGCGCGGTGGGCGCTCGCGAGCCTCGCGGTGCACGGTCGGCCCCGCGCCGGGCGCGGGCGCACCGCCGGTGCGGTGTGTGACTGCTCGGCTCAGAACGGTGGTGGTTCGTCGGTTGCGGTAGTGCTGGTGGATGCCGGGGTGAACGCGACGGGTGGGGCGGGGGCGTCTTCGCGGTAGATCCGTCCGGTGGGTGAGGTCCATTCGAGGACCCCGCCGGGGAGT